>CAZWRT010000017.1:0-42565 GCA_964636375.1 uncultured Lachnobacterium sp. | reverse complement strand
CCCTATGTTCCATTATTGCTGTGGCTTGCATATCAAAAGTCATCTCTTCACGGATGCTTTTATAGTTTTTTACGGTAAATTGGCATAACATAGTTTCTACCCCCATCTTATAGCTATATTATACACAGATTTTCCTTTTTGTAAACTATATATGAGATTTTTTCTCATATTTTTATTTGTAAACTATTAATATTGATAAAACCTTAGTCAATTAAAGTGCAAAGCCGCTGAAATCATATGATCCCAGCGGCCTCGGCTTGAACTCCCTCCAATTCACGGATTCCTCCATTGCAATCTGACAATGCCCTAAGTTTTTTCTCCACCTTTCCTGCATTTGCCTGAACCAACACATCCAGCAGCACCTTAGCTGTCTCTTCCACTGTATTCGGATTATGTATGATATAATTCAGCTTTCTTATTTTTCCATTGGAAAAATTTTGCATGGTGGGAAACACCTCCCCGCCCTCATGGTCTTTGTCCATTTTATGAAAACCATCTTGAAATTATTAATGATTTTTATAAATTACTTCAAAATGCTTCCATTCCTTTGCATTGCAATAATTCCCTAAAACGCAAAAAAGACAGCCCGGACCGTGATCTGTTCATAATCAGCTCCCTACGGTCTGTGACTGCCCTTGCTCTGTATTTTATACCCTGCCGTTACTGTTGAAAAACCTCCATATCCTAATCTAATTATTTACACCAACCTGCACCTTTTGAAGATAATGATAAACATAATTGCCGCAATAAGAATATTTATCACGATAACACCTATATTTTCCGCATTAAGCTGCAAACTGTTTATTTGGTTAAACATACGGCTAATCTGTTCGGAATAGATAATCATCGCAATTTTTTTAATCGCGCTGTTAAACAACGATAACATAGGCGCAAAAGAAAAGATCATCATAACAGGTACGGTTATTGAAGTTGCCATCATCTGCGTTTTACTTGAAACACCTATGATTGCCCCTATCAGCAAGGAGGTCAGAATGCCGATTGCCATAATCCCCATAAACGCAATGCTTGTTTGCAGATTGTATGTGCCTGCAGCACAAATTACAAGCCCCCCAATCATACAGGCAAACCAGACATAGCTGCCAATCCCTAACAGGTATTCATACGGCTTTACATTGGACATGATCAATACCCGAAGCGTATTCTTTTCTTTCTCCTCCGATATGATAGCTGCCATGCTTGTCAATGGCGCCATTCCTATGTACATCGTGGCAAACAGATTTACAAAGAAATTCTCTGGAATGTCCTGCATCTTTATTGTGTTGTTCATAATCAATGTCATTACAGGAAACATGACAAACTGAATTAAAATCGTCCTGTTCTTCAAGGTATCTTTTAGCTGTTTCTTGAAAATTGCAACAATATTTTTCATGTCACTCTAATCCCTTTCCTGTAAGTTCAATAAAAACTGTTTCCAGTGTCGGTTCTGTAGAATGGATCGCTTCAATCATGTTTTCCTCGAGATACTCTTTTACTACAGAGGCTGAGGTGCTATTGTTTTCCAACATTACCTCTTTTCCATCCTTTCGTGTAATGTGAAGCTTATTCAAGTGATTATATTTCCTGCATATATCAGAAGGCTTTCCGTACTCTATAATGCTGCCTTTGCTCAGCAGCGCTACACAGCTGCAAAGACTTTCTGCTTCAAACATATTGTGCGTTGTAAGAAAAATCGTTGTTCCTTTATTCTTTTGCTCGACCAGAATGCTATGAATTTCTTTTGTTGTTGTCGGATCAAGCCCGGAAGTCGGCTCGTCAAGAAAAAGTACCTTTGCATTGTTCATCAATGCTCTGGCCAATGAGAGCCGGTTTTTCATGCCCTTTGAAAGCTTGGAAACGGCTGTATTCCGAGCTTCATACAAACCAATACTTTTCAAGGTATCAGTGATCGCGCTACGAGAAACGCGATAAATATCTGCGTAAAAAGACATATTATCGTAAACGGACAGCCGATCATATAAACCGCAGTTATCCATCATTGCCCCGATCTGCCCATGCTCCAGCGCAGTTAATTTTCTTGTGTCTTTTCCGAGGAGTTCTGCAAATCCGCGATCTTGCCGGAGCTGTCCTGTCAATAGCTTTATAAGAGTAGTCTTGCCCGCTCCGGATGGTCCTAACAGTCCAAAAATATACCCTTTGGGCACTTTAAAAGAAATATCATTCAAAACCCAGTTATCTGTATACTTGACGGAAAGACCATCTGCTGTGATCGCATAGCTCATTTTTTATTTCCCTCCCTTTCTTTCAAACGACGCAGTGCCTCTTCCATGCGCTTGTTTTCAACTTTTTCCTTCACTGTCACCACGAAACAGCTTCCGAGAAACGATACGCCGAAACAGACAAAAAACATTGCCCAGGGCTGCCACATATTAACAGGAAACCAGTGAAATATAACTATAAAAACAGCAATCGTTGTAACCGTAGAAAATAACATGCAAATTGTCCGCAACCAAATAGGCATTGTCTGTATAACCGCGTCAGTAAAGAATACAAAACGCGCTCCTGTTATCAGCGCAGAAAGACATAAAAACTGCAGCGAAATCCCCACAGGAATCCCCTGATCTCCAAGCTCAAAGAGGGCTGAAAATTCCTTTGCAGAGCTTCCAAAAGCAAGGCAGAAAATATTTAGGGTCAGCATTGTAAATCCAAATACAATCATGATCTGTGCCAGGTAATCAAAAATCGTTTTCTTCTTTTCCATTTATATCACCCCCAATCTCTTTTTCAGCTCATCCGCATACTGCCTTGAGGCTATAATCTGTTCTCCGTTTGACATGGTAATGCGAATTTTTCTGTTAATTTCAGCTTTCAAAGACTGAACGTTTTGCAAATGGATAAGAAACGATTTGCTCACACGGATAAAACCATACTCCTCAAGCTGTTGCTCTAACTCATATAGGCGAAAATCAGACTCGTACATTTCATCAGATGTATAAAGATAACATTTTCTGTCCACACTTTCTATGTAGATCACCTGTGCGATATCAAGCAGGTAAGTCTCCTCATTTTTCTTCGCCATCAATTGATGGTCCAGCATTCGCAATGTCGCAAGCATTTTCTCGATATCCGGTGTTAATTGCTTACAGGTAATGGAGATGTTTAAATCTGTTGCCTTTTCATCCACCAAAATCTCGATCTTCAAAATCTCACCGCCTTTCAAAGTTAATTATAACCATCTTTGTTGCCATATCAATCGCCATAAACATATGATGCCCTATTTCCAACATAAGTTACCACAGTCAAAAGGCAGCTATCGATCTTTTTCTTAGATCCATAACTGCCCTCACGCCATTTTGACAACTCATCAATAGAACCTTAATTGCCCGAACTCTTATAATATCGGATGCTGAAACGCCAGAACCCATAGGAAGCCAGATACAGAACGGCCCCGACGGCAGGGGTAAGATACATATAAACTGAAGGGTAGCCCGCCATATCCTCCTTGCGCAATAAATATTGTGCCGGGAAATAGTTGACGAAGGCAAACGGAACAACATAAATCATACAAAACTGGATGGCCTTATGAAAGATACTGATCGGGTATCCCGCAAACTTTCGCATATTCCAGTAGAAAAGCTCTTTCAGGCTGTTTGTTTCAAGCAAGTAGATATTCAGAGAGGCAAGAAACAAAAAGATTGCTCCCTGAATCAGAACGCCACCTGTGACGGCCGCAATATAGTAGGTTACAGTGCCTGCATTCCAGGCAATCCCTGCGCTTCCCGCCGAAATTACAAACAGTACAATCCCCAGGCCGCCGTGTCCGATGGCGGCAAACCAATCCGCATTGGAAAAGATCAGCTGGAAAAGGAGCCCCCGCGGCCTTAAAATAAAACGATCAAAGCCGCCGTTTCGGACGGTTCTCCCAAAGTCCCGCAAACCGGTAAAGAAGATAATGAGAATTCCGTAGGTTAAAAACAAAAGGCTGAACAGAAACAGCAGCTCGTGAATGTCCCAGCCATTCAAAGTATTAAATTTCAGCAGGGTAAAATAAATTACGATAATCCCGGTTGCTTCTCTGCAAAACACTGCAAGGGAGCGGAGAACCGCATCCACTTTATATTGAAACCAGGATTTCATAATGGTTCTGGTATAAACTCCCGCCAGATGTATCGTATCGTTTTTCATAGTCCGCTATCCTCCCTGTACAACAAGCTTTTTCTGACCCTTTTTCCATAGAAGCATCCCGACGGAAAATAAACAAACAATCCAAAATACCTGAATCAGAAAACCGCGCAGAATTTCCGGGAGGGACAGCTGTCCCAGATAAATCTGTACCGGCGTAAAATAGATGGAAGAAAAGGGCGTAAAACGGATCACTCCCCTCATCCAGCCCGGCATAAACCAAAGCGGTATCATGGAACCGGACAGCACATTGATAAAGACATTTTTGATTGTCATGATGCTCCAGACATTAATCAGCCAAAAGGAAAGCATCTGTGCCGCGAAGCTGATGGTCCATAAGACACCGTAACCGAATAATGCGCTCAGAAGGAACAGAAACAACATCAAAGGCCCTGCCGGCGCCGAGAACCCGATGAAAAATACGGAGACTGCCACTGCGGGAACAAAATGAAACAGCAGCTGAAACAGGGCGTTCCCCAGATTGTCAGCCAGCATCCTTCCGTGGAAGCTTACCGGAAGCAGCAGCTCGGTTGCAATGCTCCCGTTTTGAATACGGTTCGGAAGGTAGTAATCGTTGACAAAAAACACGGAATCCAGCCCCAGCGACAGAATAAAGTTGGTGGCAACCATTGTGATGGTTATGCCGTCAATCTCAGTCCGATCGCCGTAGAGGGCACGGTAAATTTCCAAATAGACGAAAATACGGATAATCGTATTTAAAATCCCCATGAAATGGTTAAAGCGATATGCGCTCCGGCCAAGAAAGCTTTTTCTGGCAAAAGCAAAATAAGGACAAAGCTTTGTCATCGAGCCACCTCCCCGCTGTAAATCTTTCGGATGAGCCCTTCAATTTCAGGCTCCGAAACGGCGAGGTCCCGGATTGCATAATCGGCCAACAGGCCGCTCATCAGGGAATCAATCTGTACTTTCCTGCTCTCAAACAGAAAACGCTTTTTTCGTCCGCCCGGCGCGTCGAGCTCCTTGATCTCCACATGCTCAATCGGCGCTACCGTGCAGTCTCCGGCAAACTCTACGTCCACCTGCCTTGTCGTTCCATAAGCGCTGCGAATGCCGGAGAGGAGGCCGTCGTATACTTTGGAACCCTTATCAATAATAATCAGCCGCTTACAGGTTTTTTCAATATCCTGCATATCATGTGTCGTAAAAATCATAGTAACCTTGTCTCTGGCGTTAAGCTCGCAGATGAAATTCCGAATCGTTTCCTTTCCAACGACATCGACGCCTATGGTCGGTTCATCGAAAAAGACGATCCGGGGAGAATGTAAGAGCGCCGCGACAATGTCCGCACGCATCCGCTGTCCCAGGGAAAGCTGACGAACCGGCTGGTTTATGAAACCGGACATATCGAGCATCTCCATAAAGCGTTTCAGATTTCTCTGATAGACTTCCTCCGGAACACGGTAAATTGCCTTTAACAGTTCAAAGCTGTCGATGACCGGCAGATCCCATTGAAGCTGGGACTTCTGCCCAAATACAACGCCGATGCTCCCCACGTACTCTTTGCGCTGTCTGTATGGAATATACCCGTTTACCCGCACGCTTCCGGTGTCCGGATACAGGATGCCGGACAACATTTTAATGGTAGTCGATTTCCCCGCGCCATTCGGACCGATAAAGCCCACCATTTCTCCCTCTTCAATAGAAAAGCTGATGTTGTTTACCGCCTGCTTTTTTTCATATTTGGGAACAATCAGATTCGCCAACATGCCCGGAATACCCGCAGAACGCTTGCTTACCCGAAACGCCTTGCTCACCTCGTTAACTTCAATAAAACTCATGCTTTTCCCCTTTCTCTATTGTGTTAATTGCATCTGAAAGGCCGGATTTTTGCGTGGTAACTGCCGTGACCGTTGTCTGCCCTAAAATATGGCGGAGCAGTTCTGCGGAATTGACATAATTTGTGTTGTATGTCAGTCTCAACTTATTCTGGTGCAGAGAATAATGCTTTAACGGCAGGTCCTCCAAATCCGGAAGCTTTCCCGAAAAGCTTATCTCCATCACTTCATCAGGCGCAAAGTGCTTTAATAAAAGCTCTTTGTCTCCGTAATAGCGCAGAATGCCGTGATCCAAAAGGGCGATTCTTTCACAGAGGGCAGAAATCTCCTCCATGATATGTGAGCTTATGACAAGTGTGGTTCCTTCCTCCTTCCGCTCCATCAGGAGTTCCCGCAGGCTGTCCCTGGCTGTCTGGTCCAGCCCCTCGGTCGGTTCATCCAACAGGAGGAGCTTCGGGCGGGTCAGAAGGAGCGCGCCGAGTTCCGCACGGCGTCTCTGCCCCAGAGAAAGCTGTTTCACCGGTTCTTTTTCAAAAGAGCGAAAGCCCAGCCTCTCCGCCAGCGCAAAATATTCTCTGGCAAAGACATCATCCCTCATCCGATAGATGATTTTGAAATCCCGGAAATTGCTTTCCACCGTATCCGTTTCCTGAAAAAAGGGAATATCGGCAAAAAAGGCGCCGGTCACGTTTCCCAGCTTCCGCCGGTTCTTCCCGGGAATCCGCCGCATGGTGTGAACACATCCTGCTGTCGGCTGCAACAGGCCGCATGCCAGCTTTAAAAAGGTGGTTTTGCCGGAGCCGGAGGGTCCGATCAGCCCCAGTGAGGCTCCCTGCGGAATATGGATGTTTACATCCGATAATATAAACTTGCAAACATGCTCAAAATAAATCATAGACCTTTCCTCACCTACAAAATACCCCCTGCATCCGGTAAAATGCAAGGGGAAGGGACATACGACGCTTATTGTGGGATAAACACACGGGAACAGAAATAACCGTCCTTCTCATAAAAGTCACAGATGCCATCATAGGCGGCGACAATTTTTTTGATCTGCGAAATGCCGATTCCGTGCTGTTCCCTGTCTTCCTTTGTAGAGTGTAACTGGGGATTTTCCTCTAAAACCGATTTCCCTATTTTGTTCTTTATACTGACTGCATCATATCCCCGATCCTGAAATATGTGGAGAAGCAGCTCCCCCTCCGGTTCATTTTTGCTTGCTTCGATGGAATTGTCGAGAAGATTTGTGAGCAATGCGGAAAAGTCGATGCTGCGCATTCTGGAAAAGGACAGTGTTTCGATTTCTGCCCTGACAGCAATTCCGCAGCTCCTGGCAAGCTCCAGTTTCTCATTCAGAATATGGTTTAACAGGGAATTTCCGGTTTCAATATAGCTGTGCATCGTGTTAAGTTTGTCCAGTATCTCTGAGGTATATGCTTTCGCCTCTTCATAATCCCCGCTGTTCAGATAAGAAACCAGCACCATGAGATGATTTTTCATGTCGTGCTTTAATTGGCGCACACTCTGGTGCAGAGAGCGGATGTCACTTTCCTGTTTTCTGGAGTACGCCACTTCTTCACTCTGCACGGAGAGCTGATACTCTAATTCAGATTTTTGCGCCAGGAGCTTCAGATATTTTTGCTCCTGCTCAGCCAGTTCTTTCTGTAACTGCCGATAACGTTTCATGTTCTCATATACCTCAAAAATTGTTCTCTTGCTGTTTTTGTATAGCTTTTGCCAATGGGAAGAATGGTGCCGTCGAAAAGCTCCGCCCTCTCAGAGTTGAGAAGCCTGACGGCGGCCTGGTTAATCAGGAAACCTTTATGGATACGGATAAAACCGCAGTCCGTTAATGTGTTTTCCACTGAGGTAATCGTGCTCCGGAAACGGTATTGTTCTGATTTTGAATACAGCTTCAGGTAGTTGCCTTCGGCTTCAAAGTACAAAATATCCGATAGAAACAGGCATACCCGGTTCCCTTCCGACCGAAAGCAAAAATGCCTTTCCCTGTGTTCCATTTCCTGTAAACAGTCATTCAAAGCTGCCTGAATCTCCTTGTCAAAACAGCTTTTTCTCAGAAAAGCGAAGGGGTGGTACTGAAAGCTGTCGTAAACCAGCTCGTCGTGGCTTGTCACAAACAAAAGAAGAGGCCTCTTCTCCCCTAACGCAAGATGTCTGGCTATTTCCAATCCGGTTATATCCGGCATATCAATGTCAAGCAGCAGGATGTCGCAGGGCTCTGTATCCAGACTGTGAAGAAGGTCCAGCCCCGAGGAGAAAAGCCGGACGTCAGTGTCCGGCAGACATTCAAGAACCTTTTTGGATATATCCGACAGCATCTGCGGCTCGTCATCACATATGAAGATCTGCATACATGTCCTCCCCCGCCTCTCAAACCAAAAATTCAGATTCTTCGTGTTAGTTTTCAGTAGTGTAGCAAGTGTCGGAAGTGTTGTCAAGTAAATCTATTACAGGATCGCCAGGATTCTGCCGTACTGATCGTTCTATTTTGTTACATCTTTATGTACGGTAGATTTAGATATGCCGAAATGTTTTGCGGCGTAACGCACGGTCGTGTTATTCTCGATAATATAGTTAGCGATCTCCACCGCGCGCTCTTCAATATAATCTTTCAAAAGAAATCCCCTCAAATTGCTTTTTTACAGTTTATGAGCGGATTGTAAGGGGTATGACCAAAAAGCACAAGAAAAAAGAAAAAGCCCTTGACATGAATCTGTATTAGGTGTATATATAGAGCATAAACAGTTAAGATATACACCACATGGAAAGGGGAATGATTCATTTTATGGAAACGATTTTATCGGCAAAGGATCTGCACAAAACTTTCAAGCTTTCAAAAAAGCAGCAGAAGCTGGAAAAGAATTCTTCCGCCACAAAGGTGGCGGTCGATGGGCTGTCCTTCGATGCATACAGTGGGGAGGTGTTCGCTCTTTTAGGGCCGAACGGCGCCGGCAAGACTACGACTCTGCGCATGATCTCGACCCTGATACGGCCGGACTCCGGCGACTGCATAGTGGACGGAGCCAGCGTCGTGAACACTCCCGAGGCAGTGCGCGGAAAGATTGGATTTCTCACCAGCGATCTGAAACTGGAGGATTTCTTTACCCCAAACTACCTATTTGACTTCTTTTCCGATCTCCACGGAGTGTCAGAGGCGGATCGCAAGATTCGCAAGGAAAAGCTGTTCACCACCTTCGGCATCAACCAGTTTGCAGAAGTGAAGGTGTCCAATCTGTCCACCGGTATGAAACAGAAGGCATCCATCGCCATCTCGCTGGTGCACGACCCGGACATCATCATTTTTGATGAGCCGACGAACGGCCTCGATGTCATCACGGCAAAGACCGTCACGGACTTTCTGATCGGTCTGAAGGCGGAGCACAAGACCGTCATTGTCTCCACCCACATTTTCAGTCTGGTGGAAAAAATCGCGGACCGCGTGGGCATTATCATTAATGGGCGGATGACACAGTGCGACACCCTCCATGCCATGACCGCGGAGAAATGCTTGGAGGATGTATTCTTTGATGTATATGTCAGGGAGGTAGGAAACGATGAAAAGTAATCTTATAACCATAGTCAAAAAAGAGCTGTCCCGGTTCTTTACCGATCGAAAGCTGCTGTTTTCCACAGTCATCATGCCGGGACTCATGATCTTTATTGTATATACGCTGTTGGGAACCATGTTCTCCACGCTTCTCACCACGGATGAGAATTACGTATACAAAATTCAGGCGGTCAACATGCCGGCCTCCATCGAAGCCGTCTTAAAGCAGGGGGACTTCACCAGTGAGCCCATCACCGCACAAAAGCTGGATGACGCGAAGGAAGCCATCACGAAGGGCGAGCTGGATTTGTGTCTGGTGTTCCCGGAGGGCTTTGACGAGATGATTGCGTCCTATGACGCCCAGTCCGGTCAGAAGGCCCCTGAAATTCTCATGTACTACAACTCCGGCGAGACAGCCTCCATGGAATGCTATCAGGGTGTAGGCACTTTGCTGGACCTCTTCGAGAGTACCTTCACAAATAAATTCGACGTGAATGTCTCTGAGGATCAATACGACCTCGCTGACGGCACGGATCTGATGTCGCGGATGATGTCCGCCATGATCCCGATGCTGTTTTTGACGCTGCTGTTCTCCGGCTGCTGCGCCATCGCACCGGACTTCATCGCCGGAGAGAAGGAGAGGGGCACCATCGCCACCCTTCTTGTCACGCCGATGAAGCGCAGTTCCCTCGCCCTCGGCAAGATCATCAGCATGAGCATTATGACTCTGCTCAGCGCCGTATCAAGCTTCCTGGGCATGATGCTCTCTCTGCCCAAGCTGTTTCAGGCGGAGGATATGGAGCTCTTTGATTTCTCCAAGCTGGGCGTGAAAGAATATACGCTGCTGCTTCTTCTGGTACTGTCCATCGTCCTGGTGCTCATTGCGATCCTGTCACTGGTATCCGCTCAAGCCAAGACTGTGAAGGAATCCGCCACGCTCATCGGCCCCATGAATATTATTGTCATGGTCATCGGCATTGCCGGCGGATATATGGGAGCAGTGGACACCAATGTGCTCACAAGCCTCGTGCCGCTGTATAACTTCTCCAAATGCATGAGCGCGATCATAGCAGGCAATGTCAATATCCTTGGCATCGCCGTCACAATCGGCAGCAACCTGCTCTACACGCTGCTCTGCACCTGGGTCCTGGCAAGGATGTTTAACAGCGAGCGCGTGATGTTCTCCAACTAGTCTTGCACAAATAAAAACCCCTGCGCAAAGTACGCAGGGGTTTATTTCGTGCTATAGAATGAACGGGCAGCTTATGCACCGAACGCATTGTAGCTCTTGTTAAGGAATACCATATACATAATCAGTGCCACAAGGTTGGCAATCGAAACCAAAATACTTATGACAAATCCAATGGCTGCCAAAACCGGAATCATCGCAAGAATATTGCACACGATCATAGCCGCATAGCAAATCAGATTCAATTTCCACACGACCTGCCCCATATCTGCGGCATCTGTCGCACCGATCTGGCTCAAAACCTTGCTGACCGGGATGCACACGAAGTACACAACCAACAGGCTGATGATCGTATGTGCAATGCTCAAGAGGGACCCAACCACCGGAATCGCAGCGAGCAGGCTGGCCAAAAGATTGACAATCGCACCGACAATGGTGAGAATGAACGCCTTCTTACAGTCCTCAATGTCTTTTCCCAGGCTGTACAGTCCGACCAGGCTGATCACTACAAATACGATCGCCGCGATCGCCGCAATAAGGTTGATAATCGGAATGATTGTGCATACTGTGCAGATGATCACTCCGACCTCTGCGATAAACATCTGCTTCAGGCCTGCGCCTGCATTTGGATATTGATTCATAATAAACTCCTCCTCTGTTTGTTTAATAATCCAAGGCATATTATAGCCTGTTTTTCCCAAAAAGCAAGTCTGTATTTGAATCAATCACTCATCCTCATCGTCCTCTTCAGCCCACTTTGCCACCGCTTCGTCTTCCGCTTTCATCAGGGCAATTTCGATTCGCCTTTCCAGATCGTTTGTGTCAAACGGTTTTAGCACATAATCATATACTCCAAGCTTTGAGCTTTCCACGATCGTGCTCCGCTCTCTCGTCGATGTCAGCATGATGACCGGAATCGAAGCACAGCTCTCCATCGCCCGAATGTCTTTGAGCGTCTCGATCCCATCCTTCAATGCCATCTTTACATCCAGTAAGATCAGATCCGGTTGTTCCATCCTCAGATAGCGAAGAGCACGCCACCCCGAATTGACGGTAATAATCTCATAGTCCTTGCCCAGCTTCTGTTCGATTGCCAGCAGGCTGATCGGACTGTCGTCAACTGCCAGAATCCGCTTTCTACCAAACATCATATTATTTCCTCCCTGTCCATATGATTGATAAGTTCATGAAACAGCTCCTCAGCATGGTCATCCTCGTACAATTTTAGCTGTTCCTGTATCTCTTCCAGCCTGGTCCGAATCTCCTGATCCATTCGGCTCTTCAATAATTCCCCGACTGCGTTCAGACAATCCTTCGAGCGGAATCGCTCCAAATGCCCGAGCGCCTCTTTCAGTCTTTGGTTCAGCTCCTCTGCACTGATTTGCGGCAGCTCCTCCCCGCCGTCCGCCGCACTGTCGGACTTTTCTTTTAAAAACTTCTGTATGTACTCTATCTGCTTTGCGTATATCTGCAGCAGCTCCTCATAGTTTTTGAGCACAAAGGTCTCATTCCCCTGCGCCGCCGCGGTTTCGTGTTCTTTCGCAAGATCCGAGAGCTCTGCCGCTCCAATGTTCGCCGAGGCGCTCTTTAGCGCGTGAACCTCAATCTCGTAGCTCTTAAAATCCCTGTTCTCAACGAATGCACGAAGGTCCTCCAGCTTACGCTCACCGTCCATGCAATACAGATTCAAAACCTCTTTGTAATCTTTAAGCTCCGGATACCGGTCTATGATCATGTTCGCATCAATTCCCCAGATATTCAGCTCTTCAGGCTCGAAGCCGCTGCACGGGAGATCCTTCTCTTTTTCCATATATTTTTTCTGCTCATCCGGAACCCACTTGGCAAGCATGCAGTTTAAGGCTTTGCGGTCCAGAGGCTTGGGAAGAAAATCCTGAAATCCGTTTTCCAGGAATCGCTCCTTCTGTCCCGCCATCACATTGGCAGTCAGCGCAACCACTACCGGTTTTGTCCCATTTTCCCCGCATTGGCTCCGTATAATTCGCACCGCTTCGATTCCGTCCATCTCCGGCATCATATGATCCATAAAGATGAGGTCGTAGCAGCGCTTTTTCACCAGCTCGATCGCCTCCAGACCGCTCGCCGCCTCCGTCAGGTCAAACCTGTAGGTATCCAGCAGGCTCTTTGCAACCTTCCTGTTTACAGAGTTATCGTCCACCAGAAGAATCCTGAATCCTTCCGCCGTGAACAGCTTCACCTGCTCGGTCTCTGCCGGCAGGACATCCGGTCCTTCCCCAATCGTACGCTTATCCACGATCGTCTGCGGAATCGTAACAGTGAAGGTGCTGCCCTCGCCGTAAGCACTCTCCACTTGAATGCTCCCGCCCATCAGATCCACCAGTCTCTTGGTGATGGAGAGCCCCAGACCGGTCCCCTCCACCGCGCGGTTTCGCTTGGAATCCACCTGCTGAAAGTTGTCAAATATTTTCTTCAGGTCTTCTTCACGTATTCCGCAGCCGGTGTCCTTTACCTCAAACCTCAGAACCTCTTCATCCTCAGTGGCGCCCCGGCTGCCGGACACGGTAATCTTTACATACCCGCTCTTCGTGAATTTGACCGCGTTGTTTAATAAATTGATCAGGATCTGGCGAATTCTTCCCTCATCCCCGTGATACCGACAGGGAATCGACGCGTCATACTCATACTGCAGCTCCAGCCCGCGCTGGGCGGCTGCTACCTCCATCATTCCAACGACCTCGCCGACCGCCGCTTTCACATAATAATCGGCGAGCACCAACTCCATTTTTCCCGCTTCCACCTTGGACAAATCGAGTATGTCATTGATGATCGCAAGCAGGTTCTTTGCCGCAGACTTAATGTCCCTCGCATAAGCGTACAGCTTTCTTCCCCTGCTCTCCTCGATGAGGATATCGCTTAACCCGATGATCGCATTCATCGGCGTGCGGATCTCATGCGACATATTGGCAAGAAATTCGCTCTTTGCCACATTTGCCTGCTCCGCCTTCTCCCGGAACAGCTTGATCTCCTCGATATAATTTCTGGTGTCCGTGACATCTAAGATCAGAACCGTGTATCCCTCAAGCGTGCTCCGGCTTCCAAACATTTTTTTGGTCTGGCACTCATAATAACGGTCGTTGATGTAAAGGGAGGTCTTGTGGTCCACATCCAGCATTTCCTCATGAAACTCCTCGATTTTGTCCACATAATCCCCCAGAACATCCGGGCTCAAATCCGGGAATATGCTTTGTGCCGTCTGATTGTAGCTGACAATGCGCCTTTCGTCATCCAGCACAAGCACACCGCCGCTGATACTCTGCAATACTACCTCCGCAGCCAGATGCCGGAAGTCATAATTTCTGCGGCTCCAGATGAGAATCTGCACGCTGGAGAGCATCAGCCCCAAGACCGCCGGTGTCGGGTCAAAATTGCCGGTCAGTTTCATCATATATAGTAAAAGAGAAACAAATGGCAACAGCGAGAGCAATGCCATGCTCTTATACTGCCGGGTCTGCGCATGGTCCGGGAAGAAAATGATGGTTTTGAGCAGGACGCCGACGGACATCACAAACGGAACTAAACATACGAATATTAAAAAAACCACATACATCGGTCCCACTGTGAGCTGCAGAAAATAGTGGCCGCCGTTTCCCTGAACCCAATCGATATTGCTGTAGTAGAGCTTTGTCTTATCACAGGTAAACACGGATAAAAGCAAAATAATATTGATAAAAAGCAAAGCGCCGACCAGCTTCCCCGATACCTTCCGGTAACAGTAATTGTATATAAAACTACAATATAACAGCGGTACAAAAATAGAGCCGAGATACTCAACCTTGACTGCCAGAATTGCCGCCTCCATACTCCCTGCCGTAATCTCCAGGAGATAGCCTATATTCTGCAGGAGCGAGCCGTACAGGAAAAAAATCATCAGCTTCTGCTCCTTTGAGGCATCCCCGGACAACAACAGCAGTAACAGCGAGGTCATGATCAAACCAATTACAATAAATTCTGCTGTGAAAAAGAACATATACATCGTATCCCATCTCCCCGCTTATCCGCTATCATTTTATTTTACCACAGGTTTCCAACCCGTGCAATCTCCTCCGCCAGATTCTTCGCGGACATACGCAATGCCCCCTGGCTCATGACGGTAAGCTGTTCCATCGCGTCATTGGTCGCCACGGTAATTCGGTATTTCTCCCGCTCCAAATGCACCAGCCTCTCTATATACGCATCTGCGGTTTCATCCGTGCGGGTGTACACAACTTCAATTCCCGGCGCGGAGCCCGCCTTTTCCATGGAGCGTGCCCTGCCGTCGTAAAACTCCTTTTTCCCTGAATTGTCCCTGATCCGGTAAGCATCAAACACGACGACGACGCGACAGCCCTCAAAGCCCTGATAGTTGCACAGAATGTCCTTGAGGCGGTCCCTCGCAGAATCAATGTTGATGCGGGAGAGCTCTTTCAGCTCATCCCAGGAAAAAATGATATTGTAGCCGTCCACAACAAGAAGCCTTTTTTGAGGACCCTTGGCGGGATAGATCGGGTTTCCCTTCTTGTCCAGTTTCACAGTGGAGGGCTTCGGCTTATGCTCCCCGCGCCCGCTCCACTTTTTGCGCGCGGCGTTTTCCATGTCCTCACGGCTCATCCCGAACTCTCTGGCATAGACATCCGCCAGCTCCTTGTCCAGCTCGAAGGAACTCATAGAACCAACGGATTTTTCCCAGCTCTGCCTGCGCCGCACACCGGAGAGAAGATCCGCTTCCTCCGCGCTGATTGCTGTGTCTGTCCGATAACTCCTTCCCTCCTGCGCCTCGTACGCTCCGGGAGTATACACCCTCTCTAAATGCATGTACTTGTCCACTTCATCCCACGGAACCACAAAGCCCGCCCCGTGCGCGCAGAAGACTGACCCTGTAGGATTCGCTGTGTCCGTCTCGCTGTCATAGGCCTTCCCGGCAATGACCTCCTCACTGTTGTGGCAGACATCATAGCCTGACAGTTCCAGCGTCAGATTCCCCAGCCCCTTGGTGTAGGCATGAACCTCCGTCATGTAATCCTGCATCGTTGCGGCCGGCGCCGTGCCGCGCAGAATTGCCCTGTCCTCATGCTGCCCCGGCACGAACTCGGGCGGCTCGAAGGTTCCGAAGCGCTGTTTGATATCCGTCATCGCACGTCCGAGGGCTTCCTGCGGAACTTCAAGCGTGAAGGCATACCACGGCTCCAGCAGCACGCACTCTGCGGACTTCAGCCCCTGCCGGATGGCACGGTACGTTGCCTGCCGGAAGTCTCCGCCCTCCGTGTGCTTGATGTGTGCCTGCCCGGTCAGTATCGTGATCTTTACGTCCGTGAGCGGAGCGCCTGTCAGGACGCCGGGATGCTCCCGCTCCTCCACATGCGTCGCAATCAGACGCTGCCAGTTCAGGTCCAGCACATCCTCGCTGCAGACGCTCTCCACCTGCACGCCGCTGCCCGGCTCACCCGGCGCGATCAGAAGATGCACCTCCGCATAATGCCGCAGGGGTTCGAAGTGCCCGATGCCCTCCACCGGTTTTGCGACGGTCTCCTTGTAGAGAATGTTTCCCTGGCCAAACACGACCGTCACGCCGAAACGCTCCTGAATCAGGCGTGTGAGCACTTCGATCTGCACCTGCCCCATCATCTGCGCGCTGATTTCCTGCAATTCCTCATTCCACAGGATGTGCAGCTGCGGGTCTTCCTCCTCCAGCTCGCGGAGCTTTAACATCATCTCCACCGGGCTCACGTCAGCCGGAAGATTGATCCGGTAGTTTAACACCGGCGCGAGCACCGGCGTCTGTGTATCTTGCCGGGCACCGAGCCCCTGTCCCGGATAAGTGGAGGTGAAACCGGTCACGGCGCAGACTTCCCCCGCCTGCACCTCATCCACAACCTCATACTTATCCCCGGAGTATAGCCGGATCTGATCCGTCTTCTCCTCCACGCCGTCACAGTTCACCCTGTCTTTTACATGCAGCGTGCCGCCGGTCACTTTCAGATAGGTCAGGCGCACATTCCGCGCATCCCTGCCAATCTTGTAGACGCGCGCCGCAAAATCCTGCAGATAGTCCTTTTTGACGGTATAGCGGGCAAGCCCGTCCAGCAGCTCCCGCACGCCGTCTGTTTTAAGCGCCGAGCCGAAAAAACAGGGGAACACCCGCCTCTGCACAATCGCGCGCCGGATATAATCCGGAGCGATCGCCTGTGCCTTCAGGTATTCCTCCAGAAGCTCCTCTCCGCACACGGCAAGATTCTCGTACCACAGAGACGTCTCCCCGCCGTCCGCCCCCTCGGCGTCCGGCATCCCTGCAAAGTCCACACAGCCGTCCGCCAGCTCGCTCTGCAATGCTTTTTGCAGCATTTCGCGGTTCGCTCCGGCAAGATCCATCTTGTTGATAAATAAAAAAGTCGGCACCTCGTAGTGCCGCAACAGCCTCCACAGCGTGCGGGTGTGGCCCTGCACACCGTCCGTGCCGCTGATCACGAGAACCGCATAGTCCAGCACCTGAAGAGCACGCTCCATCTCCGAAGAGAAATCCACATGCCCCGGAGTGTCCAGAAGCGTGACCACACGGTCTCCGAGCCGAAACCTCGCCTGCTTGGAAAAAATCGTGATCCCGCGCTCCCGCTCCTGCGCATCCGAATCCAGATAAGCATCCTGATGATCCACACGCCCAAGGCTGCGGATCTGTCCAGTCAGGTACAGAATCGCCTCGGACAGTGTGGTCTTTCCCGCATCCACATGCGCTACAATACCGATCACCATGGGCTACACCATTGTATTCACGCCGTTGATCGCCGCGTGCTCATCCTCCGCCATTGGAATCACAAGGCACTTCTGCCCGTCGATCATCCGCGAGCGAATCTGGGATGCTTTCTCCGGCTTAACGTGCAGCACCACATCGTAAGTCCTCGTCTCCGCAATATACTGATCAATTTCCTCCTGTTTCTCCGCGAGCTGAGTCGTGCGCTCCTGCAGTTCATCCTCTTTCCGGTTCAGCTGCAGTGTCAAATCTCCCACCTGATCTTCCAGCGCAAGCTTCTCCACCCTCAGCTCATTCTGAACCAGCGCCTTGGCATCAATCAGATGCCCTACGGCCGGAGGCTCGTCGCCAAACGCCTCATCCACGCATTTTCCGATTCTCGCCGCCTTCTCTTCCGGGATATGGCTCTCCTCCATAAGTTTTTCCACGACCGTCTTATCGAGCAGAAACACTTCCTCCTCGTCGTGCGTCTCCTCATACTCGTCAATCATGTCGCTGAGATTCTGCTGCATGTCAAGCAAAACCTCCTCTGTATGCTCATCCTCCGCGCCCAGAACATTGCGGACGATCGAGTGAAACGCCATCTTCTGCTCCGTCGCCGTGCGCTTGGCGCCGCACCCTAAGCCGTTCTCCATGAACTCCGAGTGCGGCTCCTTGGTATTCTTCGTGTAAAAGAGCGTGGAGTGAATATCCGCGCTCCGGTCAGTGAATGCCGGAAACAGAAACGCCGTGTCCACAGCGCCCACAATCCAGTCGCGGATGCGCGGCCCGATGCGCTGCTCCTCCTCCAGATAACCCAGTCCCGGCTTGGAGAGATCCACCGGACAGATCGCACAGATCAGGTACTCGTAGACCTCTTCCGACTCGTCCAGCTTGTTGTTGTCGCTGGTTTTCGTCATCACATCATAGACGTCGTGGAACAGCAGGATCAGATAATTGCCCGCATGGTCATAAGTATCAATAATGAGGTCATAGTAGGTATCCAGCAGGGCTTCATCCTTCAACCCGGTCGCCCTGAGCGCCATGAGAATCTGCTGACGGCCGCCCGGCGCCTCTTCCTCAGTCGGGAACTGCAGTTCAAGAAGGTTGTTGCCAACCGTGCCGGACAATGCCTTGTTGGCGATCTCCAGATACTTGTAAAACTCCTCGTCCTCCAGATTCAGAAACGTGCTTCCGATCTTGCACACTTTATTGTGATTGCCGTCTACATAACAGCCGACCACGCGTGTAAACGTGGCCGCCTCTTTTTTGAACCTTCTCTTTATCTCCGCAACTTCCTTTTTATTCATGGCCTATCTTCCTTTATCCTCATTATCCCTCACATATTACCAGCACAGCACCTCGTGTCCGCTCTCCGTGACAAGCACCATGATTTCCCACTGGGCAGAGGGCATTCCATCCTCCGTGTACACCTCCCAGTCGTTTTCGTCATCCACATAAATTTCCACCCTGCCCATATTGACCATCGGCTCGATCGTGAAAATCATTCCGGGCGCCATTACCATCTGCGTGCCGCGGATGCTGTTGTAGCCGACCCACGGCTCCTCATGGAACTGTAAGCCCACCCCGTGACCGCCAATCTCCCGCACAACCGTGTAACCGTTCGCAAAGGCGTGATCGTGCACTGCCTGCCCCATGTCGCCAAGAAAGCCCCACGGTTTCACCTCCGCGAGCCCCTTCTCCACGCACTCCTTTGTCACCTCCACGAGGCGCTTTTTCTCAGGACCGACGTCTCCGATGCAGAACATACGCGAGGAATCGGAAAAATATCCGTCGAGTATCGTGGAGCAGTCTACATTGACGATATCTCCTTCCTGCAGAATTCGTTCCTCTAAAGGAAATCCGTGGCACACCTGATCATTGACCGAGGTGCACACACTGTAGGGATAGCCCTCATAGTTCAACGGCGCAGGGATTCCGCCCATATCCGTCGTCATCTCATAGACAATTTTATCGATCTCGGAAAGCTTCATTCCCTCGCGGATCTTTGTCTGAATTTCATCGAGCACCGCGATGTTGATCTTTGCACTCTCCTTAATCCGTTCTATCTGCTCCGGCGTTTTAATCAGATTCCGCGACGGCACTACATGTCCGTTCGCCGCCAGAATTGACAGCCTGTCGTCGAAAGCGGCGTGGCAGGTCTTGTACTTTCTCAAACTGCCGCACCAGCAGGGATCATTTCTCCCCGGCTTTAACATCTGCTGCCCTGCATGCCCCTTCCGGGAAACTCCTGCCCACTTTGCCCCGCCTTTATTTACACTTTCTGCTCTCATCATCCTGCCCCTCTTGTCATGTATTGGCTCCGGCCTGTTCCGCAAATGATCAGTCCGATTCTGAATTGTAACGGTTATCCCGCCGCTCATGTTTCAGCGTCACATTTCCGAACGGAACGCGCCTCCATACCTGTTTGCGGATTTTATATTTCTGTGCGGCAAGCAGCGCTTTGTATGCCGCCTGCTCAATATCGTAAGCTCCCTTGTCTGCTCCTTTTATCTGTTCATAAATACTCTGGTACTTTTCCGCGAGGGCGACTCTCCTCATGCTCTCAAAAATATCGTCTTTCGTCACCCCGAGCCCTTTTGTCTTTTCATCCTCCACAAGGTCCTGCCAGAAGTTCGTCTGCTCAAAGAGCAGTGCAGCCTCCTCCTCGTCACTCAGCGTCACTCCTTCCGCATCTGCCATATCCGAAAAAATCACATCATGGATTGCCATCTGCATGGCAGCGTTGCGCGCCTTCACACGAATAAATACTTTATCTACCTGGACATTCCAATACCGCGAGGTATCCTCCGGGTTATAGATGAGTGCCTGCTCCTGCACCAGCGCCTCCTCATATGCCACGTAAAACGCAAGCTTGCGGAGCGTCAGCTCCTCCCCATTCACCACGGCCGCCACCTTATCCAGAGAGGACGCGTAGTCCAGTTTACCCCGGGTTCCCGCCGTCGTCTCACGATATACTACAAAAACAACGACAACGCATGCCAGCGCAAGGGTAATCAAAAACTTTCTCTTCATCCGGGTGTCCATCTGCATCTCCTACAACAGCCTGCGAATTGCCGTAATCGTGTGGCAGTTCACGGAACGGTTTCTCGTGATGCCCGCCCTGGTTGACTGCGCTTCCACAATCAGGCCGTTGCCGATATAAATTGCCACATGACCCGGATACACCACGACATCTCCGGGCTTGATGTTCTCGTAAGCAACCGGCTGTCCAACCGTCTTAAACGACTGGGAATAGCGAGGCGTGCTGATGCCGAAATGCTGGTAGACCAGATGCACAAAACCGGAACAGTCACACCCGTTGGTCAGGCTGTTGCCGCCCCACCGATAGGGATTACCCACAAACTGCAGCGCGTAGTTCACCAGCTCTGTATTTGATACGTCCGTTTTAAACTCCGGATTATAGCTTGCGTCCTTCAGGTACGCGGCACTTCCGAGTCCGCCCTTTCCGGTGCCGCCGCCCTCATACTGGGCTGCCGCCGCCCTCGCTGCCGCTGCCTCGCGCTCCCGAATAATGCGCTCCTGATCAATAATCGTTTGCCGGTACTTGTCCATCGCCTTCTGCGCATTGGCCATCTGCGTGGCATAATCTGCCTTCTTTTTGTCGAGGGCTGCCATCAGCTTATCCAGCTTATTCTGCTGCTGCTCATAATCATCCTGAAGGGCAAGCAGATTATCCATCTCCAGCGCGAGCTGATTGCCCCAGTCCTCCACCATCTTCACCGCAATCTGGTAGGATTCCATCAGTTCCCGGTCAGACTCGTACAGGTCTCTGACATATTCCGCACGATTGAGCATGTCGCCGATTCCGTCCGACTCAAAAATAGACGTCAATAACGAATTCCCGACGCTGTTTTCATACATATACTGAATGCGCAGTTTCATCGCCTCGTACTGCTGGGCCTCCGTCTCCTGCGCTTTGACCAGCTCGTCCGCCGCCTGCTCTACTGCCGCCTGCTTGTCCACGATATCCTGATCCAGCTGTTCCATTTTTTTGACCAGCTGTTCCATGTCAGCAGCTGCCTTTTTGATATCTGCCTCCACTGCCGCCTGCTGCCCCTTGAGCTTGTCAATCTGCTCGCTGGTTTGCTGCATATCGTCCTTCGCCTTATCACGAATCTGCTCCGGTGTCCGGGCGTAAGGCACGTCCGCCTCAGCCGCCAGCGCCGCCGCCAATGCAGCAATCAGCACAGCCGAACATAACCTTTTGTATATTTTATATCTATGTATACGCATAAATTTACCTCCTTCTGTCATCAGTCCTTTCTCTATTTTATCACATTTCACAGGTTTTTCTACTATTTTTATACATTTTATCCGAGAATTTGAATGATACAAGGGTCAAAAGTCAGAAATCGTTCCTGCTTGCAGGATAAGGGTTCTGACTTACTGACCCGCTCACACATGAGCAAGTAGTGATTTTCCTTGGAAAATCATCGGATTGCGAATGGGTGGAGAATTGCGGGAGTTGCAAAGCAACGGAGCAATTCGTGTATCAAAGGAGAGGCAAAATAGAATTAAAGAGCCGTTCTGCCCAAAGGCAGAACAGCTCACATAATTACTTACCCAACGCATTTCACAATCAGAATTTTGTCCCCGGCTTTGAGTTTCGGCACTTTAAGCCCGTTCGTCTCAACGATCTCCTGCTCTGTAGTGTGATATTTCTTGGCAATATCCCAGAGCTGCTCATCCTCCTGCGCAATATAGCCGATCAGTCCCGGCTGACGCTCCAGCATTTCCTCGTCCTGCCCTTCCGCCTGAACATCCACGATTTTTTCAAACTTCTCTTCGGTCAGCACAAGCGTCGAGAGACTGATGGATGCCTTGACCTCGTAGCGGTCATTATCCAGAAGATTGACCTGCAGCTGGTCAATTCCCGGCTCCATCTCATAGCAGATTCTGTGCTCATTCGCCACGAGCCCCGGAATATCGATGATCTGGGAGAACGGCACCTGGGCGGATGCATGGCTCAGCGGACAGCCGTCATCCGCTGTTGTGTACAGAATATGTAAGAGCAGCAGCCCCTCCACCGAAAGTCCGTTATCTACCGGCTCAACACTGTCCACCTGAATGCACCCCTCCACGCTCGAGAGCTGCAAAATTTTTTCCTGCCCCTCATCGATCGACATCTGCTCGGACAGCCGCAATTTCGCCACATTTTTCATCAACAGCGAAAATGCACTCATCCTTTGCCTCTGTATATTCAGCTTTTTCTTCAGCGCGTATGCATCCGTCAGCACGGATACCTTCGCCTCATTCCACACCTTCTGGTCCGCCTCAAAGGTCATATCCAGCGACAGCGTGCGCGGTTCTCCGTCGTAGTCATTAATCGCCTCCAGCACGATCTCCGCCGGCGAGATACAGCTCCAGCACAGCGACTGTTCCTCCTGCGCCGCACACTCCATTGTGCCCGAAAACGGAACCATGGTCTCAAACCAGACCAGCTGGCCGTCCTCCGAGCCGTAGAGAAGAGCAATATGCGCTTCTCCGTTGAGCTGTACCCGCCCCTTGCCGGGAACCGTCTCCCGGTTTCGGATATCTACGTTGTGATAGATCATCCGGCTGATGTTCGGGTTGGTTCCCGGAAGATTGATTTCATTGTGCGTGCGAATGATGTCGTGGTCAAGAGCCGCGAGGAGCAGCATTTCCTTCTCCTCCTGCCGCTGCTGCACATCCGCCTCCCCCAGTATCGCGCCGACAATCGCCTCCTCGCTCTGCCGCTCCGCGGTCGCTGTGATCTCGACCAGCGCGCGGATTGCCAGCTTGCGTGAATTGATCGCGGAGATTGCAAGGTCTGCAAGCTGCCCCACGAGCCTCACGTGATCGGTCTCTTCCACGCCCTCCATGGCAATTTTCTCCCCGAAATCCACGGTTCCTTCCAGGCTTTCCAGCTTCCCCTCACGGTCGTCACTTCGGTACAAGACAACAAACCGCAGCTTTCCGGTCACCCACACCGTCTGATTCGTGATCTTTGTCTCCTCAAAGCTCACGGTTCCCCTGGTATGTATGATTTTGATCACGTCCGGCTTATTGTCCTTCACGATACAGTCGTCATCCAAAGTGATCTGGGTAAATGCTCTGCATGTTAAGGTATTCTGTTTCAGTATCTGCTTTTCTAATTCCACAAAAAATCCCTCACTTTGCTATCGGTATAAAAATACTTATGCAAGGTCAGGGATTTTTATTCCACATTTCGTCCAACTTCTGTAATTAGCAGAGTTTCATTCGAATGTCTTTTGTGATGATATCTGTATAGCTGAAGGAAAGCAACTGGGGGGGATTCTCCTCGCGCTCATCGTCAATCAGCACGGTGAACACACTCGGATAAGTCTTCTGGATCACGCCCTCCTGAATATCGACTTTGTTTCGCCCGCGATCCAGCTGGATCATAACACGACTTCCGCACTGCCGCTTAACGGATGCACGAACCTTCCCGATTAATGACTGTTCCATATTGCCCTCCTCTATTTTGCGTCGTAGATTCTAGATAAATACAACATCTAGTATCTTGAGTATAACAAAGGATCAATCTGTTGACAATAGTACAAAAGTACCTATTGATGGATTTTACTCAAATACCACTTGCTCCTCTCTCAATTCCGTCTTCAAAACCAGATAGGGATAACTGGGCGCCGTGCTTACCTGTTCTCCCGGCTCCGGCCCGGTAAGTACAGTCGAGACACAAAGCGCATTTTCCGCCAGATAGAACGCCTTCACCTGAATGCTGTAGCCGCCGGTCTCCTGTTCCCCGTAGCCTCTTGCAATGTACAAAAACTCATTGTCGCTGTATGTCAGTGTAAATTCAGCCTCCTTTTTCGCCTCAATCTGTGACGACAGTGTCTCCGGGAGCTCTGCCGACCTAACCACAGTGTACTCCAGATCCGCGATTTTCTCCCTTCCATGCCGTGTCACGCAACCCGTAAGCAGCGCGCCGGTGGCCAAAAACAGAAGTATAATGGCCATGTATCTGCAGTGCTTGACTGTTTCCATAGCATTCTCCAAATAAGTCTTATGCTATCCTACGCGCACTTTGTTGATTTTATTCTGGATTTTGGTATAATAACATAAGGAACATTTTAAGGAGAACATTATGAGAACAATCATTGTTGTACTGTATGTATTCTTTTTTCTCGTGCTCGGTCTCCCCGTACTGGCTGTGGACTGGGTCATCCGCAAATTCAGCCCGAGGGTCTCTGAAATCTGCCAGCTTCGGATTGTACAGTGGGGATTTCGCTGTATCTGTTTCTTATCCGGAATCCGTCTCACGGTGATCGGTGAAGAAAATGTCCCAAAGGATCAGGCGGTTCTCTATATCGGAAATCACCGCAGCTTTTTTGACACTGTCATCACCTATGCCCGCTGCCCCCGGCCGACCGGCTATATCTCAAAGGACGGCGTGAATAAGGTGCCGATCCTGAGGGTCGTCATGCGCCGGCTCCACTGCCTGTTTTTAGACCGGAAAGACCCGAAACAGGGGCTTAAGGTCATACTTGCCGCCGTTGAAAAGGTCAAGTCCGGCATCTCCATCTGCGTTTTTCCTGAGGGTTCAAGAAATAAGGACAGCTCAGATCCGCTGAGCCTGCTCCCCTTCAAGGAGGGAACCTTCAAGATTGCTCAGAAATCCGGCTGCCCGATCATCCCTATGGCATTAATTGGCACTGCAGATATTTTTGAAAACCACTTCCCATGGATCAGACGTGCCAAGGTCACACTGATCTACGGAAAACCCATTCTATCAAGCGAATTGGAAAAAGAGGATCAGAAACACCTTGGCGCGTACTGCCAGAACGCAATCCACACGATGCTTTCCGAACACGTTCACACAGCCCCCTGATCTCAGGCGGGCTGTGCCTCAAAGAGGGACTCGAACTCCTCCCTCGTAATCTTTTCTTTTTCTAAAAGGAGCTGTGCACACCGCTCCAGCACATCCCGATGCTCTCCGATCAGGCGTTTCGCCTCTGCGTACGCGCGGTCGATGATGTGCTTGACCTCCGCGTCGATCGCGGTCGCCACACCCTCGCTGTAGCCTCTGGCGTGCGCCAGATCCCGCCCGATGAACACCTCATCATCGTCATCCTTGTAGCAGATCAAACCGATATTCTCCGACATGCCGTAACGTGTCACCATGTCCCGTGCAAGTCCGGTCGCCTGCTTGATGTCCTGGGAGGCTCCGGTCGTGATGTCATCGAAAACCATCTCCTCCGCCACACGGCCGCCCAGATCCACCACAATCTCCTGCAGCATCCGCCCTTTAGAATTGAACATTTCATCCCGCTCCGGTAGAGGCATGGTGTATCCCGCCGCGCCGGTGCCAGTCGGAATGATGGATATGGTGTGAACCGGCCCAACATCCGGCAGCACATGGAAAAGAATCGCATGACCCGCCTCATGGAAGGCCGTGATTCGCTTTTCTTTTTCGGAAATAATACGGCTCCTCTTCTCTGCGCCGATTCCGACCTTAATAAACGCTCTCTGAATATCGGGCTGGGTAATAAACGCACGCCCCTCCCGCGCAGTGAGAATCGCCGCCTCGTTCAGCAGGTTCTCCAGATCCGCACCGGTAAATCCTGCGGTCGTCTGCGCCACCTGTCTGAGATCCACATCCTCTCCAATCGGCTTGTTCTTCGCATGCACGTTCAGGATTTCTTCACGGCCCAACACATCCGGCCTTCCCACCACGATCTTGCGGTCAAATCGCCCCGGACGCATAATGGCAGGGTCTAAGATATCCACACGGTTCGTCGCCGCCATTACAATGATTCCCTCGTTGACGCCGAATCCGTCCATCTCCACGAGCATCTGGTTTAATGTTTGCTCCCGCTCGTCATGACCGCCGCCCATACCGGTTCCCCTGCGCCTTGCGACCGCATCAATCTCATCGATAAATACAATGCACGGCGCGTTCCTCTTTGCATCTTCAAACAGATCGCGGACGCGCGATGCTCCCACTCCGACAAACATCTCCACGAAATCCGATCCGGAAATGCTGAAAAACGGTACTCTTGCCTCTCCCGCAACCGCCTTCGCCAGAAGCGTCTTTCCTGTTCCGGGAGGTCCTACCAGCAGCAGTCCCTTCGGGATGCGTGCCCCGAGCTTCGTGTATTTTCCCGGCTCCTTCAGGAAATCTACAACCTCCTCCAGCTCCTCCTTCTCCTCCTTGAGGCCCGCCACGTTGTCAAATCGCGTGGTGTTCTCCGCCTCGGTGGCAAGCCTTGCGCGGTTCTTCCCAAAATTCATCATCTTGCCGCCGCTGTTGTTGACCGCCGCGTTGTTGTTTAGTATGACGAACAGAATAAAGATTGCGCCGAATATTAACAGATACGGAAGCAGCGTCATAAGCCAGCTCTCGCGCTGGACATCGATAACCGCATAGTCCGAGTAGCCGTTTTTCTCCATAAGCGTCTGGATTTCATTCACATCCGATGCATAGAGAGACTGCTGGCTGCCGTTTTTGAGTGTCACCTTAAGACTTCCGGTGGGAATCTCACGGTTCTGCATCACGGTGACTGACGTGACGTTGCCATTCCTCAAATCCTCCACAAATCTTGACTTCGTGTAGCCGCTCGCCGCGTTGTTTCCGCTGAGCCAGTACCAGATCAACACGACAATGAGAATCAGTGCGATATAGACACCGAATCCCCGAAAATTACTCCGATGGTTTGTATTCACTGCATTTTCTCCTTAAAATAATACTTCTTCGTCCTCAATAAACCCGATATACGGGAGGTTCCGGTATCTCTGATCATAATCCAGGCCATAGCCCACCACAAATTTATCAGGTATCCTAAAGCCGATAAAATCCACACAGATGCCCTCGACCGTGCGCCGGTCCGGCTTATCCAGAAGCGTGCACAGCGTAAGCGTTTTCGGATTCCGGTGTGAAAAGAGCGTCATGAGCCGGCTTAATGTGTTGCCGGAGTCGATGATATCCTCCACGACAATCACGTTTTCACCCTCGATCGAATGCTCCAGATCCTTCTTCACATTCACCACTCCGCAGGAATGGGTGCTGGCACCGTAGCTGGAGACCGACATAAAATCAATCGTCATCGGGAGCTCGATGCGCTTGGCGAGCTCCGTCGTAAAGAAGATCGAGCCCTTCAGAATACACACCAGATACACGGACTCTCCGCGAAACCGCTCGGTGATCTCCGCCCCGATCTCCGCAATTCTTTTGTTAAGCTGCTCCTCTGTCAGATAGACGGATATCTTATGTTTCTTTCTGTAATCCATGACCGTTCTCTCCTCTGTACGAGACTTCCAGCACACGCCTTGTGCGATCCGTCACCATCCCGCTCACGCCCATGCGCCCTCCAATCAGCCAGAGCACCTCAGCCCCCTGTGCGAGCAGAAGAAACTCCTCCCTGCGCCCGGCCGGAATCTTTTCATCGACGAAATAATTGCTGAGTTTTTTGCGGTGTCCGTCCCGATCCAGCACAAAATAATCCCCTTTCTGGCGTCCGCGGACAGAAAATCCAGTTTTTATCATATCATAATCGAACCATTTCGTATAGATTTTTGTTGAAATTTGTTCTACTTTTCTCTCATATTTCAATAATCGGAGTTCCAGATACCCCCGATCCTCCCCAAGCGGAAGGACAAGCTGCGTCCCATCCGGACGCATAGCGGCAAGCTGCCCGGCTGTCACAACAATCTCCGAAACGGAGGGAAAATCTGTATTGCCCGCGCACTTCCTTCGAAGACGAACGGCGGAGTACTCCCGCACGGCCTCCACCCGGCCGGAAAGATCCGCGCGCCGCCCGGACTGCCGCTCAAGAAGACCTAGAACTTCCCCGATATGAACCGCTCCGATGTCTCTGCGCGCTCCCGCAATTTCCCCGACTGCCCGGTGTACGACGCGCTCCCGCAGCGCCTGCGGCAGTGCCAAAAGGCACTCCGTGTCCAGCAAGAGCTCACCCCCGGCATCACGGCTCACCGCATGCCGATACACCTCGTCCGTCTCATGCTCCATGTACGCCCGCAGATTCACAAGCTGCGCGGCAGTCCTGTTCATGTGTGCCACTGCCTGAGGATTCACCCGAGCAAGAAGGGGAATCACCTCGTGCCTGATATAATTCCGGGTGTACTGTATCTCAAAATTCGTCGTGTCCGTGCAGTAGCTTTGCCTGCGCTCCGCCAGAAATGCCTCCAACATTGACCGGCTCACTGCAAGAAGCGGGCGGATATATCGGACGGAATCCTCCCGGACCGGCAGCATCCCGCACAGCCCGTCCAGCCCTGTCCCTCGCACAAGCGCCATCAGCATGGTCTCCGCATTGTCCTCCATCTGATGCGCCAGCGCGACACTGCACCGGTTTCCCCGCCGCCCGGCCTCCCCGGCAAACACCTCGTATCTCAGCAGCCTCGCCGCCTCCTCCGTTCCGACGGAGTGCTCCTTCGAATACTGCAGGACATCCACATGGTGTACGGCAAGCGGAACCTGAAGCTTTTCACAGAGCTGCCGGACAAAATCCGCATCGCGCTCGCTCTCCGCCCCGCGAATCCCATGCTCCACATGCACCGCCTCCAGAGAAAAGTCCATGGTTTCCGCAAGCTCCGCCAGCACCAGAAGCAGACACACGGAATCTGCGCCGCCGGACACCCCCGCCAGTACAATGTCCTTCGGTCTCACCATATTCTTATGCTCCATATACCGCCGCACCTGCTCAACCATACGTTTCTTACCGCTCCTGCTCCCAGAGGCCGGTCACGATCACCGTCATATCATCCGGCACACGCCCTCCGGTAAAGAGCTTGACGCGCTCTAAAATCGTCTCCGCCATAGCGCCCGCATTCTCAGTCTGTACCTCGTTGATGATATCCTCCAGCTTTTCCTCCGGATTTTTCACATGTAGATATTCTAACACACCATCTGTCACCATTACAAGAAAATCTCCATCTTTCATGTAAGACTCCAGCGGTGCAGGCGCGCTCTCCGACGGGTCCGCTCCCGCCGGAAGTGAGGCGCAGCTTATGCACTCAGTTTCATCCTTCCTGCGCAGAAACGATGCCGCCGCGCCGATCTTTGTGAGATCCAGCTTTCCGGAATAGAGATCGATGACCGCCAGATCCATCGTGGAAAAGGAATTGTCCTCCCCCTGCATGACCATCGCGGAATTCATCATGCGTATGGCGGTCTCCCTGGAAAAGCCTGCCTCCATGAATTTTTCCATCAGATCCACCACCAGCCCGCTCTCCTTGCTTGCCGCACTGCCGGAGCCCATACCGTCTGAAAGACAGATATTATACTGTCCGCTCTCCAGCGTATAAAGCGCAAAATTGTCCCCGCTCACAGCCGCACCGTCCTGCTTTTCCGAGGCCACGCCCGAAATTGCGTAATACCGCGTGTCCTCATAGACTGTCAGCGGCACCGCTTCCTTCGTCAGGATGCTCCGCGATCCCTTCTCAAGTCGCAGGTGCATCCCGCAGGCCTTCTCCAGCGCGCGCACATAATTTCGGCTGGGAATCCCTCCGCCCCACTTGCTGGCGACCTCCGCCACAATCATCATATGGCGGCTCTCATCCTCGTAAATGTGCACATGATCGGCGACAAGCCCTCTCTCCCCGGCCTCAAACCCGATCCGGGCCAGAACCATACGGTTCGCCGCGTCCAGACATTTCCGTTTTTTTGTCCAGTCCTGCAGCAGGTCCGACATCGCATCCAGCTGATCCGCGATCATGCGACGGTTGTTCTGCAGCCTCTGATACCACGCTTCATTCAGTTCCATGCGGGAGAACGCCCAGATTGCCTCCTCCACCATTCCCGAGTAGCGCGGACACTCCTGCATATAGCGTTTCTCGATGATCTCCTCCTTGGGGCTGTGGTTCACAACCGCCTGCAGCATTCTGCGAATCTGATCCGAGAGATTACTGCCGGGCTGTGCCCAGCACAGGGCACTGCCATCGCAGGCCGCGCAGAGCTTTCCGGTAATCTCCCGCTCCAAAGCATTCACACTCTCATGCCCGGACATCCGGGTTTTGTGCCCCATCGCCGCAAACGCGACCGCCAGCTCATCCACCGCCTCCACAAAAGCGCTCACGCGACCGTTCTCATAGAGCCTCTGCTGCGCGCTCTCCCCCTCTTCGTCGCGCCGGATCTGCGTCAGATTCCTTGCGAGCTCCGTCGTCATCTGCAGCGCATAATAGAACAGCACGGTCAGTCCGAACACCTCCACGCCCTCACTCACGCTCAGGATCAGTTCATTCCGGTCCATCGTCGTGAGCGCCATGCCGGAGCAGTTCATCACCGCGACCGAAAGCCCGGCGATCACGCCCGCCATCCAGCAGCTGCACCTCCGATTCGCCCACAGATAAAAGCGTATGCCGATCCCCACTACCAGAAAAATGAACAGATATTTTATGGTCGCGCCCACCGGCATACACAATGCCATTCCCACGAACAATCCTATGTATAAAAGCGGGCTCCTTTTCTTCTGCAGACAGCAGGATGAGTAAAACGCGGGTACAAGCGGATAATATCCCAGCACACACACCAGACTGCACAGCGCCCCCAGCACGCAGTAGACGACTCTTCCAATTACTTCCAACCAGTTTCTTTTCGCATTCATATCTTGCCTCCCTATCATTTTTCCCCTGCCCTGCGTCAGGGGTGAGTATCAAGGATTATAGGTTGGATCTTTCAAAATACTTGTCAAAACTGCGCAGGGATTAAAAAAACTTTTCGCCAAAACTTCCTTCCACTGCGATTCGAGGCGGCTAAAAAAAGAACCCGCCTGCGCGGGTCCTTCACTTTATATTTGTCCTTATTCTCTCTGTTCCTTAAAGATGATCTCGTTGTCCTTGTCCTTCGTGAGGCCGAGCTTGCTCCTGGCCACGGATTCAATATACTCGGTAGAGCCTATCGTCTCCCCCAGCTCATCCAGCTGAGAGCTGCGCCGCATTTCATCCTCCGACTCCTGCAAAAGCGCTCTCTCCCTCTCGGCATACTCCTTATCTTTTTGCTTTAAGCGGCAAATCTGCACCGACATCACTGCTGCGAAGGCGATTACGATCAGCGCGATGCTCACCACTCCCGAATTACGGCGTCCGTTCCTTTTTGCTCTCATGGCACATCCTCATTCTGTTTCCTTAACTTTACCAGCTTTATTGTAATAGTTTTTCGAATCTTTTTCAATCCTTTTTTTAAACGGAGAATCAAAATGCTGATATGGCTCATCAGAGGACGCCCCAAAATCAGATAGTAGGCAAGCGCCCCTGCCCCCATCGCGAGGATGACATAAAATCGGATAATTCCGCTGTTAACCTTGCATACCCGCAGAAAAAACCACAGCGCCGCTGCGACTCCATATATCAGATCCTCCAACGAAATCCAGAAAATTCCGTGCGGTATGAGACGCCTTAGAATTCGTATCAGGTCATAGAAGGCAAACATGCCCACCCCCATAAAAAGCGCCTCGCGCAGCATCGCAAGTTCCGCCGGTATTGCAGAGAACAGTTCCACTACTTAAACAGCTTTCCGAGCATATTTCCCTTTTTCCCGAAGGCGGAAACCTCCGAGTAAGCGAGCGTATCAATCTGTCCGTCGATTTCTACCTCACCCTTTTCCAGATTAAGCTGGTTCACATGAAGGTCCTTCCCCTTAATGTGGAGCATCCCCAGCTCCGTCTCCAACAGAATCTCCGTCATATCGAAGGACAGCACATCCAACACCCCTGTAAAATTTCCGGTCTTGCGATTGTTCATCGTGACCTTGTGCTGTTTGGTGATTGTCTTCTCTTCCATAATGCATCGCCCTCCATATGTAATGCCTGTCATGTACTCTATACACTTAATGTATGAGCATCGGGCGAATTTTAGAACTCTCAGATATACTTGAAGAGGTCCTTCGCCTCCTCCTTTTTTGTCGTATCCTGCAGATCCAGAACACATACCTTGACAGATTTCTGCCCAAACAGAATTTCGATTTCGTCCCCGACCTTGACAGTGGTGGATGCCTTCGCCTGTTTGCCGTTCACCAGCACACGGCCCGCGTCGCACGCCTCATTTGCAACCGTCCTGCGCTTGATAAGGCGGGACACCTTCAAAAATTTATCCAGTCGCATAGCTTACTCCTTTCATTGAGCAGATCACATGAAAATCCGCTTCGCGGAGTGATCTGCGTCGGAGATATCCCTTCGGGATACCTCATTTGAAAAAAAGGAGCGCCAAAGCGCTCCTTAAATTTAGCAGATTCAATTAGTTGATGGCATCCTTCAGAGCCTTGCCAGCCTTGAACTTCGGTGCCTTAGAAGCCGGAATCTTAATCTCCTTCTTTGTCTGCGGGTTTCTTCCGACTCTTGCAGCTCTCTCAGAAACCTCGAAGGTTCCGAATCCCACCATCTGGATCTTCTCACCCTTCTTCAACTCTTCGGTCACAACATCAGTAAATGCCTTCACAGCTGCCTCTGCATCCTTTTTGGAAATGCCTGCCTTGTCAGCAACCGCTGCGACTAATTCTGCCTTGTTCATGTCTAAATTCCTCCTATAGGTTATCAATATTCTGTAACTTGAGTCCTTCTCTCAAATTACTTACAAATCTATTTATACTTGTTTTTTTGGGATTTGTCAAGGAAAAAAGCCATTTTTAGGAACTTTTTGGAGGTCAAAAACAACCAAAAATTCATTTTAAAAACCGTCATTTTGCCCCGAACTTGGATCATATCGCAGTCCATGTCATCAAATCCCTCAATGTATTCAGATTATTTTGGTTCTGCTGCGACTTAATCAGATCCCGAATCGCTTTCGTCAGCTTGTCGCTCTCCGATTCGGAATTGTTACTCTCGGATGTGGAAATCTCCGGTTTCTTCTCCTCTTCCTTTTTCAGCTCGATCACGAGCGTAGCCTCCTTGGAATTCACATACAGATTCCGCCTCCACACATCATAGCCGCTGGCGACAACGCCCAGAGAGTGTTCCCCGTATGTGATCGGCAGCGGTCCCGAGTGATCCAACACTTTTCCGTCGATAATCAGAACCGCGTCCTCCACGTCAATGAGAAAGCGTATCAGACCCACCTTCGGTCCCTCTCCCTTGAGCTCGTCCAAATCCACTGTGGTGGTCTCTCCTCGGCTGATCGTGACATCCCGGCTGCCGCCCCATCCCTTGTTCGCGACGACAAGCTTGTAGGTACCCTCCTCCACCGACATCTGCATGTCCGACGTAACCTCGGCGAAAATTTTGTTTCCGAGCTGGAGAAAACTCCCCTCAAACAGCTCCGTATTTTCCAGTGCAAGCATTCCCTGCCCGGTCGTGACGTTCACCGACAGAATCTGTTTGTCCCGCCCGACCACACAAATCGTGTCTCCCTGGGCGAGATCCGTCATGGCCACCAGCTTGTCCCCGGAAAACACATAGGTACTGTCGTCGTACTTATAGCGGCTGCCCGCGATCTCCAGCACATTTCTCGCCTCATCGACCGAAAAGCGCGTAATGCCGTCGTAGGTCCAGACCGAATCGCTCACCTGCGCCTCGCGCAGGATGCCCTCGTCGTCCACATTCCCGAGACTGACCACGGAGCCCTCCGTAAAATTCATCACGGTCGTCCGCCCGCCGTACTTGTCATGAAAACGCGTGCGCGTCCCATAATAGTAGCGGTACTCCATGCCGTTGGCATAGCGGTACAGGCGCATACTCTCCTCAATCTGGTCTATCTCAACAATCAGATACAGATCCTCGTCCGCCACATCCGGCTCCGTCTGCGAGCCGCTCTCCGTGTCCTCGCTCACATTCGGTTTTAACGAGCTGTGAAAATAAGGCGTATTGTCCGCCCGGTCATTCCCGCCTGCGCACCCGGTCAGACCTGCGGCAAACAGAAGGAGTACCGTTATATATGTAATTGCCCGATTAAAATATCGTCTCTTCATACCCTTAGTATACAGTATTTTCAGACAATTGAAAACAGCTTTTCTAAAAAAATACTTCGCGCATTCTCCTGAGCGATGACCTTGTCTAATTTTTCCACGTCCCTTCCGGCAAGAACCTTGTGGGAATTGGCATAATGGTTCGCAATCTTCCAGAATTTTTCAGGAAAAAGCAGCATCAGATAGAGGTGATTCAGGTCCTCCTTCTCGAGCGGCCTTTCCGCACGGTACTCCCCGATCAGGCGCATCCCCAGCTCCCAGTTCCAATTATTTTTTTCCAGCAGCTTTCGCGTGAAATTCGCCAGATCCGCCACCGCGGGATTCCAACACATGTTTTCAAAATGAATGATCCGAAAGCCCTCCGGCGTGCGCACGACATTGTGCTGATTCACGTCCCCGTGGCATAAGATCATCTTCATGCCCTGCTGCTCTCCCAGAAACACCAGTGCCCGTCCCGCATCTGCGATAAAATGAGGATACTGCTCATGAAATTTGCGCTCAAACGCATTTTTACTTTTACGCCCCTTGATATAATTTTTCAGTTTCAGGAGCTCCCGGTAGTGGCGCTCATATGTCTGCTTAATATCGTTGTGGCCTGCCGCCATAAAATCCGGTATGGAAAAGTTACACTTCTCGACGATCACATGAAACCTTGCCAGCTGGCGGACGGATTTGATCATGTCCCCCTCCCTTGCGGTCGAACACTCGCTCCCCGCAACGTAGGTTTTAAGCCAGTAGCGCGTTCCCGAATCATCCTCCGACAACACCTCTCCGTCCCTGGTGCAGGTAATCTGCTCTACCGGATATCCCTCCTCATCCAGGCGCTGCAGCACTTCCATCAAAAAATGGGCCCGCTCCTTCGATCCGCGGAAGGGTACCAGAAGTTTTACACCCTGATCAGTGTCACAGATGTATGCGCCTCTTCCTTTTGTAATCTGATTGATCTTTAAGTCATATTGTTCCAATATTGTTTCCGGCTGATTATACAAAAAACCCCTCCCATACAAACAAAGTCAAAGGCCGCCCAAGGGCAAAGCCTATGTCTAATCATATGGAAGGGGTGATGAAATTATGTGCAAGAGCCAGCAACTTTTCCTTTGTGTTGAGCGCGGGATCGTCCAGAACCCGCTCAAGCAGCGCGTCCAGCGCCGCCCCGATTTGAGGTCCCGGCTCTATGCCGAGCGCGATCAGATCCTTTCCGCCCACCGCGAGATCCTGCTTTCTCAGACATTGCTGATCCTCCAGAAACTGTGTGTACATTCTGGCGAGTTCACTCACATACTCCAGTTTTTCCTGTCTGTGATAAGAGCTCTGCGCCAGAGTGTCCGCCCTCTTGACCGCAAGGAGATCCGGAATCTGCTCCTGCCCCACCCGGCTCACAAAGCGGCGCAGGGCACGCTCCTGAAGCGGCGGCCGCTCATCGTGAAAGCGGACAAGAGCACAGACCTTCGCCGTCGTGTCGTTGTCAAACTTGAGCCGCCTTAAGATCTGCCGCGCCATGTCCGCGCTGCGCTCCGGATGCCCGTAGAAATGCTGGCTGCCGTTCTCGTCCTCCGAGGTACAGGCAGGCTTTGCCACATCATGTAAAAGCATCGTAAGACGCAGGACTTTGTCCTTTGGCACCTCCGGCAGCGAGTGCAGTGTATGCTCTCCAACGCTGTAGCAGTGATGCTTATTGTTCTGCGGCGCCTTCATCATGCAGTCGAACTCCGGCAGAAAGACCGCAGTCAGACCCAGCTCCCACGCCTGTTTCAGTTCTTCTGGGTGATCCGAGATCAGGATCTTCACGAGCTCCGCCTGAATGCGCTCCGCACTGACCTTCTCCAGCGTCCCCGAGAGCTCCCGAACCGCCTGCGCCGTCCGCTCCTCAACCGCGAAGTCCAGCTGCGCTGCAAAGCGCACTGCCCGCAGCATGCGCAGCGCGTCCTCCGAAAAGCGCTCGCGGGCGTCGCCTACACAGCGGATAATCCCGCGTGAGAGATCTTTCTCCCCCTCAAAGGCATCGACAAGTCCGCGCTCGTCATTGTACGCCATGGCATTGATCGTAAAATCGCGCCGCTTTAAATCCTCAAGCAGATTGTCGGTAAACGTGACTTCGTTCGGATGACGGCCGTCAGAATATTCCCCGTCAATCCGATAGGTCGTCACCTCATAGCCCACATGGTCATGCATCACCGTGACCGTTCCGTGCATAATTCCCGTGTCGATCGTGTGGGAAAATAAAGACTTCACCACCTCCGGCGTCGCAGAGGTGGTGATATCCCAGTCCTGCGGCACGCGCCCGAGAAGCGCGTCCCGCACGCAGCCCCCCACGGCGTAAGCGTCATGCCCCGCCGTTTGAAGGCTGCGAATTATTTGATTGACCGGTTTCGGTAACTTCATTCTCATTCCTATCAGTATGCCTTCCCCCAGTACACCAGTTTGTGTGCCGGCCTGCCGCAGCAGACGCATTTGTCGGAAATCTGCTCTTTATCATGGAATGGCAGGCAGCGGCTGGTCACGGCCAGCTCCTCCTTGATCTTGTCTTCGCACGCCTGATCCCCGCACCACATTCCGCGGATAAAGCCCGGCTTTGTCTCCGCAGTCTCCTTAAACTCCTCATAGTCATGAGCATCCCGGATATGGGCATCCCGATGCGCCTTTGCCCGCTCAAACATCTCCTTCTGCATCTGCTCTAAAAGCATGGGGATGCGCTCCTCGAGTTCGTCTAAGGACACCGTGATTTTCTCCCTCGTGTCCCGACGGACCACCACACACTGATTCTCCTCGATATCCTTCGGTCCCAGCTCTACACGAAGCGGAATTCCACGCATCTCCTGCTCCGCGAACTTCCAGCCCGGACTCTTGTCCGTAACGTCAATGTTCACGCGGCACACCTTTTTCAGCCGCTCCCGCAGCTCCTGCGCCTTTTCCGTCACACCCTCCTTGTGCATCTGGATCGGGATGACCATCACCTGCAGCGGTGCCACATTGGGCGGCAGAACCAGCCCGGAATCATCCCCGTGCACCATAATGATCGCGCCGATCATGCGGGTCGTCATGCCCCATGAGGTCTGATGGACATGGCGCAGCTGATTGTCCTTATCCGTGAACTGAATGCCGAACGCCTTCGCAAAGCCGTCTCCGAAATTATGGCTTGTCCCGGCTTGCAGCGCCTTGCCGTCGTGCATCAGCGCTTCGATCGTGTAGGTTGCCTCCGCGCCCGCAAACTTCTCCTTCTCGGTCTTTTGCCCGCGGACCACCGGAATCGCCAGAAACTCCTCGCAGAAATCCGCATACACATTCAGCATCTGCACGGTACGCTCCTCCGCCTCCTCCGCGGTGGCATGTGCGGTGTGGCCCTCCTGCCACAGAAACTCGCGCGAGCGCAAAAACGGGCGCGTCTCCTTCTCCCAGCGCACGACCGAGCACCACTGATTGTACACCTTCGGCAGGTCGCGGTAGGAGTGGATCTCATTCTTATAGAAATCACAGAACAGCGTCTCGGAGGTCGGACGGACACAGAGCTTCTCCTGCAGCGGCGCCAGACCGCCCTGTGTGACCCACGCCACTTCCGGCGCAAAGCCCTCCACGTGATCCTTCTCCATCTGTAACAGGCTCTCCGGGATGAACATCGGCAGATACACGTTCTGCACGCCGGTCTCTTTGAACCGCCGGTCCAGCTCCCTCTGTATATTTTCCCAGATGGCATATCCCGCCGGCTTAATCACCATGCATCCCTTCACAGATGTGTAGTCGGTGAGCTCTGCCTTCTTCACCACATCGGTATACCACTGCGCAAAATCCTCCTCCATGGAGGTGATCGCCTCTACAAGCTTTTTCTCCTTCGCCATGTTCTGCCTCCTTTTACAACGCGATTATTTCCGTAATTGTATGCCAATCCGAAAAGGTTGTCAAGTTAATACATGGCATTCAGCCAGCAAATATACGATGTCGGACAATGTGCGTGGACAAATTTATGATTGAACGCGTCATCTCCATTCATTTTGCTCAAAATATAGTAAGCAAGTATCTGCAGCGCCTGATAGGCGTCCTGATCCGATCCGACAGTTAAAAGCAACATATTCAAAAGCGCCTGCTTCTCTCCGTCGGTAAAGCCCTCATAGCTCTGACCCGTTTTCTTCTTAAACGCTTTTTCCATCGCTGCCTTTGTGTCCGCCGTCAGAGTTTTATCGATTCCGAATCTCCCATAATTCCATATTTCGGGCGCAACCTCTGTCACAAGATCTCCCGGATTCAAATAATTGAATATGTTTTCATAACCGACGCTTGTCGATGTCACGGCAACACGCGGAGTGGCAAATGTATATGCATATACACGGTCCTGCCCATATCGATCGGTCAGTCTCTTCGACAGCAGATTCCCGACAGCAGCCCCGCGGCTGTGTCCCGTTACCCAAAACCTTATGTTTCCTTTCACCGGATGCTGCCGCAGATACTTGTTCAGCCTTTTATTCAGTTCCTGCTCCGCATTCGAAAAACCGCTGTGAACCTCCCCTGCACCGAGATTAAAATTGCTCACCCATTCATAATCCGATCCGGTTCCCCGGATGAGAATTGCCACAATCGCATCTTCCCCAACCGTTTTCATTCCCATTGCGAACGAAACACAATCATTATCCTCTTCCGTCAACTCGGCTTTTATATACTTCACATTAGAAAATCCACAGTCTGTCAATAACTTTTTCGCATATTTTCCCTTGTATGCCGTCGCTGAGGCCAGCATGGAAAGCCTGGCTAATTCTCCCTGCTCATACTCCCCCGCCTCATAGGCAGCGCTCTCGGTATAATAAAAATATTCGTCATCATAGATTGCCTTTGCTTTCAGCACCTTTCCCGGAAGCCCGCCGTCCTCATATTTTCCTGTCACATTCAGCCTCACCCGGCCGGAAACACCGGAAACCGCTTCCGGCTTTGATCCATCCGCATATACTGAGGCCTTCCTCTGCGCGAAAACAGTCAGCATGACACATGCAATGATCAGAAAATAAAAACATGTCTTTTTCTTCATACGTCACCTCAATCTTCTTTATATATACTGATATGCTCAGAGCATTAATAATAAACCAAATGGATATCTTACCTTATTGTAGCAAAAAATCTGACAATTTGCAATCAAACGCTTTTTGGGAATTAATGAAAATTTATTTTTAAATTTCAACCGGTTTGTAGTAAAATAAATCTGCTGAAAAGTTCGTGAAACACAGAAAGAGGTTACTTATGAAGAATTTCAGACGCGGGATTAAAGCCGGGTTCCCCATCGGGCTCGGCTATCTGTCCGTCTCTTTTACCTTTGGAATCATGGCGGCGGCCGCCGGGCTAACCTGGTGGCAGGCCACGCTGATCTCCATGTGCACCGTCACCTCGGCGGGACAATTTGCGGGATTGAATGTGATGCTTGTCCCGGGACAGTATCTGCAGATGCTCATCGCCCAGATTACGATCAACATCCGATACTCCTTCATGTCCATCTCCGTCTCCCAGAAAGCCGACGCGAAATTCCGCGGTATCTGGCGCTGGCTTCTCGGCTTTATGATGACGGACGAGATTTTCGCCGTGGCAAGCCGGGAGGAGACCGTAGGCAGGGCATTTTTTGCCGGACTCTCCGTTCTGCCTTATCTGGGCTGGTCGCTGGGCACGCTTGTCGGCGCGCTCTTAGGAAATGTGCTGCCCGCACGGCTGATGAGTGCGCTCGGCATCGCGATCTACGGAATGTTTGCCGCCATCGTGGTACCGGAGATGAAAAAATCACGCCCGGTTGTGTTCGTCGTAATCTTTGCCGTGCTGTGCAGCTGCGCATTCTACTACATACCGGTGCTTGCCCGGATTTCCGGTGGAATCACGATCACCGTCTGCGCGGTGGCGGCCGCTGCTGCCGGAGCGGTTCTGTTTCCGATTGAGATAAAAGAGGGGGAATCAACGAAATGAATCAAACACAGTTTTTCCTGTACCTGCTGGTTCTGTCCGGCTCCACATACTTAATCCGGGTGATTCCCTTTGTGGCGATCAAGGAAAAGATCCACAACCGGTTCATCCAGTCCTTCCTATATTATATTCCTTACGCCGTGCTGACCGCCATGACGATTCCGGCGATCTTTTACGCCACCAGCCATCCGCTCTCGGCGATTGCCGGGCTGATCGCCGCAGTGCTCCTCGCGCTCCGCGGCAAGGGGCTCACCGTCGTCGCCGCGCTCGCCTGCGCCGCCGTGTTCGTGACGGAGCTCCTGATGTCTGTCTTATAGAGCAAGCAGACCGGCGAAAACCGGATTCTTGGGGTGTACAGAAATGTCCATTTCCTCTCCGGAGGACGGATGCGCAAAGGTGAGACGATAAGCGCAGAGCGCAAGTCCGGTTCCCGGCTCTCCCGGCACGCCGTATTTCGAATCCCCCAGCAGCGGCCAGCCGTGGTGCGCCATCTGCACGCGGATCTGATGATGGCGTCCCGTGTGCAAATGAATGTCAAAGCACACGTTCTCCCCCTGCCGCCCGATCACGCGGCAGTCCAGCACTGCCTTCTTTGACTGCGGAGTCCCCTCCGGAACGACCGACGAAATATTCGTCTTTTTGTCCGCCAGCAAAAAATCAGTCAAACGCAGGCACTCTCCACCAACCGCACACCCGCACGGTTCTCCCACCATGCCCTCATCCGATTCTCCTGCCTCGCCTACATCTTCTTTCTGACTCATCACCGCCACTGCATAGTAATGCTTGCCGATCGCATGGCTCTGCACCTGTCCGGACAGCTTCGCCGCAGCCTCCGGCGTCTTTCCGAACATCAGAAGCCCCTCCACAGGCTGATCCAGCCGATGCACCGTGCCAACATATGGCGGCTCTCCCTTGTTCGCGCGGTAATTTTTCAGGAGGCTCACCATGTCCTGCTGCCCCAAGCGTTTCGTCTCCGTGGCAATCCCCGCAGGCTTATGGCAGACGATCAGATCTTTGTCCTCATAAATAATGTCCAGGTTCATATCCAGGCTCTCCCCCATCCCTTACAGTACACCAAAACACGCACAGAGCACCAGCTCCAGCACCAGGAAAATGAGACCTGAGGCCGTGAAATATCCGAGATATTTTCCACGCCGCACGCCCTCCTCCTTCGCAATGTACTTAAAGCTGATCAGGCTTGCCATAGACGCAATCAGTGTGCCCAGACCTCCGAGATTCACCCCGATGATCAGCCTGTCATAATTCTCCGTAAACCCGGACAGCAGCAACGCCGCCGGGACATTGCTCATGACCTGGCTGGACACGATCGCCGTGAGCACCTCATGCCCGTCCATCACACGGCTCAGGAAACTGCGAAACGCCTCCAGCTGACCGAGATTCCCGATAAACACGAAAAAACCCACAAAGGTCCCGAGCAGCGCATAATCCACCTGTGCGAGCGCCCTGCGGTCCACAATCAAAAACACGACAAGCACCACGATGAATACCGCCGCACAGGGCAGAATCCTCGCCACCACCAACAGGCAAAGAACAAACAGGAGCAGATACAGCGCCAGCTTGCCGGGCTTTTCAATGCGGGAGGCTGCAGGCATTTCGTCATTTTTCTCCTGCCTGGAATCCTGTTTCCTATGCGCGCTGTGCGCAATTACACCGCACCATATAAGAATCAGCGCAAGCGCCGCTCCTCCATACGGGAGCATCAGCCCAACGAATGCTCCCACGCTGATTCCCGCCCTTCCATATAGATACAGATTCTGCGGGTTGCCTATCGGTGTGAGCATACTTCCGAGATTTGCGGCGATCGTCTGTATCGCCACCACCGGAATCAGCAGATGGCTGCTCCCGCCCCGCCGCAGCACGATGATCGCGAGCGGGACAAAGGTGACGAGCGCCACATCGTTTGTGATCACCATACCAAAGAAAAAACACAACAGCACCAGCAGCATGATGATCTGCCACTCGCGCTTTGCCTTGGCCAACAGCTTGCCCGCCAGCCAGTCGAACACTCCGATCCGGCTCATTCCGGCCACTACTGCCATCAGGCAGAACAAAAGCGCCAGCGTCCGAAAATCAATATAATCTATGTAGGCGCGGCTCGGATGCACCCACAGCATTGACAGCAGCGCAAGCAATACAGCGATACACAGCACCGTCTCCTTCTTTAAATAGGTTATCATTCGTTTCTTCATCACGCACCTCCTGTCCCCTCAATCCCGTAGACAGTAAAAAAGACAGCCTACTTGCTGCCTTTTTTAGGAGAAGGTATTTTTACTATGGGGTATAGTAAAAACTATATAATGTATTGGGG
>CAZWRT010000016.1:0-44364 GCA_964636375.1 uncultured Lachnobacterium sp. | reverse complement strand
CAGATCGGACTGCGCTCTGAGTGGACGACCTCCGGCAGAGAGGCGGTGTACCGCGCCAAAGCTGCCTGCGAGGAGCAGGATTCCTACCATACCTTTATTGTTGACTGGCAGATGCCGGGGCTCAGCGGATTGGAAACTGCCAGGAAGATCCGGGATGCGGTCGGCAGTGACACTCCCATTATCATCCTGACAGCATATGATTGGTCGGATATTGAGGAGGAGGCAAAGGCGGCGGGTGTTACTGCTTTCTGTGCCAAGCCCATGTTTATGTCCGATCTGAAAACGGTGCTGCTTGCCGCTAACAATCTGCTGGAAAAACAGGAGGAAGTTGCGGAATGGACTCTGGCTGATTTCAGCGGAAAGCGGATTCTTCTGGTGGAAGACAATGAATTAAACCGTGAGATCGCACAGGTGATACTGGAAGAGGCCGGGTTCCTTGTAGATACGGCGCCGGATGGTACGGATGCGGTGGCAATCATGGAAAAGGCGGAAGAAAATTATTACGACGCGGTTCTGATGGATGTGCAGATGCCTATTATGGACGGCTATGAAGCGACCAGAACCATCCGGCGGCTTCCAAGAACGGATGTGGAGAATCTGCCTATCATTGCCATGACGGCCAATGCGCTGGAGGAGGATAAGGAGGCGGCTTTGAAGAACGGAATGAATGCCCATATTGCAAAACCGCTTGACATGGAAATCTTCATATCGGTTCTTAAAAAATTTCTTGACTAAAAAACTGTTGTGATGCGCAGGCGGCCCGGTCCGGAGGACTGAGCCGCTTGTGCATTACGGTTATTTCGAAAAATGAATTACATTCCAAGAGAGTGGTTTGATCAGAGTGGAGAATTCTCCGCTCTGATTTTTTGCGGCATCGCTGATGCTCGGGACGACCTCATCCGGGTTTTCATAGGAGTTCTTTTTGTCCATATCTGTGCTGTAGAGCTCGATATGTTTGTCGAAGGAGTAGCCGGCAAAAGCGCTGGTGTCCAGCGTCAGCGGATATTCCGTGTCGGCACTGCGGTTGATGACAAACAGCGTGAGGCTGCCGTTTTCCTCATCGTGTGCCGCCGCGGCATCTATATAAGGAAGGTTCTTTTTCCCGGTATACTGGGAGTTGTCGTCGATCGCATAGCCAGGCAGGTCAAAGCGGTCGCAGTCCACCACCGTCTGGAGCGAGATCCCGCGCCCGTACTCCATCAGATGCTGGAAAATATAGTGGGAGGCGCTCTTCCACACATGATCGTGGTTGGACGAGCACATTGCCCCGATGCCGCCGGTCATGCAGGCGATCTTTACGCGGTCCGCATGGCGCAGGAAGGCGAGCAGTGTGGAGGCCGCGCTTAAGGCGTGAACCATATCGCCGCCCGGGAAAGGACGGTCCGGCATATTGTCCGGGTCGTGCAGGACATACTTGCGGTTCGGGTCAAAGACATAATGCGCCGCCGCCATGTTGTGGGGACCGTAGCCCGGGTGGAGCTCACTGTTCGGGCGCTGCATCGTGCCGTACTCATCAAAGGAGAGCATCATCTTCTTTGGGGAGCGCATCTTGGCGGCAACCAGATCGCAGAGCGCTACCTCCGTGTTGATGAAATCCTCATAATAGGCGGAACCGCCTAAAAGCGCGGCGTAATCGCCGGGAGGTGCGATATGGTAGTGGTGCATGGAGATGTAGTCCACCGTCTCGTAGCATTCCTGCAGTACCTCTTCCTCCCACTGCGGATAGTGTGCCATAAACGGGGCGGAGGAGGCGCAGACAACCGTCTCGATCGTGGGATCAACCCACTTGATTGCCTTGGAAACTTCGTTCGCCGTGATGCCGTAACCGCGCGGATTTTTATCCCATGCGCCGATCTGCCACGGGCCGTCCATCTCATTGCCCAGATACCAGGTTTTTACGCCGTACGGTTTCTCATGTCCGTTTTTCCTGCGCAGGTCCGACCACCAGGTTCCGCCCTCGTGGTTGGTGTACTCTACCAGGCTGATGGCGTCCCGGATGTCTCCGGTGCCGAGATTGATCGTGTAGAGCGGCTGGGCGCCGACGCGCTCTGCCCACTGCAAGTACTCATCGTGCCCGACCTCGTTGGTGATGTACTGACGCCACGCTAAGTCCAGATGGGTCTTCCGGCTCTCCCTCGGTCCGATGGAATCCTTCCAGTCCCAGCAGGACACGAAGTTACCTCCGGGGAGGCGGATGTAGGACATTCCGGCATCCTTTAAGCCGTCGATGACGTCCCGGCGGAAACCGAGATCGTCCGCAGTCGGATGTTTTGGGTTATACATGGTTCCGTTTACGATAGTGCCGATCGGCTCCAGAAAGGTGCTGTAGAGCCGGGGGGAAATTTCTCCGATCACAAAGGACGGATGAAGAGTGACTTTTGCTTTGTTTGCCATAGACTGCCTCCTGTCAATTCCTGAGTTTATTTGATTGTGCTGCCTGCATCCATTATATCAATATTTGACCGCTATGCAAACAGCTTTTTGCCTGATATTCCCACGAGAGATTTTGACCGGACTGCAATCAGGCAGGCGGTGGGATTGTGATTTGAAAAAAATAACAAATCTGTTGATTTCAGGTTGCAAATCAGTTACAATACACAATAGCGAAATGTTTTTATTTTTTATAGATGGAGGTCAAAAGATGAGTAGTAACAGTGAAAACTTGGCAATGCAGCGGATTGCCAAGCTGCTCGACGAGAACAGTTTCATGGAAATCGGTTCTCTCGTAACGGCGCGCAGCACAGACTTCAATCTGGGCGCGGCGCAGACCCCTTCCGACGGTGTGATCACCGGTCACGGGCTGATCGACGGCAGTCTGGTGTTTGTGTACAGCCAGGATGCTTCCGTGCTGAACGGAACGATAGGGGAGATGCATGCCAGAAAGATTGCCGGGATCTACGATATGGCGATGAAAATGGGCGCACCGGTGATCGGACTGATTGACTGCGGCGGCGTCCGGCTTCAGGAGTCCGTGGATGCGCTTGGCGGCATCGGGTTGATCTATGAGAAGGAAGTGGCGGCATCCGGCATTGTTCCGCAGATCTGCGGCGTGTTTGGCAGCTGCGGCGGCGGTCTTGCTGTTGTTCCCGCGCTCTGCGATTTCAGTTTCGTCGAGAAGGAGAAGGGGAGAATGTTTGTAAATTCCCCGGATGCGATTGTGGGAAACCGCGTGGAAAAATGCGATACGGCGGGCGCTGATTTCCAGAGTGAAAACAATGGATGCATTGATTTCGTGGGATCGGAGGACGAAATTATGGCGCAGATCCGCGCGCTGGTTGCAATGCTTCCGGACAACAATGACGGAAGCGCTTATACTGGCAAGTGCGAGGACGATCTGAACCGCGTGTGCAGCAGCATGGCACAGATGAAGGGAGATCCGAGATATCTGCTCTCTGAACTGTCCGACGGCCATGTATTTTTTGAGACAAAGGCAGAGTTTGCGAAGGATATGGTGACCGGGTTTGTGAAGCTCAACGGCATGACGGTCGGAGCGGTCGCCAACTGCAGTGAGCTCTATGACGGAGAGGGCAAAAAGACGGAGGACCTCGGTCTGGCGCTCACCGCGAAGGGCTGCAACAAGGCGGCAGAATTCATCCAGTTCTGCGATGCGTTCTCGATTCCGGTACTCTCGCTGACGAATGTGAACGGCTTTAAAAACTGCATGTGCTCGGAGAAGAATCTCGCAAAAGCACTTGCGCGGATGACCTATGCTTTTTCCAATGCTACCTGTGCGAAGGTAAACCTGATTACGGGAGATGCGTTCGGAAGTGCATACGTATCCATGAACTCCAAGTCGATCGGCGCGGATCTGGTGTACGCGTGGACGGACGCAAGGATCGGAATGATGGAGCCGGCGCTTGCGGCAAAGATCATGTATCCGGACGCGGACGCGAAGGAGACCGAGGCGAAGGCGGCGGAGTATGAGAAACTGCAGTCCTCTGTGATGTCCGCGGCGGCGCGGGGATATGTGGACCGCATTATTGATCCGGCGGACACCAGAAAGTATCTGGTGGCGGCATTTGAGCTGCTTTACACCAAGCATGTCGAAGAACCGGACAAAAAACACGGGACCAAGTAGAAAGGTGAAGGTTTATGAAGAAGAGAATTGCTATAATGCTAGGCCTGCTGATGATGGTCATGCTGACGCTTTCCGCCTGCGGAACCGATCCGAAGTCCGTGGATTACAACGGGTATACCTATAACGACCTGAAGAACCGGGTGGACGCTTACCGCACGGTGGTAATGAGCCTTGCGGATTTTTTCGAGGAGAATCAGATCTCAGAAGATATGTTCACGGAGGAGGAGCGCGAGAATTTCATTGCAGGCAATAACCTCACAGATGCGTATTTTGACGCGGCTTTCCGATGGCTGGATGCCGAGGAGGAAGCGGGAACATACCGGAGTGAGTATGAGGACTCCTTTTCTGTGGATAAGGCTGGAAATACGCTTACCACGACGGTCAGGCTGAAATTTGAAGAGAGAGATGTCGATTTTCAGGTGGTTTATACTTATTACAATATGAAGGTTTCCGGCATCACCATTGATCCGGTGTATTCGCTTTCCGAGAAACTGGGCAAGGCAGGAATCAACACGGTCATTTCCATACTGATTGTGTTTGCGGTGCTGATTTTGATCAGCCTGCTCATCGCGTGCTTTAATATCTTCCCGTATCTTGAGAAGAAGAAAGCAGCGCAGAAGGCATCCCAGACCGCGCAGAAGGAGCCGGCGGATATTGCCGTGAATGAGGCTGAGACGGACGGAGTACAGGAGGCGGATGACACGGAGCTTATCGCAGTCATCGCGGCGGCGGTTGCCGCAAGCAGCGGCGGTTCGGTCAGCGACTTTGTAGTGCGCTCCATTATTCGCAGGAAATAAAGATCATTATTAGGAGGATTGAACGATGAAGAATTATACCATTACCGTAAATGGCAACGTTTATGATGTTACAGTGGAGGAGACCGGCAGCACTGCAAGTCCCGCACCGGTGAGGCGCGCGGCTGCGGCACCTGCGGCGGCAGCTCCCGCAAAACCGGCGGCTGCGTCAGGCGCAGGAAGTGTGAAGATTGAGGCCGGCGCTGCAGGAAAGGTGTTTAAGATTGAGAAGAAGCCCGGAGACGCCGTGAAGAGGGGCGATGCCGTTCTGATTCTCGAGGTTATGAAGATGGAGACCCCGGTCGTTGCACCGCAGGATGGAACTGTGGCGAGCATCGACGTTGCTGTCGGCGACGCGGTAGAGTCCGGTGCACTGTTGGCAACCTTAAACTAATCCAAGGAGGAAGAAACTGTGAGTTATGTAGGTGAGACATTGGGCAACCTCCTGCATCAGACCGCTTTCTTTAATCTGACCTGGGGCAATTACGTCATGATTCTTGTGGCGTTGGTGTTTCTTTATCTGGCGATTAAGAAGGGTTTTGAGCCGCTGCTTTTGGTTCCGATTGCGTTTGGTATGCTTTTGGTGAATATCTATCCGGATATCATCGCAAGCCCGGAACAGACAAGCAACGGAGTGGGTGGTTTGCTGTATTATTTTTACACGCTGGACGAGTGGTCCATCCTTCCGTCACTGATTTTCCTCGGCGTCGGTGCGATGACCGACTTTGGCCCGCTGATTGCAAACCCGGTCAGCTTTCTGATGGGAGCGGCGGCGCAGTTCGGTATTTTCAGTGCATATTTTCTGGCAATCCTGCTGGGATTCAATGACAAGGCGGCGGCTGCTGTCTCAATCATCGGAGGCGCGGATGGCCCGACCTCGATCTTTTTGGCGGGCAAGCTGGGGCAGACGGGTCTGATGGGGCCGATTGCCGTGGCGGCATACTCGTACATGGCACTTGTGCCGATTATCCAGCCGCCGATCATGAAGCTGTTCACCACGAAGAAGGAGCGGCAGATCAAGATGCAGAATCTCCGCCCGGTGAGCAAGCTGGAGAAGATTCTGTTCCCGATCGTGGTCACGATTGTTGTGTGTATCATCCTTCCGACGACGGCTCCGCTTGTCGGTATGCTCATGCTCGGAAATCTGTTCCGCGAGAGCGGTGTGGTTCGCCAGCTGCAGGAGACCGCCAGCAACGCGCTGATGTACATTGTGGTAATTCTGCTGGGAACCTCTGTCGGAGCTACGACCAGCGCAGAGGCCTTCCTGAACTGGAATACGGGCAAGATTGTTATCTTAGGTCTGGTGGCGTTCATGGTAGGAACTGCCGCGGGAGTTCTCTTCGGCAAGCTTTTGTGCTTTATTACTAAGGGCAAGATCAATCCGTTAATTGGCTCTGCGGGTGTGTCCGCCGTGCCGATGGCAGCCCGCGTGTCCCAGAAGGTGGGAGCGGAGGAGGATCCGACCAACTTCCTTCTCATGCATGCGATGGGGCCGAATGTGGCAGGTGTGATCGGTACTGCTGTGGCAGCCGGATGCTTTATGGCAATATTTGGGATTTAATCGAATATTCGTTTTATATGGGAGATAAAAATTAAGGAGAATAAAATGGCAGAGATCAATGCAAAACCGGTAAAGATTACCGAGACGATTCTGCGCGATGCGCACCAGTCCATGATTGCAACGCGCATGACCACGGAGCAGATGCTCCCGATTATTGACAAGATGGATAAGGTCGGCTACCACGCGGTGGAGTGCTGGGGCGGCGCGACCTTTGACGCGTCCCTGCGATTCTTAAAGGAAGATCCGTGGGACCGTCTCCGGAAACTGAGAGCCGGATTTAAGAATACCAAGCTTCAGATGCTTTTCCGCGGGCAGAATATTCTGGGCTACCGTCCCTATGCGGACGACGTGGTGGAGTACTTCGTGCAGAAGTCCATCTCCAACGGAATTGACATTATCCGTATTTTTGATTGCCTGAATGACCTGCGCAACCTTCAGACTGCAGTCACGGCGACGAACAAAGAGAAGGGCCATGCGCAGGTGGCATTGTCCTATACGCTCGGGGACGCCTACACTCTGGAATACTGGACCGACATCGCAAAGCGAGTGGAGGAGATGGGGGCGGACTCCTTATGCATCAAGGATATGGCGGGACTTCTGGTTCCCTATAAGGCAGATGAGCTGGTGCGGGCGCTGAAGGAAACGGTCAGCATCCCGATTGAACTGCACACCCACTACACCTCAGGCGTCGCCTCCATGACATTGATGAAGGCGGTTGAGGCTGGCTGTGACATCATTGATACCGCGATGTCGCCGTTTGCGCTGGGAACCAGCCAGCCGGCTACAGAAGTTATGGTGGAGACCTTCAAGGATTCGCCCTATGACAGTGGTCTGGATCAGGATCTGCTGGCGGAGATCGCGGACTACTTTGCGCCGATGCGCGAAGAGGCGTTAAAGAGCGGTCTTCTGAATCCGAAGGTGCTGGGCGTGAACATCCAGACTCTTCGCTACCAGGTGCCGGGCGGCATGCTCTCCAATATGATCTCCCAGCTCAAGGAGCAGGGGGCGGAAGATAAGTACGAGGAGGTATTGAAGGAGGTTCCGCGCGTGCGCAAGGACCTCGGCGAGCCGCCTCTGGTTACGCCCTCCTCTCAGATCGTCGGAACACAGGCCGTGTTTAACGTGTTGATGGGCGAGCGCTACAAGGTTGCCACGAAGGAGACCAAGGGAATTCTGCAGGGCAAGTACGGGCAGACCGTCAAGCCGTTCAACCCGGAGATTGTGAATAAAGTGCTTACCGAGGAGGAGAAGGCGGAGTCGATTACCTGCCGCCCCGCGGATCTGATCGAGCCGGAGCTTCACAAGATCGAGGCAGAGATGAAGCAGTACAAACAGCAGGACGAGGATGTGCTGTCCTACGCGCTGTTTCCGCAGGTTGCCACGGACTTCTTTAAGTACCGTCAGGCACAGCAGACCGGTGTGGATGCGAAGATTGCAGATTCCGCCAACGGAGCGTATCCGGTATAATTGTTGTAAAAACTATTCGTAAGAAAAAAGGGTGTCAGTGAATCGTCACTGGCATCTTTTTTGTTTTTGGATGAATTTTGAATTTTTTCTTGCAATTTTTTGAAAACGTGATAAAATTTCACTCGTTAGAGAGGATGTGCGGTCATGGCAAACACGAACGAATTATTGAACCGGATTAACAACAAATACAGTTCGATGAGTAAGGGGCAGAAGCTGCTTGCCACTTATATTACGGACAATTATGACAAGGCGGTTTTCCTGACTGCTGCGCGGATGGGGGAGATTGTGGGAGTCAGCGAGTCCACCGTAGTGCGCTTTGCCACTTTTTTGAACTATAAGGGATATCCGGAATTCCAGAAAGCGCTGGAGGAGCTGGTGCGCAACAAATTGAATTCCATTCAGCGGATGGAAGTCACCTATGGGCGGATCAGCCAGTCGAAAATTTTAGAGACTGTACTGCAGTCGGATGCGGACAAGATCAAGACCACGTTGGACAAGATCGATCACACTGCCTTTGAGATGGCGGTTTCCACAATCCTTGAGGCAGAAAATATCTATATTGTCGGAATTCGCAGCTGTGCAGCGCTTGCCGGATTTCTGGGATTTTATATGAATCTGATGTTTGACAAGGTACACCTTTTGACTACGAACAGTTCCAGCGAGCTTTTCGAGCAGATGGTGCGCATCGGCAAGGACGATGTGATCATCGGAATCAGTTTTCCGCGCTATTCCATGCGGACGCTGAAGGCGCTGGAATTTGCCAATAACTGTAATGCTAAGGTGATCACGATCACGGACAGTGTACATTCCCCGATGAATCTGTACTCGTCCTGCAACCTGATTGCGGACAGTGATATGGCGTCGATCGTGGATTCTCTGGTTGCGCCCCTGAGCGTGATCAATGCGCTCGTGGTTGCGCTTTGCATGAAAAAGCAGGGTGAGGTTGCCCGGACGCTCACGATGCTCGAGAATATCTGGGATGAGTATCAGGTCTATGAAAACGACGAGATCAACTACGTGGATGATTCCATCAAGGCGCATTATGCGAAGCTGGGAGAAGCGGACTGATATGGGGCATAACGTGACAAAGGACAGGCCATGCCGCCTGATTGTGGTCGGAGGGGGACCTGCGGGAATGATAGCGGCCTATGCCGCCGCGCAGTGCGGACATAGGGTGACTCTGCTGGAGCAGAACGAAAAGCTGGGAAAAAAGCTTTTTATCACGGGTAAAGGTCGCTGTAACCTCACAAACGCGGGCGATATGGACAATTTGTTTGCCAACGTCGTGAGCAATCCCAAGTTTCTTTACAGCGCGTTTCATGGATTTGACAATCGACAGACAATTGATTTTTTTGATACATACGGGCTGCGCACGAAGGTGGAGCGCGGAAACCGTGTGTTTCCTGCGTCGGATCACTCTTCGGATGTGATCGCCGCCATAAAGCGGGCGCTCGCACAGACGGGCGTGGAAATTCTGCTGAACACAAAGGCAGAGCGGCTCCTGTATGAGCCCTGTGGGGAATTTCATGAAGGAGAAGGGGAGATTGACGCAAAACCGAAGACGGCAAATATGCGTGTCACCGGCGTACAGACCGGGCGTGCAAGGCTGGATGCGGATTTTGTCATCATCGCCACGGGCGGGCGGTCATACCCCTCGACCGGGGCAACCGGGGACGGTTATCGTTTTGCTGAGGAGAGCGGGCATCAGATTGTTCCGCAGACCCCGGCGCTGGTGCCGCTCGAGACGAGGGAGCCGTGGGTGGGAGAGCTGCAGGGACTGTCCCTCAAAAACACGGCGATCACAGTATATAGCGGGAAGAAAAAACTGTACGAGGACTTTGGGGAGATGCTGTTTACGCACTTCGGCGTCAGCGGCCCCATGATTTTGTCTGCCAGCGGGAGTATTCCGGCGAAACGGCTGACGGAGGGGCTGCTGCTGGTGATTGACCTGAAACCGGCGCTTGATCTGGAGCAGCTGGACCAGCGGATACGAAAGGATTTTGACGGGCAGAAAAATAAGCAGTTTAAGAACTCGCTTGGACAGCTTCTTCCCTCCAAGCTGATCCCGGTCATCGTGAAGCTGAGCGGCATCGATCCGGACAAGCGTGCCGGAGACGTGACAAGGGAGGAGCGCAGGGGGCTCGCAGAGCTCCTGAAGCATCTGACGCTGACGATTGCGGGGACGAGAGACTGGAATGAGGCGATCATCACAAAGGGCGGCATCTCCGTGAAGGAAGTGAATCCGTCCACGATGGAGTCCAGGCGGGTGAAGGGATTGTATTTCTGCGGCGAGGTTCTGGATGTGGATGCGCTGACGGGCGGCTACAATCTGCAGATTGCCTGGTCAACCGGACATCTTGCTGGGGTGAGCGCTGCCGGAAGGGCGGGCAGCGGAGCTAACATTTAAGTAGGAGGCATTTGACCATGAGTTATAATATTGCAATTGACGGTCCTGCGGGAGCGGGCAAGAGCACAATCGCAAAAATGCTGGCGAGGGATCTGGGGTACATCTACGTGGATACCGGAGCGATGTACCGCGCCATGGCCTGCTATTTTCTGCAGAACGGCATCCGTGCAGAGGAGGAGGCAAAAATTACGGATGCCTGTGCGTGTGTGGACGTGACGATCAGTTACCGGGACGGAGAACAGCAGGTGCTACTAAGCGGGGAGAACGTCACCGGTAAAATCCGCACGGAAGAGGTGGGGAAAATGGCGAGCACCATCAGTGTCTACCCGGCGGTGCGCACAAAACTGGTGGAGCTGCAGCACGCCCTCGCGAAGACGGAGAATGTCATTATGGACGGAAGGGACATCGGTACGGTCGTGCTGCCGGACGCCGATGTGAAAATTTATCTCACCGCGAGTTCGGCGGTGCGCGCAAAGCGCCGCTATGACGAGCTGACAGCAAAGGGTGTGGACTGTGACCTGGAGGAGATCGAAAAGGATATCATCGACCGCGACTACCGGGATATGCACAGGGAGATTTCGCCGCTGAAGCAGGCGGAGGACGCTGTGCTTTTGGACACCTCTGATCTGGATATCGACGGTGTGGTTTGCGAGATGAAGCGCATCATCGCCGAGGTCTGCCATGCGTGAGGTGGAGGTGGCAAAGAGTGCCGGATTCTGTTTTGGCGTCCGCAGGGCCGTAGATCTGGTGTACGCCGAGGCGGCGGGGAATGTCCCTGTCTACACCTACGGCCCGATCATCCACAACGAGCAGGTGGTAAATGACCTCAAGAACCGGGGGGTGATTGTGATATCGGAACCGGAGGAGCTGCGGGGGCTGCCGGCAGGCAAAATCATCATTCGCTCCCACGGAATCAGCCGCGCGGAGTACCGCACGCTGCAGGAGAGCGGCCATGAGGTGCTGGATGCGACCTGTCCTTTTGTGCAGAAGATTCACCGGCTCGCGGAGGAGCACAGTCGAAACGGCGAGGTCATACTGATCGCAGGAGACCCGAAACATCCGGAGGTGCAGGGCATCATCGGATGGACGCGGGGGGAGGTTTACACCCTAAAAAGCGCTGAGGATATCGCAGCTCTGCCCGATTTGAATTCAAAAAAGGTATGTCTGCTGGCGCAAACGACATTTAACTACAAGAAATTTCAAGAATTAGTTGAAATTATAGAGAAAAAAGGGTATGATATAATTGTTTTAAATACCATCTGCAATGCAACCGGGGAAAGGCAGGCGGAAGCACGCAGGATCGCAGGCCGCTCCGAGGCGATGATTGTGATCGGGGACCGACACAGTTCCAACACGCAGAAGTTATTTGAAATATGTAAGAAGGAATGTGCAAATACTTACTTTATACAAACGAGCAGTGAAATGGATTATCAGAAACTGGAGTACGTCAATAGCGTAGGTATTACCGCAGGGGCATCGACCCCAAATCATATCATTGAGGAGGTTTCAAAGAATGTCAGAAATGAGCTTTGAACAAATGCTGGAGGAATCTTTAAAAACTATAAGGAATGGAGAAGTGGTAGAAGGCACCGTTATTGATGTGAAACCTGATGAGATCATCTTAAATATCGGCTACAAGTCCGACGGAATCATCACACGCAGCGAATACACGAATGAACCCAACGTTGATCTGACTACCATGGTGCAGCCGGGTGATACCCTTGAGGCAAAGGTCATCAAGGTCAATGACGGCGAGGGACAAGTTCTCCTTTCTCACAAGAGACTTGCGGCCGAGAAGGGCAGCAAGAGGCTCGAGGAGGCTCATGCCAACAACGAGGTGCTGACCGCGAAGGTCGTTCAGGTGCTGCAGGGCGGCGTATGTGTGATCGTGGATGAGACGAGAATTTTCATCCCGGCGAGCCTGGTGTCGGACACCTATGAGAAAGATCTGAACAAGTTCAAGGATCAGGAGATCGAGTTCGTCATCTCCGAGTTTGATCCGAAGAAGAGAAGAATTATCGGCAACCGCAAGGTGCTTTTGACTGCGAAGAAAGCAGAGTTACAGAAAGAGTTATTCGATAAGATCCATGTGGGCGACATCGTGGAGGGAACTGTCAAGAACGTGACCGATTTCGGTGCGTTTATCGATCTCGGCGGAGTAGACGGACTGCTGCACATCTCGGAGATGTCCTGGGGCAGAGTGGAGAACCCGAAGAAGGTCTTCACGGTCGGACAGACTGTGCGCGTGTTCATCAAGAACATCACGGAGACCAAGATTGCATTGAGCCGCAAGTTTGAGAACGAGAATCCGTGGAACGGCGCCAATGAGAAGTACGCGATCGGCAACATCGTGTCCGGAAAAGTTGCGCGCATGACGGATTTCGGTGCGTTTATTGAGCTTGCGCCGGGCGTGGACGCCCTTCTGCATGTGTCTCAGATCTCCCATGACCATGTGGAGAAACCTTCCGATGTCCTGAAAATCGGGCAGGAGGTTGAGGCGAAGATCGTGGATTTCAATGAGGATGACAAGAAGATCAGCCTGAGCATCAAGGCGCTGTCCGCGCCCGCTGCTGAGGATGTGACGGAAGAGGCCGCAGAGAATGTTTGATCGTTATGAGCAGTTCAAAAAAGACGTACTGCAGATGACAAAGATCGATCTGAATTTCTACAAGGAAAATCAGATGCGGCGGAGGATTGACTCCATCGCAAACAAGAATGGCTGTAAGAGTTATGAGGAGTACACGCAGCTTCTGAAGAAAGATACGAAAAAATTTGATGAGTTTGTAAATTTTCTGACCATCAATGTTTCCGAGTTTTACCGGAATCCAGATCAATGGAAGCTGATGGAAGACACTGTGATCCCGAAGCTGATCAGGGATCACGGGAACCGGATCAAGGTCTGGAGCGCCGCCTGTTCTACCGGGGACGAACCTTATTCGCTCGTGATGGCGCTCTCGCGGCATCTGCCGCTTGCCAATATTCAAGTGACTGCCACGGATATTGACAAGCAGGTGATCGCGCGCGCGAAGGTCGGTCTGTACAGCGAGAAGAGCATTGCGGCCGTTCCGGCGGATCTGAAGAGGAAGTATTTTACGAAGATCGGAGAGTCGTATCAGATCGCTGACGAGATCAAGCGCTGTGTGACCTTCCGGGAGCACAATCTGCTCAAAGATACTTATTTGAAGGATTATGATTTCATTCTTTGCCGGAATGTGGTGATTTATTTTACTGATGAGGCAAAAGATATGATCTATAAGAACTTCTACGGCTCTCTTACGAACCACGGGGTTCTTTTCATCGGAAGCACCGAGCAGATCTCGAACTACAAGGAAATCGGTTTCAAACGGATGAGCAGCTTTTATTTTGAAAAGGTTTTGTAGGCAGCTACATAAAAAGGCCGGCGAGAATTCGCCGGCTATTGTTTTGCTTTAAACATAAACCTCAGAATGTGATCGATATATCGGCGGAGCATGACATCGGAGGAACAGAAATCCTCGGTCAGCTCGAAGTAGCTGGTCTTGTCCTTATATTCCTTTCGAAACTCCGGCTGCATGATGCTTGTGCACTGAGGGAGATAGGAGCCCTGTCTCCGGTTGTAGCAGTTGGCAGGGCGCGCAGTCTCACGGTATTCCTTGTCTACGTATGCGGAGACGCTCTTGTGAACCGCCATGTCCTCCCTGGGGAGATAGTAATAGTCCTTGTGATTCGGGTAGAAATATTTCAGCTCCCCCTCGTATACCGGAATACGGATCGAGGTGCGCGTCTTGTTGATCGTGAGAGAGAAGTCCCCGTATTTGTGAGATACACGTTTTGGCACGGGGTAATCGTTTGTCAGAGTGATGAGCAGTTCGTTCCCGCTCGTGCCGTCGTAGCTGTGGTATGCCTCCACGCAGGTGGAGCGGATGGAGTAGGCCCCGTTAAAGATCTCCAGGTAAGAGAGCACGGGGAGCAGCTGGGGCATGTGCAGTACATCCTCGTAATTGTGGAGGTGAAGTATGCGTAACGCCTCCTCGGTCGGGTTTTTGACATAATCGTGGTAGACATTGATGAGTTCCCTGCCGGACGCCTCGTCATCGCGGGAAAGTTTTAAAAAGCTCTCAATCGTCTTCTGCTTGTAGTTCGGAAGTTTTAAGAGAAATTTCAGATTGCAGACCGATTTGAAAATGTCAAGGTATTGAAACTGCTGGAAAGTCTCCGGCAGATGGTACTGGTCGCACTTCGCCTTGAGGTAGGGAATATCAAAGCCGATGCCGTTGAAGGAGATCAGGGTGTCGTATCCCTTCAAAAACTCTAAAAAAGCAGTGAGCACCTCGATTTCCTCCGAAGGATTCTCCGCGAAAAACTGATCGATACAGATGTGCTGATCCTTTTTGGCGGCGCATCCGATCAGGTAGAGGCTTGTGTTGGTTGGGGAAAAGCCGGTCGTCTCGATGTCGAAAAAGACGGACTGGTTGTCGAAAAGATGATCCGCGAGGGGGTCCTGGCGGATGTACAGTTCTTCCCTGTGTGTGTGCTTCATGGTTTCTCCTTTGCGGCGTGCCGCGTTTTCTATAAATGATTACAGTGCAATAAAGACTTATCCTCACTGCCAAGCAAGCTTGCCGTGTGAAACGGCTTTTTTACTGGTATCATAAATATATCACATTTTTGTCCGTTCGTCACGGGAATCGGGCGCATCGGAACAGATCGTACTGAAAAAAATACAAAGGTTTCTGTAAATTTGAGTTCACTTATAGTTAGAAAGTGCTATAATCAGATTATAAATTGGGTAAAAAATATCTTTTTTATCCAAAATTTTCAAGAAAGAGGGCACAAGGATGGGTTTGAAAACATTTAAAGGCGGCGTGCATCCTTACGAGGGAAAAGAACTCGCCAAGGATTCGCCAATCGAAGAAGTGTTACCCAAGGGAGAACTGGTTTTCCCGATGTCGCAGCACATCGGCGCGCCGGCGAACCCGATTGTCGCCGTGGGCGACAAGGTAAAAAAGGGCCAGAAGATTGCGGAGGCGGGCGGTTTCGTTTCTTCCCCGATCTACTCCTCTGTATCCGGAACGGTCACCAAGATCGAGCCGCGCCGTGTCGCTGTGGGCGATATGGTGAAGTCCATCGTCATCGAGAGCGACGATGAGTTTACCGAGGTGGAGTATCAGGCAGTCGATGATGTGACAAAACTCTCAAGGGATGAGATTATCAAGCGGGTCAGTGAGGCCGGCGTGGTCGGTCTGGGCGGAGCCGGATTCCCGACACATGTCAAGCTTTCTCCGAAGGAGCCGGAGAAGATTGAATATATCATCGCCAACTGTGCGGAGTGCGAGCCGTACCTCACGGCGGATTACCGCAGAATGAAAGAAAATCCGAAAGAACTGGTCGAAGGAATGAAGATCATTCTTCAGCTTTTTAAGAATGCAAAGGGAGTCTTTGGCGTGGAGAACAACAAGCCGGACTGCATCGAAAAGCTGAAGGAACTCACGAAGGATGAGCCGCGCATGGAGGTGTGCGAGCTCATGACGAAATACCCGCAGGGAGGTGAGCGCCAGCTCATCTATGCTGTGACCGGAAGGGCGATCAACTCCAAGATGCTCCCGGCGGACGCGGGGTGTATTGTGGACAATGTGGAGACGATCATCGCCATCTACTATGCGGTGAAGGAGGGTATTCCGGTTATGAAGCGCGTATCGACCGTGACCGGTGACGCGATCGTGCATCCCTCCAATTTCCTCTACAGCATCGGAACTCCGTATTGGCAGCTCGTCGAGGCGGCGAACGGCTTTAAGGTGGAGCCGGAGAAGATCATATCCGGCGGTCCGATGATGGGATTTTCGATGTTCAGCTTAGACATTCCCACCACGAAGACCTCCTCCTCTATCCTCTGCTTCGGCAAGGATGCGGTGGCGGAAGTGGGAGATCCCATTGCCTGCATCAACTGCGGACGCTGCGTGGAGGCGTGCCCGGAGAATCTGATCCCGTCAAGGCTTGCCAAGTTTGGGACTACCGGGCGGATGGCGGAGTTTGAACAGTGGGGCGGACTCGAGTGCATCGAGTGCGGCAGCTGCTCCTATGTCTGTCCTTCCAGACGCCATGTGGCGCAGGCGGTCAAGACCATGAAAAAACAAGTGCTTGCCGAAAAGCGCAAGAGCAAATAAAACCATTACGAAGAGAGGTGTATAGCTGTGAGTGAAAATTATCAGATTTCATCATCACCACATGTGCGTGCCAAGGATTCGACCGGCAGGGTTATGCTGTATGTAATCATCGCGCTGCTTCCGGCAAGCCTGTTCGGTATTTATAACTTTGGCATCCGGGCATTACTTTTGATCCTGATTACCGTCGCAAGTTGTGTGGCTTTTGAATGGATTTTTGACAAAATCGTACATAAAAAGAACACAATAAGCGACCTGAGCGCGGTCGTGACCGGACTGTTGCTCGCATTAAACTTTCCGGTCGCCCTTCCCTGGTGGGAGGCGATCATGGGCGCGGCATTCGCCATCATTATTGTCAAGATGCTGTTTGGCGGGCTCGGACAGAACTTTATGAATCCGGCGCTGGGCGGACGCTGTTTCCTGCTCATTGCCTTCGCGGCGGACATGACGAATTACAATGTTATCAAGAACGGTGTCGAGGCATATTCCGGGGCGACCCCGCTTGCATTGATCCGAAACGAAGGTCTCTCTGCGGTCAATGTGATGGATATGCTCCTGGGCAAGACTGCCGGAACGATCGGCGAGACCTCCGTGATCGCAATTCTGATCGGAGCGATCCTGCTGATTCTCTTCGGTGTGATCGACCTCAAAATTCCGGCATCCTACATCCTTACGTTTGCGGTGTTCATGTTCCTCTTCGGCGCGGAGCGTTTCGATGTCACCTACGTGGTGGCGCAGATGTGCGGCGGCGGCCTGATGCTTGGGGCGTTTTTCATGGCGACGGACTATGTCACCTCGCCGATTACCCCGATGGGCAAGATCGTCTTCGGTATCTGCTGTGGGCTTTTGACCGGGCTGTTCCGCTGTTTCGGCGCGAACGCGGAGGGTGTGAGCTTTGCGATTATCCTGAGCAACCTGCTTGTGCCGATCATTGAAAAGTGGACGGTGCCGCGCGCGTTCGGCGTTGTCAAGGTAAAGGAGGCGAAGAAGAAATGAATAAGAAAATTGTCCATGACGCTTTGATCCTGACCGCCTTTACGCTGGCGCTGGGTCTGATCCTCGGTCTGGTGTACGGTATTACCAAGGAGCCGATTGATGCGGCGAACGCGGCAGCGAAAAAAGCGGCATTTCAGGCCGTATTTGCGGATGCAACGGATTTCAAGGCTGTAGAATATGACAAAAATGAAGCTAATTCCATGATAAAGAATGCCGGTTTCAGCGACACGATTGATGATGTGGAGCAGGCGCTCTCCGGGGACGGCAGTGTGCTCGGCTATGTCATCACCGTGACCGCGAAGGACGGCAGCCAGGGCAGTATCACCTTCTCCGTGGGCATCAAAAACGACGGGACCGTGAACGGTTACTCCATCACGGATATCGCAGAGACCCCGGGACTTGGAATGAAGGCGAAGGAGGCGGCGTTCTACAGTCAGTTTGAGAACAAGAAGGTGGATTCCTTTGCGGTGGTAAAGCAGACGCCGTCCGCCGACAATGAGATCGAGTCGATTACCGGCTCCACCATTACCTCCAAGGCTATGGCAAACGGCTGCAACGCAGCGATTCACTACTTCCAGAATGCGTTAGGAGGTGCTCAGTCATGAATAAATATGTAGAGCGATTATACAATGGCGTGATCAAGGAGAACCCGACCTTTGTGCTGATGCTCGGCATGTGCCCCACGCTTGCGGTCACATCCTCGGCGATCAATGGTCTCGGCATGGGACTGTCCACGACGGTCGTGCTCATTTTCTCCAACCTGCTGATTTCCTGTTTCCGCAAGATCATCCCGAACGGCGTGCGTATCCCGGCTTACATCGTGATCGTGGCGTCGCTGGTGACCGTGGTGCAGCTCCTGATGCAGGCGTATTTAAAGGATTTGTCAAATGCGTTGGGTGTGTACATTCCGCTCATCGTGGTAAACTGTATTATCTTAGGACGCGCGGAGAGCTTTGCTTCCAAGAATGAGCCGGTGATCTCCGTGTTTGACGGGGTCGGCATGGGACTCGGCTTCACCGTTGGTCTGACGATTATCGGCCTCATACGTGAGCTTCTGGGCGCCGGAACCCTCTTTGATCAGCCGGTATTGTCTGCGATCGAGGGCTTTACTCCGATTACCATTTTCATCATGGCGCCGGGAGCCTTTCTGGTGCTGGGATTTCTGGTTGCGGGCATGAACATCATCCGAAAGAAGATGGATGAGAAGGGCAAACCGCTTGCGGAGCCCGCAGGCTGCTTATCCGGAGACTGCGCAGGCTGCAGCCAGGCCGCGACCTGTACCGGAAAAGATGCCGTCAAAAAAGAAGACGCTAAAAAACAAGCTGCTAAGTCGGATGCGAAGTAGGGAGGGAGAGAAGTATGAGTACATTAACATCCTTATTATTGATCGCAGTCGGCTCTGCGATCGTCAACAACGTGGTGCTGAGCCAATTTCTTGGCATCTGCCCGTTCCTCGGCGTGTCGAAGAACACGAAGACTGCCGCCGGCATGGGTGGGGCGGTCATCTTTGTCATCACTGTCGCGTCCCTTGTGACGGGGCTGATCTACAAATTTGTGCTCGCCAACCCGTTTTTACTGAAGAACAATATTGATCTGACCTATCTGCAGACAATTGTTTTCATTCTTGTCATCGCCGCATTGGTGCAGTTTGTCGAGATGTTCTTAAAGAAGAAAATGCCTCCGCTGTATCAGGCGCTGGGAGTGTATCTTCCGCTGATCACCACCAACTGTGCGGTGCTGGGTGTTGCCTTAAACTGTGTCACCTACGAGTACAACCTGCTGGAGGGCGTGGTCTACGGCTTTGCGACGGCAGTGGGATTCTTTATCGCGATCGTGCTGATGGCAGGAATTCGCGAGAAGATCGAGTACAATGATATTCCAAAGCCCTTCCAGGGTACGGCGATTGTGCTGTTGACCGCCTGCCTGATGTCCATCGCATTCATGGGCTTCTCGGGAATGATTTAGGAGTTGTGTCAGGTTTTCTATGAAAACCTGACATGTAGCGTTAGCTCATTTGCCGAAGGCAAATTTTGCATGAGCTGATGTTCAAGGGGTAGGAGGATAAACATATGGATTTTGTTGCTATTATTGTCGCGGCCCTTGTGGTGGGCTGCGTGGGAATTATTCTCGGATTTTTCCTCGGAATCTCGGGAGAAAAGTTCAAGGTTGAAGTCGATCCCCGAGAGGAGGCAGTGCTCGGAGAGCTCCCGGGCAACAACTGCGGCGGCTGCGGCTACGCAGGCTGTTCGGGTCTTGCTGCGGCGATCGTGAAGGGTGAGGCACCGGTCGGACAGTGTCCGGTCGGCGGTGATCCGGTTGCAAAAAAGATCGGGGAGATCATGGGCGTGGCCGCCGAGGCCGGCGTGAAGAAGGTCGCCTTTGTCAAATGCGCCGGAGACTGCAACAAGGCAAACATGGATTACAAATACACCGGAATCGAGGATTGCGTGGCCATGGAGTACGTGCCGAACGGCGGTCCAAAGTCCTGCAATTACGGTTGTATGGGCTTTGGCTCCTGTGTGAAGGTCTGTCCCTTTGACGCGATCCACGTTGTGGACGGCATTGCCAAGGTGGACGATAAGAAGTGTAAGGCGTGCGGCAAATGTATCGCTGTATGTCCGCACCATCTGATCGAGCTGGTTCCCTACGGCGCAATGCACATTGTGCAGTGCAGCTCGCAGGATAAGGGCAAGGATGTGATGAACGCCTGCTCGGCGGGCTGTATCGGCTGCCATCTCTGCGAGAAGAACTGCCCGTCCGACGCGATCCATGTCATCGACAATCGCGCGTACATCGATCAGGACAAGTGTACCGGCTGCGGCGTCTGTGCGGAGAAGTGCCCGAAGAAGATTATTCTTTAGTTTATGAATATTGTTATTTCTTGTGAGACAAGATATTTAAAATCCACGGTGCCTGGCACCGTGGATTTTTCTGTGCATAATAATGGTTGAGCAGGCGGTTTGGCAAATAGCGAGTTAGTTGTTTTACAGGGGAAATTGTATGCTGTATGATGGAGTCAGCTCAAAGGAAGGAGGGCTGTAATATGGGGGCAGATCAAAAGAAGGAGGAACGTAATATGGAGATAGGTGACAAAATAGTGTACTATCGACAGATGCAGAACATGACACAGGAGGATTTGGCAGAAAAGCTGTGCGTTACGCCTCAGGCAATTTCCAAGTGGGAGAGGAACCAGAGCATGCCGGATATTGACACCTTTGCAAGGCTGTGCATGATTTTATCGGTGGATGCAAACGAAATGCTGAAAATGACCTGGCAGAATCGGAACGTGTGGCATGAGCGGCTCAGAGCGGAACTGCGGATGGCAGAGCAGCCGGTGGCGGTCTATTTTGGTATGGACCTGGTCACGGAAGTATTTTTAAAGCAGCCTTATATGGATTATGTCGAAGAACAGAGACTCAGATTGGCAAGACTGGGATTTTGGCTGCCCCTGGTTCGTCTCTGTGACCAGACGTATCTGGAACCGAAGGAATTTATGATCCTGTCTTACCACAAAGTGCTCTATCGCGAAGTTATTGAAACAGTCGATGAGCATACGGGGCAATATATGATGCAAAAGATGGCAGATGTGGTGATGGACAACTATGCATATGTTTTAAACCGTGAAATGGTCAAAGGCATTGTTGATAGCCTGTCTGTAGACTATCCGGCGCTCATAGAGCATGTTGTCCCGGAGAAGATCCCCTATGCGCTGCTGCAGAAGGTTATGGTCGGACTTCTCAAGAGGGGAGACTGGCCGTGCTATATGATCAAGACTATAGAGATTATGGAGGAGGAACTGCTGAAAAATCCCGAAGCCGGAGCAGATGACCTGATCGCAGCCGTTGCAGCAGCAATCGAGGGAGAGGACAACTACTTCGTGTTCATGAATGAACGGAGAGCCAAGATGGAATCACTCGAAGGTTAATTCGTTCCCGAAGCCGGAGCTGAAGTGCAGCTCGCCGTCTGTCGTCACAAAGACGGCCTCGATGTCGCCCATGGATTCCACCAGCGCCATCCCGTCGGTAAGGCCGAGGACAAAGCAGGTGGTGCTCAGCGAGTCGCCGTCTATGGAGTATGGGCTTACGATGGTGACCTGGGTGAGGTCATTTTCCACGGGATAGCCAGTGCCGATATCTAAGATGTGGTGATACAGCTTGCCGTCTACCCGGAAATATCGCTCGTAGACGCCGGAGGACACCACGGAGGCATCCTTTACCTTAAGCGCGCCGAGAATGGCGCCGCTGTCCGCGAAGGGCTTCTGGATGCCGATGGAATACATCGCATGGTCTGCTTTTTCGCCCAGTGTCAGGATGTTGCCGCCGAGATTGATGATGCCGGCGGTAATCCCCTCTCCGCGCAGATATTCCCGCATCCGGTCCGCGATGTAACCCTTGGCGATGCCGCCCAGATCGATGGCGGCGCCGGGATCGGTGAGCATGACCTGATTCTGTTCAATGATAATTTTATGATAGTCTACATGAGAGAGCGCCTCTTCCACATCCCCGGCATTCGGGAGAACGGAAGGGGCGGCTTTGTTGTCATCGTCCTGCGAGTTCTTCGCAATCTCTGAGATGTTCCACAGACCGGAGAGTTTTCCTATCGTGATATCGAATTTCCCGCCGCTGAGTTCGCCGTAATGAATCCCCGTCCGAATGAGTTCTAACGTATCGCTGCTGACCGTCACAAATTGCCCGGCGTTCTCGTTGATTCTGGTGATTTCGCTGTCCGGGAGGGTGTTTGAGAATTTATGCTCGCACTCCGACGCCAGCGCAAAGCATTGGTCGATGTATGTGCTATCCTCTGTGCCGTAGAGAGTGATGGTGATGATGGTGTCAAAATAAAATCCGGATTTGGATACCTTTTTCGAAGAGCCGGCGCAGCCGGAGCACAGCATAACAAAAAGGCAGACTACGAGAATCTGTGCCTTGATTGCTGTTCGGTTGGTTCTTTTTGTCCGATGCATAAGTGCTCCTTTGATTTTCATAGTAACATTTCATCCGTATCTTAGCAAGTACAATGTTGCATTCCGCCCGGCTAATGTGCTCATATGATTTGTCTGTGGCTTTTTTTCAATATCTATGCTATACTGGCACTGTATGTGAAATGCAGTACCCGCAATACGAGAGAAGAGGAGAATATGTCTGATGTCGGCTGAGTTGAAACAATACAGGCGTGTGGTAATTAAAATCGGTTCCTCCTCCCTGACTCACCCGGAGACAGGGCGGCAGAATCTGGGCAAGATGGAACATCTGGTGCGGAGCATCTGTGATCTGCGCAATCAGGGGATTGATGTGTGTCTGGTGAGCTCCGGAGCCATCGCTGTGGGGCGGGCGGCACTTGGGATACAGGAGCGCCCGAAGGAGACCTCACTGAAACAGGCCTGTGCAGCGGTCGGGCAGGGACGTCTGATGATGACCTACCAGAAGCTGTTTGCGGAGTACAATCACACGGCGGGGCAGGTGCTTTTGACGAAAAACACAATGGTAAACCCCGTGTCCAGGGACAATGCGAGGAACACATTTTTGGAATTGTTCCGGCTCGGCGTGATCCCAGTCGTGAATGAGAACGACTCGGTCAGCACCTATGAGATGCAGTTTGTGGACAATGATGCCTCCAATGTGAAGATGCAGTTTGGCGATAACGATACCTTGTCCGCGCTGGTGGCGGCCCTGGTGGGGGCGGATCTTTTGATTCTGTTGTCCGACATCGACGGCCTATACACGGACGACCCACACGCGAATCCCGAAGCAAAGCGGATCTCTGTGGTGGAGAAGCTGGACGACAGCATCTCCGGTATGGCGAAGGAGTCCACGGGGAGCAGCGTCGGAACCGGAGGGATGACTACAAAGCTGACTGCGGCGCGGATCGCAACTTACTCTGGTGCGGATATGATCATCGCAAACGCCGCGGATGTGCGCGTGATCCTGGACATCGTCGCGGGCGGTGATGTGGGTACGCTCTTTAAAGCAAACAAAAATCCGGCGTTCGATCTTGCGTCCTACGTCACGGAGACCATCGGCTGACGATGGAGAAAGGAGCTTCATATGGCGATCAATCAGGAGACCATCGACCGGATCAACGCGCTTTACCGCAAGTCGAAGGCGGAAGGGCTGACCGAGGATGAGAAGAAGGAGCAGGATTTACTGCGCAAGGAGTATATTGCCGCCGTCCGCGGAAATCTCCGAAGCCAGCTTAACAATATTGACGTGATCAATCCGGACGGCACGGTGGAGAATCTGGGAGAAAAATATGGAAAACAGCGAAAAACACCGACTGCGTGAGCGGATGAAACGCCTGCGGGATGAACTCCCGGAGGAGCGGCGCCGCGCGGCGTCAGACGCAATCGCGGAGAGGCTTTTTTCGAGCTTATGGTATGACAAAGCCAGGGAGATACTGGTGTATTCGGCAATCCGAAGCGAGGTGGATCTGTCCGCTTTCTGTGCGCGGGCGTGCGCGGACGAAAAGAGCCTCTTCTTTCCGAAGGTGCAGGGGAATACCATGGATTTTTTCCAGGTGGACTCGGAAAGTCAGCTCTGTCACGGAGCCTTCGGTGTGCGGGAGCCCCGGACTTGCGGAGATGAGAAGGAATGTGAACCTGCGGAACGCTGCAAAGAAAGGGTGTATGCCGGACGGATATGGAACGGAAGTTATTCTGCGAAAATACCGATCCTTGTACCCGGCGTTGCGTTTTCGAGAGCGGGCGCGCGCATCGGATACGGCAAAGGATATTATGACCGGTATCTGGCGGCGCATGAGGAGCTTTTTCCGATCGGAATCTGCTTTGAGGCGCAGCTTGTGGACGTGATTCCGGCGGAGCCCTGCGACAGGCCCATGGAGCAGATTGTCACGGAGAGGGAGACGCTGAAGTGCTGATATCTTTCCGTGAGACTGGACAGAAAGTGGGAGAGCTTAACTTATAAAAAATAGAGACGGCTGTGAATGAATGGAGGAAGGCATATGGAATTAGAGGAGCTGTGCCGACAGGCACATGAGGCGAGAATATGCGTCGGCACGCTGGGGACAGAGGTGAAAAACCATACGCTTCTGGCGGCAGCGGATGCGCTGATTGAGCATGAGGAAGAGATTCTGGTGGCAAATGCCTCGGATATGGAACGGGCAAAAGCACACAATATGCCGGCGGGGCTGCAGGACCGTCTGCGCCTGACGCACGAGCGGATTGCCGGAATGGCGGACGGACTGAGGCAGATCGCCTCGCTGGACGACCCCGTCGGGGAGGTTCTCTCCATGAAAAAGCGGCCAAACGGCCTGTTGATCGGAAAGCGGCGGGTGTCAATCGGCGTGATCGGCATTATCTATGAGGCGCGCCCGAATGTCACCGCGGATGCGTTCGGACTGTGCTTTAAGGCCGGTAACTGCGTGATTTTAAAGGGCGGGAGCGATGCCATCGACTCCAACACCGCGATCGTGAAGGCGATGCAGACAGCCTTGGTGCAGAACCAAATCCCTGCGTCTGCCCTGTCCCTGATTGAGTCCACGGACCGGGAGACAACCGCCCGTTTCATGCGGATGAAGGAGTATGTGGATCTTCTGATTCCGAGGGGCGGCAGCGGCCTGATCAAGAGCGTGGTGCAAAACGCTACGATTCCGGTTATCGAGACCGGAACCGGGAACTGTCATGTATATGTGGACGATTGTGCGGATCTTGACATGGCGGTAAATATCATCAAAAATGCCAAGACACAGCGGATAGGAGTCTGCAACGCCTGCGAGTCCGTTGTAGTGCACCGCGCCGTCGAAAAGGAGTTTTTGCCGAAACTGTATGAGGCACTGCAGGAATATTCCGTGGAGATGCGGGGGGATGCCGACGCGGTGGTAAGTCTCGGCGGAGAACAGAGTTTGGTGAAGCATGCCGAAGAGGAGGACTGGGGCAGAGAGTATCTGGACTATATTCTCTCGGTAAAAACGGTCGATTCACTGGAGGAGGCCATCGCCCACATCAACAGGTACAATACCTCTCACTCGGAGACCATCGTCACCAGAGATTATGATCATGCGCAGAAATTTCTGGACGAAGTGGATGCCGCCTGCGTGTATGTCAATGCGTCCACGCGGTTTTCGGATGGCGGAGAGTTCGGTTTCGGGGCGGAGATCGGGATCAGTACTCAGAAGCTGCACGCGCGCGGACCAATGGGGCTTGAGGCGCTGACCAGCTATAAGTACATTATCTATGGCAGCGGCCAGGTGCGCTGAATATATTTCCTCTGCGTTTCTTCTTGACAGATGGCTGCACGTTTGATAAAATAGCGCCAAGAACTAAGAAAGAGGTGCGGCAATGATCAATGAGTAATTCAAATTTTTGAGATAGTGAATCACATTTGTTTTGCTGTTGGAATTTGGATTGCTTGCTGTCTTGTGACAGTTTATCGTTTGCTGCGCTTTTTTGTATCCGTATATTTTTAGGGATATCTCTGTGTATGCAATAAATAGTTCCATTTTCGATATGCCATGATTCGCTATCGGGAGTGGAACTTTTTTGTGTGGAGGTATTTTATGTTAGAAATTAAAAACGTAACCATCAGTCTGAAAAATGATGGAAGAACCATTGTGGACGATTTTTCCTTTACGTTAAACCACGGGGACAAGGCAGTCATCATCGGGGAAGAGGGAAACGGAAAATCTACTCTTTTAAAATTTATTTATCAGCAAGGGCTCATAGATGAGTACTGTGACTGTTCCGGCGACATCATGGCAAAGGGAAAAACAGCCTATCTGCCCCAAACCATAGAGGAGGGCTGCGGCGCGCTTTCATTGGCGGAATACTTTGGGGACTCCGAGTATTATATGCACACAGATGTTTTGGCAAAGCTGGGATTATCCGTTGATTTTATTCTGTCCGACCAGAAGCTTGCCACGCTTTCCGGCGGCGAAAAGGTGAAGGTGCAGCTTGCGAGGCTGCTTATGGAGGAACCGGATATACTGCTTCTTGACGAACCTACAAATGATTTGGATATTCCCACCTTACAGTGGCTGGAAGCGTTTATTGCGGGAAGCAGGCTGCCCATCCTCTATATTTCACATGATGAGGCGCTCATCGAACACACAGCGAATGTGATTCTCCATATGGAGCAGATTGTCCGCAAAACGAAATGTCGTATTTCTGTTTCACGCTGTCCTTACCGCGAGTATCTGTCACGCCGGCGCAGTTCCTTTGCGCATCAGGAGCAGGTGGCGAAAAAGCAGCGGGACGATTATGAGAAACAGATGGAGAAATGGCGGAGGATCTATAATCGTGTTGATCACGAACAGGAAGTGATTTCCAGGCAGGATCCCGGCGGTGCAAGACTGCTGAAAAAGAAGATGCACTCCGTAAAAGCTATGGGCAAACGCTTTGAGAGGGCGAAGGAGGAATTTTTGGATTTTCCGCAGGAGGAGGAAGCGATTCTGGCAAAATTTGACGAATCCATCCATATGCCCTCCGGTAAGGTAGTGCTTGATTTTTCATCGGACAGGCTGAGTATCGGAAACCGGAGCTTATCCCGGAATCTTAGGCTTTTGGTTTCCGGAAATGAACACATCTGCATCATCGGCAGGAATGGTGCCGGCAAGTCAACCCTGCTTAAGCTTCTGTGGAACGAGCTTGAAAACCGGCGTGACATAACAGCTGCCTATATGCCGCAGGACTACTCGGAGGTGCTTGATTTTAACAAGACCCCTATCCAGTATCTCGCAGAAAATTATTCAAAGGCTGACGTGACCAAGGCCAGAACCTATATGGGCGGCATGAAATTTACCCATGAAGAGATGACCGGAAAAATCGGCAGTCTAAGCGGCGGGCAAAAAGCGAAAATACTTTTTCTGGACATGGTGCTGCACAGGGCGGATGTACTGCTGCTGGATGAGCCCACCCGGAATTTCAGCCCGCTTTCAAGTCCTGTTGTCAGGGCCGCTCTCCGCAATTTTGGCGGCGCCATTATCAGCGTGTCCCATGACAGAAAATATCTGGAGGAGGTCTGCGACAAAGTATATGAGCTTCGGGAAAGCGGTCTGTTTTCTATAGACACTTATTCCTATAGGGACAACGTGAGCGACACATAATTCCATCAAAAAATCATATACATGAAATAAAATAATGAGAGTATATGGATTTGTATGGGTAAAAGGAACCGTTTATACAGGCGGATATTTGCTTTTGTACTGATGACTGCGTGCTTTGTGATGCATTCGCAGAGAGACATGAATGTAAATGCTGCGGGGGGAGGCTCTCCCGTCTATTATGAGCGGGAAGGGGTGGAGTCAGGAGGGCAGAAGGTTGAGCTCTCCGCGAATCAGCTATACGCGAAATCCTGTGCACTGACGGACGGGAGCAGCGGCCGTCTTTTGTACGGGAAATCGCAGACAGATCCCATGGCAAACGCAAGCACAACCAAGATTATGACCTGCATTTTGGCTTTGGAGAGCGGCTGTGGCAACGATGTGGTGACTGTGAGCGCAAAGGCCGCGGCGCAGCCGAAGGTGCATCTGGGCATGAAAGCGGGAGATAAGTTCCGCTTTATGGATCTTTTGTATGGGCTGATGCTGGAATCCTACAATGACTGCGCAGTGGCGATCGCCGAGCATGTGGCGGGGTCGGTGGAAGAGTTTGCGAAAATGATGAATGCCAAAGCGGCACAACTCGGCTGTGAGGATACGCACTTTGTCACGCCAAACGGTCTGGATGCGGAGGACGAGGACGGTGCGCATCACACGACGGCGTACGATCTGTGCCGAATCATGCAGTACTGTGCATGGGAGTCCGAGGCAAGCGAGACATTTCTGGCGCTGACCCAGAAAAAATCCCACACGTTTCAGGGGGAAGGCGGAAGAACCTACAGCCTGAACAATCATAACAATCTTTTATATATGATGGATCAGGTAATCACCGGAAAGACCGGTTACACCTCTAAGGCGGGCTACTGTTATGTCGCTGCGCTTGAGGAGGGCGGCAGGCGCTACTGCATTGCACTTCTGGCGTGCGGTTGGCCGAACAATAAGAATTACAAGTGGGCAGACGCCAAGAAACTGTTCGGCTATGGGATGGAACATTACAGGCTGTATACGGTCGATTCGTCCGCGCTTGAAGTGCCGGGAATTCAGGTGGGGAGCGGCTATAAGCGAGGTGTGCTCCCGGAGTGGGGGAGGCGCGCTTCTTTAAACCTTTACATAGACAACGGCCCCGACACCCTGACTTTTTTAAAAGCCGACTGGGACGAGGCACGTATTGAAAAAACGTATGTGAAACATGCAAAACTGCCGGTGAAGAAGGGGGATGTGTTGGGGCAGGTGAAGTATGTGCTCGGCGGTCAGGTACTCTACACCTGTGACATCTGTGCGGCTGAGGACATTCATGCCTGGGATTATCCGACCTTTCTTCGGGCAGTGTGGATGGAATACTTGGGAGCAGGCATGTGAAGACTAGCGCCGATGGAGCACATAGCCCCGCTGGGATAAAAGCTCCGCAGCGCGGTTCAGAGAGTCGTCGTCCCCGAATTCAATGCGCAGTACACCGGAGGCGAACTCCCGGTTATTTACAATGCCAATATTTTTGATATTGATGTCCTCCGCAGCGAGAATGCCTGCAACCGTGGCGATTCCGCCCGCTTCATCCGCCAGATCCACGAACATCTCGTAGAAACGGTCGGGGGAGCGGACGCTGCGCACCGGGAAGGAATCCCGGTAATCCTTGACGCGGCCGAAGTAGTCGAGGAGCGCATGGCTGTCGGAGGCATCGATATAGCCCCGGAGTCCCTGCAGGGAATTGATGTACTGGTCTATGAGGGAGAGAATACACTCCCGGTTCGAGGCACAGATATTTTCCCACATCTCCGGAGAAGATGAGGCAATCCGGGTCAGGTCCTTAAAACCCCCTGCCGCGATGGTTTTCATAGTCTCATTCCCGTCGTCGATATTCTGCACCAGATTCACCAGAGAAAAGGCAATCATGTGGGGCAGGTGGCTGATGGCGGCGGTGGAGTAATCGTGGGTTTTATAATCGAGGATCAGCGGGATAGAGCCAAGCGACACCACGAAACGGCGGAACTGTGCCACGGTTTCGTCTTCGGTGGCCGCGGTCGGAGTGATGATGTAGTAGGCGTTCTCCAAAAGCTGGGTATCAGCGTTGGTGATTCCCGTTTTCTCGGAGCCGGTCATCGGATGCCCGCCGATAAAATTTTTCTCCAGGCCGAGGCGGATCACCTCTTCATGGATTTCCGTCTTGGTGCTGCCTACATCCGTGATCAGACAGTCGGGTCGGATCACGTCTTTTAATTCCCTCAGATAGTCGATATTGCGATGTACCGGCGCGCACAGGAAAATGCAGTCGCATACCTCGAAGGCGGAGAGTGGCAGAATCTCGCAGTTCTCGATGATTCCCTCCCGGTGCGCCTCCTCCACGGTGTGTTCGTGATGCGCATTTGCATATATTTTGATGGACGGATCGTTGGCCTTCATTTTCTTTGCGATGGAGCCTCCGATCAGGCCAAGTCCGATAAAACCTACCGTCTGCATTTTCATGGGTCTGTATCCTTTCTTACCGAGCATTCAATATTATTTGTAACTATTCAGTACCTTCATAGTTACGAGTATCAAGCCATGAAAAAATCACTTCGTGATTGGCTTGATGCATGGCACACGTTACGTTTTCTTACGGCCAGCGCAGTAAATGCGCAGACCTATGCTGAACAGTTACTATTATTTTACTATATTGCCGGTATTCGTCAATGACTAAATTTCAATAGATATGAGCATTGTATTTTAAAGGAATATGTGGTATATCTGAATAAACATTCTGGGAACCAGGGAGGCGGACCATCATGAACAAGACAATCCTGATCATAGAGGACGACACGGACATTAACCATATGCTGCAGATTCTGCTGAAGCAGAACGGATATGACACGATCAGCGCTTATTCGGGCACGGAGGGGCTTTTGGTTCACGACAGCTCCGTCGATCTGATTCTTTTGGATCTGATGCTGCCGGGAAAAAGCGGAGAGGAAATCATCCGGGAGCTTAAGGCGAGACATCCGGTTCCTGTGATTGTCACCAGTTCCATTCACGATATCGGCAAAAAAGTCGATCTGTTTGCACTGGGGGCGGACGATTATGTCACCAAGCCGTTTCACAACGAGGAGCTTCTGGCGCGAATTGCCGCGCGGCTGAGAAACACGGAAACGGCAAGGAATGTGCAGGAGAGGCTGAGCTACAGGGAGCTTGAGCTGGACAAGGGCGACCGTTCAGTGACCTGCTGTGGGAAACCTGTGGAGCTTTCCCGGCATGAGTTTGACCTGCTGTGCCTTTTGATGGAGAATACCGGCCGCGTGTGTACCAAAGCGCTGATCTATGATACTGTGTGGGACGATGAAAATTCCGCGGACGACAATACGCTCAATGTCCATATCAGCAAGCTGAGGAAAAAGTTAAAAGTGGGCGGCAGCGACGGCGATTATATTGAGACGGTATGGGGGATCGGTTATCGGCTGAAAAAATGATTTCAGACTTATTTAGTATTTTATTTAAGTGTTTTTTCAGACTTTGCCGGTATAATGAGCATATCTAAACACAAGGAGGTTTAACGATATGCGTGAAATTGTACTGCAGACGACACAGCTTTGCAAGAACTATCGGAATTTTGCGGCGCTCGACCACGTGGACATGACGGTGTACCGCGGGGACATTTACGGCCTGATCGGGCGCAACGGCGCCGGAAAGACCACTGCCATGAAGATCATCACCGGGCTTGCCGACAAATCCGGCGGTGAATTTGAAATCTTTCAAAAAAAGGGCGCGGAAGCGGAAAGGGAGAAAAGGCGCATCGGATGCCTGATCGAAACTCCCGCGTTTTTCGGCGGACTGACCGCCTGTCAAAATCTGAAATACTATGCCATGCAAAAGGGAATCACTGACCGCGCACAGATTGACGAGGCGCTGGCGCTGGTGGGACTTACGGAGGTGAAGAACAAGAAATTCCGCAAATTTTCTCTGGGAATGAAGCAGCGTCTGGGGATTGCCTTTGCCCTGCTCGACAATCCCGACCTGATTATTCTCGACGAGCCTATTAACGGCCTTGATCCCATCGGTATCCGCGAACTGCGCGATACCTTTAAGAAGCTGAATGTGGAGCGCGGGATCACATTTATCATTTCCAGCCACATTCTCTCGGAGCTGTACATGACGGCAAACCGATTTCTGATCATCGACAAAGGAAGGGTGCTCAAGGAGATCACGAAAGAGGAGCTTGACTTTGCCTGCATGCGCTGTATCGCGATCAAAACCGGCGACGCTAAAAGCGCTGCGGCGGTGATCGAGAGAGAAGGGGGAGTGACCGACTACAAGATCATCGATAACAGCGAGATCCGCATTTACCAGAAGAGTATGAATCCGGAAGAATTAAACCGGCTGCTGGTGAAGAACGACATCAATGTTTCGTCTATCGCGGAGACCGGTATTTCGCTGGAGGATTATTTCAAGACACTTGTAGAGGAGGAAAAATAAATGATCAACATGATAAAATCCGATGCTTACCGCATCACAAAACACGTGGCATTTTATATTGCGGCGGCAATTATTCTGCTGATGATCGGCATCTCTGTCTATGTGGTACAGCCCGGTGCTGTGGGGCAGATGACTGTCGGCGATGTGAGTACGGCGCCAAGCTCGACGTACGATCCCACTTCGGGTATGTCCGTAGATGAGTTTAGGACGCTTTCCATAAGCGAACTGCGTGAGCTAATGCTGAATATGGAGGGCTATGAGCTTGACCGCGCGATCCTTTCCTCAAATGCAAACCTCTATTATGTTTTTATTTTTATTGTAGTTCTTGCCATTACGGTCGATTTTTCTGCCGGAAGTGTGAAGAACACCTTATCCTCGGCAATCAGCAGGAAAAAATATTTTTTTTCGAAAACAGCATTGGTTTTCCTGGTCTGTCTGCTCCTGTTTTTTTGCAACACCTATATTGCATACTTTGCAAACCGGATTGTGAATGGCGGGAAGGTTTCCTCTGATTTATGGACGGTCACGAAGATCAGCCTGCTCCAGCTGCCGCCCATGCTGGCGTTTATGGGTATTCTGGTCGGAGTTGCGTTTATCGTCAAGAAGACCTCTATATTTAATGTGATTGCCATACCGCTGCTCATGGTCTTCCAGTGCCTGCTCAGCGTGGCGTGCATGATTTTCCGTCTCGACAGCAAGATTGTTCAGTATGAACTGCAGATCATGATAAAAAATCTTGCTGCCAGCCCGTCATCCGGGTATCTGACACGATGCAGCCTGTACTGCGGCGTGCTTTTGGTGGTGTTTCTCGGGTTAGGGTATGCTTCATTTCGGAAATCAGAGATTAAATAGACGGAACGCAGCATAAAAAGGAGGAACGGCAGATGATAGTATTGTGTGTGATTCTTGGGATTGGATGGATGGTTCTGCTGTTCCTTTTCTGCATGCAGAGACTTGAAATCAGAAGCATCGGAAAGCAGCTTGACACTATACTGTCGCAGGACAGCAACGAGCTGGTGCACGCGGAGAACGGGAGCCTTTCCAAGCTGATCGAAAAGGTCAATGAGCTGCTGAAGGAGATGCAGCGCAGCCGGATGTATTACCGCAAAAAAAGCCACCATCTGGAACAGATGATGACAAACATTTCCCACGATCTGCGGACGCCGATGACGTCCGCCATGGGGTATCTGAATCTCGTGATTCATTCTGACCTGCCAGAGGCGGAAAAGGAGAAGGAGATCCGCATCGTCGAGCAGCGCCTGATCCGGCTGGAGGAGCTGATCGATTCGTTTTTTGAGTTTTCCAAAATGATCTCCAGCGACCGAAGGCCTCAGATGGAGCCGGTGAATCTGACGGAGGTCCTGCAGGAATCGCTGGCGAATTATTTCGATGATTTCTGCGGGCAGGAGCGTGAAGTTATTTTTCGCTGTGATTGGCCACGGCTGATGATCGAGTCTAACCGCAATATGCTGTTGCGGGTGTTCGACAATCTGGTCGGCAATGCCTATAAACACGGAACAGGGAATCTTGTTGTCACGGTGACGCAGGATGAGAATATCTGCTTATGCTTTGAAAATGAGCTCCATGTCCAGGAGATCGATACCAGTGCGATTTTTGACGAGTTCTACACCACGGATATATCCCGCACCAAAGGCAATACCGGTCTTGGTCTTGCCATCGCCAAAGAGTTCACCAGGCTCCTTGGCGGAACGATCTCGGCGGAGTATGACGGAAATATTTTTTGTGTAAAATTGGAATTTCATCGGTAGCAAACATTTAGTTTGTATGGGGATACCATCTTGCAGATGATGCAGGGTGGTATTTTTCTGTGAAAGTACACATTTGCCGTGAGCCATTACAGTTCTACTATAGGATGGAAACAAATTTATAGGGATAGTGGATTAGTATAAATTGGTATGGTATAATATAAAATGCTTGTAAAAAGAGGAGAAAACAATAATAGCTATTATGTTGATGGAGAATTACAGTTTGAGGTTATTCCGTTGCTCCTAAAGAGGGTTTATGATAAAGAAAAGTAAGACATGAAATTCTTTTTTGTTGATTAAAGTAAGAGGAGAGAGGGTATGAGTAATAAAGAAAAAAATAACTTTTTAAACTTTCTTTTAGAGAGATTCAAGATAGAAAGAGAAAAATTCGATAGATCTGGTGTGTATGCATATACACAGAGATTGCTTGCTTATAATTCAAATAAGATTGAAGGCAGCACACTTACTGAGGAGCAAACAGCATCTTTATTTGATCATGGAACCTTGCCAAAATCAGATGATTACTACAGAGCAAAAGACGTTGAGGAGATGAACGGTCATTTTCTCATGTTCAATAAGATGCTGGATACCTTGGATGAGCCATTGACGCAGGAATTGATAAAGCAGTTCCATTACGAATTAAAATCTGGAGTATTTGAGGATCGGGCTAATGGATATGCAATTGGAAATTATAAGCAACGCCCCAATATGATTGGTATGTATCAAACCGTAAGACCAGAGAATGTAACACAGGAAATGTGCTTATTAATGGATTGGTATGGTGATCAGGAGATAAATATTTCCGTATTAGCTGAATTTCACGCAAGATATGAGAGTATTCATCCATTCCAGGATGGCAATGGCAGGACAGGCAGGTTAATTCTTTTTAGAGAGTGTTTGAAGAACGGAATAGTGCCGGTTGTGATTGAGGATGTTAATAGAAATGGGTATCTGGATGCGTTGAAAGAATATAGAGAAAAAGGGAAACTGGATAGGTTGATTGAACTTTTTGAGAATGAGCAACCGTTTTATTTGGAGAAATGCAAGTATTTTATGTAGGATTACGGTGAATGTTCAGTTTCATTTGATGAAGGGGGAACTCCCTGAGAATTCTCATTTTCGTATAAAGCAATTGACAATGTATATACTATTGTATATACTAAATGCAAGGAAGGAGATGATATTATGCAAGCAACAATTCAGAAATGGGGGAATTCACAGGGGATAAGAATACCAAAAGCATTTCTTGAAGCACTGGGAATGATGGAAAATGATCTTGTGGAGCTTAACAGGGTTGATGACAATATTGTGATTACGAAAGTTAAAAAGGAAAAAGAACTTACTTTGGAAGATATATTTAAAGATTATGATGGAGAATATGCTGCTGAGGAATTTGATTGGGGTTCTCCTGTTGGAAAGGAAGTGTGGTAATGTATAATCCTATACAGGGTGATATTGTAATTTTGGATTTTAGTCCACAATCCGGACATGAGCAAGCAGGAAGAAGACCAGGAGTAGTTATCAGTAGTGACCAGTTTTATATAAGGACTAAATTTGCTGTTGTGTGTCCGATTACAAACACAAGTAATAAGTTTCCGCTGCATATTCCTTTGGATGATCGGACAAAAACAACAGGTGTGATTCTGACGGAGCATATGAAGTGTTTGGATGTTGCCAGCAGAAATATACAGTTCGTGGAGAAGATGCCGGAGGATTTATTGGAAAAGACATTAGCGTATGTGAAGGCATTTTTCTGAAGTGGTTGAAATAATAGATTTATGGTGAAAAGTATGTTCCTGTAGTTTTTGACCCCAGCATCATAGAAAGGATTTATATAAATGAAATTATTATTATGTGGTGGAGGCTCCGGAGAACAAAATGCTTTGGCAAATCAAAAACTCAATGAAATCATAGACCATACAAAACCTATCTTGTATATTCCACTTGCAATGGATGAAAGCGACCATCCTTATGATAGCTGTTACGAGTGGATCCATACGGAATTGAGAAAGGTAGATGTTTCTCATATTGAAATGGTAAGAACCTTTGAAGACCTTGCTTCTAAAGATTTACACCAATATTCAGCTTTATTTGTTGGTGGCGGAAATACTTATAAATTATTGTCAGGTTTAAAACAAAGTGGTGCTTTTCAAAAAATAAAAGAATACATTGAAAATGACGGTATTGTAATTGGTGGAAGTGCGGGAGCAGTAATCTTTGGTAAAGATATAGATATTATTTCAAGTATGGACCCAAACAATGTAAATTTAACAGATACTACTGGTTTTAATGTGTTATCAGGTATATCAATATTTCCACATTATACAAATAAAAGATCAGGTTTGAGCGATGTTGAAAATGAACAAAGGCACAACAAATTTACAAGTGCAATAAAAGAATTTTCAATAAAAAATGGCAATGTAATAGCGATACCAGAAGAAGATGCAGTTTATATGAATGGGAATAGCGTTGAAATAATCGGAACCAGACCTTACTATACATTTGAAAATGGAGTTAGAACTGAAAAAAGCCTGTAATTAGTTGTATATGAGGTTAAGAAAAATGCTTATAAAAAATAGAGAGGTGCGTATGAAAAAGAAAGTTTTATTGGTAGTAATGGATGGAATCGGCTTTAGCAAAACCGGTATCGGTGATGCGGTGACACAGGCAAATACACCTACCCTGGATTGTTTGTTGGCAGAATGTCCCAATACGAGATTGAGCGCGCATGGCGTGGCCGTGGGACTTCCCTCCGATGACGATATGGGAAACAGTGAAGTAGGACATAATGCACTTGGCTGTGGTCAAATTTATTCCCAGGGAGCAAAGCTTGTGAATGAATCCATTGAAAGTGGAAAAATGTTCACATCGGTTGCCTGGAAGGAAGTAATACGAAATTGTGTGGACAACGAATCCACGCTTCATTTCATTGGATTGCTTTCTGATGGTAATGTGCATTCAAACATTTCCCATTTGATCGCAATGCTAAAAGAAGCAAAGGCTTCCGACATCAAAAAAGTGCGTATCCATGCACTTCTGGATGGTCGCGATGTACCGGCTACCAGTGCGCACATCTATATTGAACAGCTGGAGCAGGTTTTGGCGGAGATTAACGGAGCTGATTTTGATGCCAGGATTGCCAGTGGCGGCGGACGTATGAATATCACCATGGATCGCTACCAGGCAGACTGGGATATGGTAAAACGAGGCTGGGATACACATGTATTAGGTCTTGGAAGACAATTTGATTCTGCTCTTGCGGCAATTGAAACCTATCGTGAGGAATTGAATGTGATTGACCAGGATATTCCTGCTTTTGTGATCGCAAAAGACGGAGAACCTGTGGGAAAAATTCAGGATCAGGATAGCGTTGTGCTGTTCAATTTCCGCGGAGACCGTGCGCTGGAGTTGTCCATGGCTTTTGATAATGATGATTTTGATGCCTTTGACAGAGGGGCGCGTCCCAATGTGGTCTATGCAGGGATGCTCCAGTATGACGGGGATCTGAATCTGCCTAAGAGATATCTGGTAAATCCTCCGGAAATTCATGATACTCTTTCCGAACTTTTGGTAAAGAACAAACTCCGTCAATATGCCGTATCGGAGACCCAAAAGTATGGTCATGTCACCTATTTCTGGAACGGAAACAAAAGTGAAAAATTCAGCGAAGAACTGGAAACCTTTAAAGAAATCCCTTCAGACAAGGTGTCTTTTGATGAACGTCCCTGGATGAAATCAGCAGAGATCACAGATGATCTGATCGCAGCCATTGAATCGGAAAAATATGACTTCATTCGTTGCAATTACCCCAATGGTGATATGGTAGGACATACCGGAAATATGGATGCGGTTATCACTTCCGTGGAGGCAGTGGATCTGGGATTGGCACGATTGCTTCCTGTCGTGGATAAATATGGCATCACGCTTATTGTTACCGCAGATCATGGCAACGCGGACGAAATGTATGAGAAGAACAAAAAGGGTGAACTTCAGGTGCGCACAGCCCATTCCCTGAATCAGGTGCCGTTTATCATTTATGAAAAGAATACGGCATATGAGATAAAAGAGGGGGCATTTGGACTGGCAAATGTGGCACCTACAGTTGCAGCCATCTTTGGACTCGAGCCCCCGGCTTGTTGGGAAGATAGCATGATATAATTTTTTTATTTTGCAGACCTTTTGGAACCGGATTGGATATGATAAAAAATATTGTTTTTGACATGGGAAATGTACTTACAATATACAACGCCAGAGAGTACATCTATGGATATGTCAATAATGAGGAGGACTTCAGGTGGATGAAAAATCATCTCTGTGCATCGGTGGAGTGGATGCAGATGGACAGGGGGACGATTACAGATGAAGATGCGATTGTCTCTATATGCAGAAGAATGCCAGAACATCTGCATGGCACAGTGAAGCAGTTCATCAATGAGTACCGCATGGTACAGCCGCCAAATCCGCCGATGGAAAAGCTGATAGAGGAGCTGTTTCAAAATGGCTATGACCTGTATCTGCTGTCCAACACCTCGCACCGTTTCAGGGTATTTAGCCAATATATCAAGTCGATTCAGTATATGAAGGGCATATGGATTTCCTGCGAACATGGGCTGCTCAAACCGGAGCCAGCGGCATACCTCGATTTCTTTCAGACATTTTCCCTCAATCCAGCGGAGTGTTTTTTTATTGACGATACACCGGCTAATATAGAGGCGGCCCAAAATCTGGGTATGGACGGATGCGTGTATTATGGAGATGTGAAGGAACTCAGATCTTTTATGCGGGAAAATGGTATCAGGGTCAGTCAGGGATGAGGCTCAGGATAGATTTCATTTGAGGGCTTTCTAACCCGATGCATAGGGCGTTAAATAATGATATAATCGAACGAGGGTAAAGCAAAGGCGCAAGACTTTTGTCTTTGCGCCTTTTGATCTGTCAGAAATTAATTTCCCCGTCATACACATATCCGCATTCACAGGAAACGGTTGTCCTTTCACCTCTCGGAGTCGTCGTAATCTTCGGATGCGTCCCGCACTTCGGACATACTACCTTAACACATCCATTCTCCAGCTGTTCCGTCCTTGCCTGCTTCGCTAACATAATGGATTGGGGTGATATTTCCAATGATTCGTTTTTCGTCTGCTGGATATCCATATACTACCTCCTTCATAAAATCATCCATTTCTATCAACTGACCGTATTCTTTAGCTCTGTAAACGGCATCCATAATCAGATAACTCTGCTCCATTCTTGTCAGGTTGGGGGTTATTTTTGCGGCCGTGATGCTTGCTCTGCACTCATCATCCCAAAGAGGTGTTGTGTGATATCCCTCCCCCTGTTTTTTATCTGAAAGATATTCATCCCTGTAAATGCGGTGTCCGTAGTATTCATGTGCGAGCACTGCTCCGACACTCATGATGTCCCTTGGATGTAAAGATACATATTTTGTGTCCGGAAAAACATTTCGTGTTACATATATCTTATCTTCCACGTAATTATAACAGGTACTTTTTGTCAGGTAATTTTTATTATTGAACACAAACAGGGATTCATCTGCTTCAATCCGTTGTATCTCTGATTTCACATATTCAATTTCCTTATTTGTCAGCGGTTTGTGAGAAGTATCCCGCATTCCGTTTGCCATGGTTTTATCGTCCAGTGCAATAAATTTGATCATGCGTTTTCCTCCTTCCCGCAGCCTGTTTTATGCTGCTTTTATTATACCAGCTTATATGGAAACCGTCAATCCTTCCGCTATTCTGGACGCACGGGTTTTCCTTGCCGGTTTTCTGTGGTCCATGGACGATATTATTTTTCAGGCATTCATTCGGGCTCCATTCAAGCCCCGGTGCATCGGTGTAGTTGTGTCCGATGCACAAGCCACCGTTGGCGTTTGGTGGTATATACTGGGCAGGTCGTGCAGCCTGACAGCGGAAATTACCTGGAAGGCGGAGAAGTTAGAGGTAATATGTGAGTGGTGGAATAGACAGACTATATTATCAAATGTAGAAAATCTGCGATTCACGCAGCCGAATTAACCATTCGCGTAATGGATGTTAGAAATATCTATGATTTTTCCGATAAGTCAGTTGAAGACTGGAGGTGGCGGACACGGTAAAAATTGCAGTATGTGATGATGAGAAAAACATAAGGACTTATCTTGTTTCACTTATCAGGAGACAGGATATTGAGTGCGGCATCAGGGAATATGCATCTGCCGAAGAGTATCTGGCGGACGGCAGAGAGCATGACATGGTATTTTTGGATATAGAAATGGGAGATTCCGGCACGGACATGGACGGCATGGGGCTGGCAAGGCATATCCGGGGCATGGATGCCTGCAGGCAGCCGGTTATCATATTCGTCACGGGTCATGAAAAATATGTCTTTGACGCATTTGAAGTAGGGGCGTTCCGGTATCTGGTGAAACCCGTAGATGAACAGAAATTTGCAGAAGTGTTCAGCCGGGCGGTGGGGCAGATTTTATCCGAAACAGAACAGCGGAAGAAAAAACTTGTGATCCAGTATGCGGGGGAAAGAAGGGCTATACCGCTTAATGACATTTATTATATGGAGAGCCAGGACCATAATATCGTACTGTTCTTAAAAAGCGGAAAGTTGAAATATTACGGGAAGATAGGGGACTTGGAAGAGGAACTGGCGGGACAGTTCTACCGCATCCACAGGGGATACCTGATCAACCTTTTCCATGTGGAGAGCTATGATAAGACAGAGGTAAGGATGGCGAACGGGGATAAGCTGCTGCTTTCAAGGTATAAGTACGACGGCTTTGTGCAGGCTTACATGGATTACATTTCGGAGGAAAACCAATGAGCCAGTCAGAGTTTGAAATGATCAACAGCATATTAGATATATGGAAGATTATCATGCAGGCTGCAATGTTCCTTGTTTTATGGGCGGCAGTTTTCGGCGCGAAAAAAGGAAAAAGGGATGGCATTGCGGCCGCCCTGTTTATCCTTGTGAACATAGGGTTAGGACTTCTGCCATGTGCTGCATGGGTCAGATATGCAGTTTTGGCCTTCACTGTAATGGGATATGGCTGGATGAATTATAGAAAACGGATTTGCAAAGCAGTCTTTGTAATGCTTGCTTTTTATAATCTTCATAGTCTGAGCTTTCTGATTGCAAACAGCATTTATATGAAAGTAATAAACATGATAATGAAAGAACTTGATGTCTTGCAGGAAAGCTACATGCAGCAGGTGTACCACTGCATGTCAGTTGGGCTGACTGCATTCATTTTCTTTTATACAGCATTATTTGTGGCAATGACGGCAATTTTATACAGGCTTATAAAAGGGGAAAACGTGATGGCGTGGCAGGATGTTATCCTGCTTTCCGTTCTGAATTTTGTTGGTAGCATGATTGCAAAGATCATCAGCGGACTGATCATCGTAAAGATAGACGACGGGCTTTTCATTCTGTTTGATGAGAAAACGGATCTGTTATGGAAGCTGCCGTTGATTGCCGTTCTTATATTTGTGGGGGAGACTACCCTGATCTATTTCTGGCAGAGATACCGTATCCTGCTTGCTGAAAGGCAGAAGCATTTTGTAGAGGAACAGCAGGTCAAAGCCATGAAAAAGCGTCTGGAGGAAGCGGAAAATTTCTATGGCAGCATCCGGAAGGTAAGGCATGAGATGAAAAACCATATGGCGAACATCAAAGGGCTGGCAGAGGCCGGACAGTATGGGGAGATAGAGGAGTACGTCCGGAGAATGGATGAAACCATGCAGGCATTGGAGTATAAGTATGTAACGGGGAATGCGGTGACAGATGTCATCATCAATGACAAGTGGCGAAGGGCAAAAAAGGCAAAAATCCGGTTTGATGCAGATTTCCGGTACGGTGGGGAAATTCCCGTGTTCGATTTAGGAATCATTTTGAGCAACCTTCTGGATAATGCCATTGAGGCATGTGAGAAACTGGAACCGGGAAAAAGATTCATACGCCTTTCCTTAAAGCGGAAGAAGCAGTTTCTGTTGCTTGAAGTGGAAAACAGCTTTGACGGGAATGTGCCTGTACGGGAGGGTGGTTCGCTCCCACAGACCACAAAACGGAGTATCTTGCCGGATATTGTCACGGAGCATGGGATAGGGCTTGAAAATGTGCGCGATGTGGCGGAGAGATATTTTGGTGCAGTAAAAATAAAGGTGAAAGGGGATGTTTTCCATGTGACAGTCATGCTGCAGCAGGGGGAGGTGAAAGAAAATAAGTAATTGGCGGAGAAATAACTTTGTATTGCCAAAAATGAAGCTGAAAAACTGATGAAAATGGAGGATTAGAAATGGCTATTAGTGGAGTGGGACAGAATTACTATCAGAAACAATGTGACAACAATAAAAACTCCAAAAATGTAAACAGCACAGAAAAGTTCGAACTAGAAAAAACAAGCGGCACACAGGAATTATCGGAAGCGGAAGAAATGGAATTATTCAAGAAGGAATTTTATGAAGACATTTCCAAGCTCACCATCCACAGGACATTAAATAATGTGGCTATCAATATTTCGGAAGCCGGATTTAAGGCTATGAAAGATGACCCAGAGTATAGAGAAAAAATACTTTCACTGCTTCAAAGAGATTTGGGGAGTTCGTTAGCACCAAGAAACTGTTCAGCAGTGTTCACAGTCGGTGCGACATTGAGTGAGTACAGAGGAGATTCGTGGCCTGTGGGCTATGATTCGGAATTTCATGCACGTTCCCGGAACAGCTTTTATAAAAAGACGAGCGAAAAGAAAGACAGGCAGAAAGAGCTTATGGAAAAATATCTGAAAAATCGGGCGCAGGTCAAAAAACAGCAGCAGAAATTATTAGATGAAAAGATTGCAAAGCAGGAACAGGAAAGAGTAATACTACAACAGAAGGAGGACTAAGAAATGAGAATCTCGACACAGATGCTGAACGAATCAGCAAGGAAAGCAGGGCTGCCAATCAATAGCACTTCGCTTGTAAATTACCTCAATGGCAATTCCAGCGACACTCTGCTCAACGCTCTGAACAAGAGCGGCACCACAGACGCTGCAACCAAGACCAGGTATGAAAAGCTGGAAAAAGCAGCGGATCAGTTATCGGAGGCGGCATCCGTCTTCATGACAACCGGGGAGAAATCCCTCTTTTCCAAGGCAAGAGAAAGTGGGGACAGCCAGGACATTTACAATGCAGTAGAGGACATGGTGGGAAAGTACAACAGCACGATCATGGCACTGAAGAATACGCCCAGCACCTTGAATGACTACTACAGCCAGATGTTGAAATCTGCGGTTTCCGACAGCAAGGGGGCGCTGGAGAGCATCGGAATCACCGTTGCAAAGGACGGTTCGCTGAGTGTTGACAAGGATAAGCTGAAAGGGGCGGATACCGACATTCTGGAGAATGTGCTTGGAAGCACCATGGGCTTTACCCAAAAGGCGGCATATGTGGCAGGGCGGGTTTCCGACAATGCCCGGGCTAACCAGAGCAGCCTGTCCAGCCAGTATTCTTCCACGGGATCGGTTTATTCCCCATTGGCAAGCAAGTATAACCTTTACGGCTAATCCATATGCAGTCAATTTGCAAAAAATATCTGCAACAGTAACAACCTCAACAAATTAACTGGGAGCATGGCATTGTTGAGATAGTGTATAAAAGAAAGACCGTCGCTATGGTTTTACACCATATGCGGCGGTCTGTCATTTCCATGAAAAAACTTTAGTTCCATTTTCTGCTGCCGATATGTTCCATGGAAGATGAAAACATTTCACGTCACTGCAAATACATTCGGCGTCATTATTATGGCTGAACTGGATCATGGGTATTATAATGTTTGGTTTAAGGAAGGTGATTCTATGATTAACATAGCTGTCTGCGATGATGAAAAATGTATGTCAGAGAAAATTGAAAAAATGGCGGAAGATTTTTTCAGAAAGAAAAACACAGATATCTCTGTTGTGGAGTATTCTTCGGGAGAAGACTTGCTGAAACGCAAGGAAAGAATCGATATCCTTTTTCTTGATATTGGAATGCGCGGGATGGACGGAATAGAAACTGCCAGAAGGTTGAGGGAGCATGGATATAAGGGCTTTCTGATTTTTATTACGGTTTTGAAAGAAATGGTATTCCAGTCTTTTGAGGTACAGCCGTTTGATTATTTGGTGAAGCCTGTTCAGGAAGAGCATTTTGAGAAGACAATGGAAAGGCTTTTTCTTTCCATGCAGGACAGGTTATCACCGGAAAAAGTAAATTTATTGGTTCAGAAGGGATACGAAAGCAATATTATTTCTTTTCAGGATATTATCTGCTGTGAAATCATAGACAGGAAAGTGTATTTGTATCTTGTATCGGGGGAGGTCATCAGCTACTATGAAAGGATTGAAAATCTGGAAAAGAAGCTGGACGGGAGATTTTTCAGATGCCACAGAAGCTACCTGATCAACCTGAACCATCTGAAAAGCTACAGGAACAATACCGCATATATGGCGGATGGAAAGGAAATACCTGTGTCACGTCTTCGCAGCAGGGAATTCTCAAATGTGATCTTACAGTACATGAAGGAGTGGGGATTGTGAAATGGCTGATTATTTGGACTTTTTTAATATATATGTCATGGGGAGCCTTGAGATGCTTATGGGGTTTTGGTTCTTCACAGGATTTTTGCAGAAGAAAG
>CAZWRT010000015.1:0-45004 GCA_964636375.1 uncultured Lachnobacterium sp. | reverse complement strand
CCAGTTCTTTTAGTTGTCTTGATAAAGGCGGCTGAGTCATATTGAGTGATTCGGCTGCCTTTGTTATGCTGGCTTCTCTGGCAACAGCAAGAAAATATTGCAATACCCGGATATCCATCGTTCTCCTCCATACCCTTTTCCCATATTTGACTGATTTATGAGAATTAGTATAACAGCTTTTCAAATACCTTTCAAGTATGGGAAAACATTTAATATATGTATTTGATATTATCGGGTGTATGTATTAACATAGGGATTAACAAACAGGGAAAGGAGATGAAAGATTTGACAGTAAACGACGTGATAGATGGCTTTAAAGATGATGCAGGTGAAAATCCGGAGCGTGACGCATGTGCAGATATTCTCTTTCAGGAAGCCCTCCGCATTAGTATGGAATTGAATAACAGGTATCATACACCGGAAGAAATCCGGGAGATTATGGGTTTGCTGACAGGAAAAAAGATAGATGCCAGTTTTCGGATGTTCCCGCCATTTTACACAGATTTTGGAAAGAATATTACCATTGGCAGAGATGTCTTTATCAATTCCGGCTGTCACTTTCAGGATCAGGGGGGAATTACCATCGGGGACGGCTGTCTGATTGGACACAATGTGGTACTGGCAACCATTAACCACGATCTATATCCCGTCAATCAGAGGAAAAATCATTATGCCCCCATTGTCATAGAAGATCATGTATGGGTTGGCTCCAATGCAACAATTCTGCCAGGGGTTACAATAGGCAGATGGTCTGTGGTAGCAGCGGGAGCTGTTGTCAGCAAAGATGTAGAGGCATTTACGGTTGTCGGAGGTGTTCCGGCAAGGGTGATTCGCAAGGTAAATCAAGAATAATAATTAAAAAAACAGGAGGAAAACAACATGAATGATTTTATTTTTCACAACCCGGATAAGGTTTATTTCGGGAAAAATCAGATGGAGCATTTGCCGGAGGAAATATTGAAGTTTGGAAAAAAAGTGCTTTTCGTTTATGGTGGTGGCTCCATCAGGAAAAACGGATTGTACGATACGGTAACAAGGCTTATGAAAGAGAATGGGATTGAATATTTTGAACTTTCCGGTGTCGAGCCAAATCCGAGACATTCCACTGCGAATAAAGGAGCGGCAATCTGTAAAACAGAAAATATTGATGTCATTCTTGCTGTGGGTGGCGGATCTACGATTGACTGTGCCAAAGGAGTTGCGGCTGCGGCTCTTACAGAGGATGGGGATGTATGGCCGCTGGTATCTGGGGGTACATGGATAATGCAGGCGCTTCCGGTCATTGCTGTCCTTACCAATGCGGCAACAGGTTCTGAGATGGATGCATGGGCAGTGATTTCTAACATGGATACGAATGAAAAAATTGGATTGGGCGGGGATGCCCTGATTCCGAGGGTGGCATTTGAAAATCCGGAGTATAGTTATTCCCTGCCGACCTATCAGACGGCATGCGGTGCTTTTGATATTTTTAATCATGTGCTGGATAACTATTATCTTGCCGGAGATGCCACCTTTGACATGGTATTGGAGCTTCAGGAGGCAGTGATGCGTGCGGTGGTAAAATGGACACCGGTTGCCATGAAAGAGCCGGAAAACTATGAGGCAAGGGCAAACCTGATGTGGGCATCTTCAATGGCACTGAATTCCATACTGGATGCGGGAACTGTTCATGGCTGCGCCTGCCACGCAATGGAGCATGAGCTTTCTGCGTATTATGATATCACGCATGGACACGGTCTTGCCATTGTGACACCGCGCTGGCTGACATATATTTTGAATGAAAATACAGCGCCTGCAATTTACCGTCTTGGCACAAAGGTATTTGGAGTGGAAGCAGGACTTGAGGCGATGGTTGGGGCGAAAAGAGCGATAACAGCAGTATCCGATTTCTGCTTTAAGACCTTGGAATTAAAAGCAAATCTGTCTGATCTGGATATTGATGATACCCACTTTGGAGCTATGGCAGAGCATGCCTGCATGGGTGGTGTAATAACAGGTCCTATGAATCTGGCGCCGGAGGATGTGAAGAAAATTTATCAGATGTGTTTGTAATGAACCGTTCGGAATGAGGGTGTGGACATGAAAGTATTAGGTATTAATGGCAGTGCAAGAAAAATGAAAAGATTATGCAGTATTATCCTATTGTTTGCGGTTCTGTTAGGTCTGACGGCATGTGGAAACAGTGGTCAGAAAGAACAGACGGATACAAATAGCGGTGCAACAGGTAAACAGGATGCAGGCGTCATGAATCAAAATCGACAGTCAAAGGAAAACACAAATATTTTAGTGGCTTATTTTTCCTGTACGGGAACAACCAAGCCTCTGGCAGAGTACGCAGCAGGTTATCTGAATGCAGACCTGTACGAAATCGTAGCGGAAACACCATACAGCAGTGAGGATTTGAACTATAACAAGTCTGATTCCAGAGCCAACAAAGAGCAGAATGATGCCAGCGCCAGACCTGCGATTTCCGATAAAGTAGAGGATATGGATCAATATAATACCGTGGTGTTAGCGTATCCAATCTGGTGGGGGCAGGCGCCAAGAATCATCAGCACCTTTTTAGAGAGTTATGATTTTAACGGAAAAACGATTGTGTCATTTTGTACTTCTCACAGCAGCGGGATCGGTTCCAGTGATACGAATCTGCATGCCCTTTTGGACAGCAGCGTGGAATGGAAAGCTGGAAAACGCTTTGCAGCAGGTACTTCGGAGAGTGAGATTACCCGGTGGCTGGATGAGTTAGGGGTTTTGCCCTTTGTGGCAGAAAACGCTGGAAATGAGACAGCGGAACGTGTCTTTGATTTTGAGAAAAAAACAGTAACTCTGAACAGCGGATATGAGATGCCACTGAACGGGCTTGGTACTTACAGCTTAAAGGGTGACGTGTGTGTGTCCTCTGTTTCGGAGGCGTTAAAGCGGGGTGTGAGGCTGATTGATACTGCTTATATGTACAGCAACGAAAAAGAGGTAGGAGAGGCTGTAAGAAATTCAGGAATTCCCCGTGAGGAAATTTTTGTAATTACGAAGCTGTATCCAAACCAGTTTGCAGAACCGGAGAAGGCGATTGATGAGGCGCTGGAAAAGCTGGATATCGGATATATTGATATGATGCTTTTGCACCATCCTGGAACGAATGATGTGAAAGCATATAAAGCGATTGAAAAAGCAGTGGAGGAAGGAAAAATCCGTTCCATTGGATTGTCTAACTGGTATGTGGAAGAACTGGAAGAATTTCTGCCACAGGTAACTATTACCCCGGCACTGGTACAGAATGAAATCCATCCGTATTATCAGGAAAACGATGTGATTCCCTATATCCAAAGTCTGGGTATTGTCGTGCAGGGCTGGTATCCTCTTGGCGGCAGGGGTCATACCGCAGAACTGCTGGGAGATGAAACGATTTCAGCTATTGCAAAAGCACATGGAAAGTCCTCGGCACAGGTTATCTTGCGTTGGAATCTGCAAAAGGGTGTAGTGGTGATTCCGGGCTCCAGTAATCCGGATCATATACAGGAGAATATGGAACTGTATGACTTTGAATTGACGAATGGGGAAATGGAGAAAATCAATGCGTTGAACCGTGACGAAAAGCATGATTGGTATTAATAAATTTTTGACCGCATCCCGAATGGGGGAAGCGGTCATTTATGTTATTTATGGTGTCATTTAGTTATTGGTTCTTCCACCGGCAGCACAAGCTGTGAGCAGTACCTCTGCGGATCAATCTCTTTCCCCACATAAGGAGCGACCAGAGCGATTGCCCGGACATATCCGGCAGGAGTAAGTCCACGCTTACGTATCTGTTCACCCAGATAAAGATAAGCCTCATCGATGTTGCGATAGTTGCCATAACACAGCAGGGAAAGGGCAGTGCAGGCGGGAATATGAACCGCATCCTCCGGCGCCTGTTCCGGTAAAACGGGTATACAGATATAAGAATCACAGGGTGTGGGAGAAATTTTTCCCTCCAGATAGTCTGTGCGCTCATTGATGATGAAAAACGGTTTAGGTGCAAGAGCGATTCCTTTTTTTATACATTCATGAAAAAAATCATACGAGGCATGGTATTTATCCTGAATCAGAGGACCTTGAAACTTGCGTACACAGCATACGGTATCAGGAATCTTTGTTCTGGACAGGGACCTATCCGGCACATCATGGGAACGCAGACGCATTTCTGCAACCTGCTGCTGCAATACGGACAGTTTCTGTTCCAAAGTGGCAAGAAGCTCGTCTGCTTTTCCGCCGCTCGCATAGTAGGAGATGATTTCTTCCGGGGCAAAGCCCATCCACTGGAATTTCTGAATCTGCAGGATGCGGTTGATGTTGTTGGTATCATAGTAACGGTATCCGCTCTTTGCATCGGTGTAGGCTGGCGTGAGCAGCCCTTTGTCCTCCAGACGGATCAGGCTGGAACGGGAAAGATTGCAGGCACGCGCCGCCTGACGGATAGAAAATAAGCTGTAGTCGCTTTCATTTGTTGTGCTGTCAATAGGGATGTCCATCGTATAATCTCCTTATCATTTTTTCATAAAGTTCAAAAATTTGCAAAAACCACTTGAGTTGTTCAAGGGTGGTTATGTTATGATACCCAAAGTAGTGTATAAGCTGCAGATGAAATTGTCAAGGAAAAACAATTACCTGAGCAGGAGGAAATCATTTTTATGAAAAAAAGCGAACAGATTTTTATTGAGAAACTGAAAACAAAAAATGTAAAAGAGAAATTAGTCTATACATCTTCTCTGACATTATTTCTTACGCTTGTGTGTATCGTTATTGCCCTTATCGGTTTGATTTTTATATCAAGCAGGGTGAAAAAATTTTATCAGCTTTCTTACACCAATGTAAAGCTTGCAAACCAGAGCCAGTCCAATCTGCAGGAAGGTGCAAAGAACATGCTCCATGGCTGTCTGGTACAGGATGATGAAGTAACGCCCAAAAGGCTTGAGATGGCAAGAGCCAACTTTGAAACGATGACAGCCATGTTAGAGGATCTTAGCAAAACATCCTTTGCGGATTCGGAGTTATTTGAGGTAACTTTGGGAAATATGGAACAGATTAATTCCCGATTTATCGAATTTGAGACTCCAGCGCTTGCACATGACCCGGAAGGCGCATTCGCTATATACAACGGAGTATATTTAAGCCTTTTTGCCCAGATGGCAGGGAATATAACCACCATTGAAGGAATTGAAGATGCAAATGCTGCCAGCATGTATCGCCTTGCAACCATAATAAAATATATCTGTATTGTTTTGGAAATTTTGATTGGTTGTATCAGTATTCTCCTGGGCAGAAGAATGTCAACAATCCTTGCAAAAATGATGGGTGACAGCATTTTTGAATTAAAAGATTCAGCAATGAAAATGACCAAAGGTGATTTTGGCATTGAAATTGCATATGAATGACAGGACGAACTTGGCGAGCTGGCTGATGCAATGCGCAATATGGTTTCCAATACCCGTCTTATTATATCTGATACAAGCAAACTGCTTGAAGAGATGGCAGAGAATAATTTTGACATACATACAGACGCCAAAGACCGTTATGTTGGCATTTACGAGAGCCTGTTGCTGTCCATTGACAAGCTGAACAACCGTCTGAATGAAACGCTGCATAATATCAGTGAGGCATCCGAACAGGTAAGCACCGGTGCACTCCAGCTTGCACAAAATGCACAGATGCTTGCAGAAGGGGCAAATGATCAGAACGGTGCCATTGAGAGGCTGACTGCAACCATTGAAGACATTACAAACATGGCAATGGAAAGCGCGCAGACTCAGAAGGACGCTGCGCAAAATGTAAGCCAGGTTGTCAAAGAGGCAGTAAAAGGGAAAAATGAAATTGCCAGACTTTTAAATGCTATGGAAAAAATCAGCGTTACTTCAAAAGAAATTGAAAATATTACCTTGTCAATTGAAGATATAGCTTCCCAGACAAATCTGCTTTCCTTAAATGCTTCGATTGAGGCGGCGAGAGCAGGAGAATCCGGAAAAGGATTTGCAGTTGTTGCGGACCAGATTGGCAAGCTTGCGGCAGACAGTGCACAGTCGGCTGTCAATACAAGGGAATTAATCGCCAAGTCCCTGGAAGAAATTGAAAACGGCAATATCATTACACAAAGTACGGCAGCCGTATTAGAAGAAGTATTAAATTCCATGAACGAAGTTCAGGAAATTGTTAAAAGTGCAAGTACTGCATCGCAATCGCAGGCTGAAATGTTAAAAGATATTTCGCGGAACATTGAAGCAATTTCTTCGGTTGTAGAAACCAATTCTGCTTCTGCAGAAGAAAATTCCGCAACAAGCCAGGAGCTTACAAGCCAGTCAGACTCCATGAATAGCATGATTTCGGAATTTAAGCTTCGCAGAAGTTAAGATTTCAGAGACTTCCATAGTAATGTATTCTGGGATTTTCCTGACATGCGCTGGATACCGCTTTTTGAAGAGACTTGGCATAGTGTCCCAGATGATCTTCCAGAGCCTCTTCATGCAAGAGACGGATCTCGGTTTCTTCCTGTATATCCAGGAGGCAGTCGTACAGGGCGTCCAGATTCCTGCCATACCAATCCGGGAGCTGAAGGGAGCTGGCTAACGTGTCGTGAAGCGTTTCTCTGTTTGGGATGTTGTTTCCGTCTAATACACAAGTAAGCATTTTTTGATTATCTCCATTTTGTTGTGGTCTTCTTGTTTAATCTGGCGCCATATTTCGATCCGATCAGGGATCGGCTTCGCCGTACAAAAGCTCAAAGCTGTTATAATGGTCTTCCGTATAGTAGATCAGACCATCATTAGAAAATACAATGCGCTTGGCACCTCGCCTGGCGGCGCCAAGGGTGTCTATGTCACACTCGGTATAACTGCGGCCTGCCTTTTGCGGCAGGAGTCCCTCGTAATTGCCGAAATGGTTTCCGCCGATACACTTGCCCGGCGCAAAGGGTTCCAGAGAACCGCCATTCCAGCCCAGGTTTTCTGCTTCCTTCTTCGTGATGAAGTTTGGAGGCAGATGTCCGTACAGATGAATGTATAGAGCCACGTCCTCCTTGGAGGTATAGGAGCCGTCTTCCGACAAAGTGGACGAGTCACTTTCGCTGGAGCTGTGCTCATCGTCGTTGATGTCAGCAGATGAACTGCCGGGAGCGGACGAGTCGCTTTCGCTGGAGCTGCGCTCATCGTCGTTGATGTCAGCAGATGAACTGCCGGGAGCGGGAGAGTCGCTTTCGCTGGTTTGGTGCTCATCGTTGTTGATGACAGAAGATGAACTGCCGGGAAGAGAGCCATCTTCGGTATTGTCAGGCTTGCTGGCATCGGGATTGAGATTGTCCTCCTCACTTGGAACAACGGATGATATGGAGCCGACATCCGTTGCAGATGTTTCTGTAGCTGGTGTCCCGGGAGTCTGTGGCATTTTCTGACTGCAGCCAACTGACATAAAAAGCATCAACAGCGTCATAAACAGGCATAGTCTTTTTTTCACTTGTATACCTCCTTCACATATCTGTTCCTTTTATTACCTTTGTCTTAATTTTGCAATATAAGGGAAGTTTTGTCAATAGGAATGTTATCGCTCTGGTTTTCCCGTGTTGACTCTAAACCATACATTAGGTTTATAATATGTTCATGAAGCGCTTCATAAGCAACTTTAATAGATTTTTGAAAGAGGTACAGGCATGAGAATAGGAGAGTTTGCAAAAATGACGGGAATGCCCATATCGGTGCTCAGACATTATGATAAAGAGGGCCTGTTGTGTCCGGACTATGTTGATCATTTTTCCGGTTACCGTTATTATTCGTCTGACCAGATAAGGCAGGCACATCAGATTGAACTCCTAAAGAGCGGAGGTCTTTCTCTGAAAGAAATCAGGGATATCTTAAAAAATGCCGATGATAATGAGTTTATTAAGGGTATTCTGGAACATCGGGAGTCGGAATATCGAGACATGCTTGCTGCCATTGCGGAGGTGAAACGTATGATGTGTGAAAAAGAAGAGAAAAATGCGAAGGCTGAAGGGGAAAAACTGTCAGTAGTTGAAAAAAATGAGTTGGGAGGCATGATAATAAAAGGAGTATCCCTGCCCACACCGTTGAATCCCAAAGCCTTTAAGGCAGCATGCTGCAGTTTGGATGAGGAAATCCAAAGAAGAAATTTTCAACGTATTTCAGGATTCCTGACTTATGGCGCTATGGAAAAAAATGAGATTCAGGTGGCGGCCGAGGTGGTAAAGCTTAGAGATGAAATGGGGGAACTGCATGAGGATCTCAATCTTCTTTTTGAGGATGACGAGCAGGTGATCGGCAAATGGAAGATTGTGGGCGAATATGCCGTAAAGGAGGATTTTTTTGCCAATGTCGTGGAGCAGAAGGAACCTCTCTACGAAACCAGGGACTGGTATATTTATTTCCTGCCGGGCGGAGAAGATTACTGGATCTACAGCTGGACAAAAGGATATCTGAAATGTGACAGCGGCGACCAGACCTGTTTGTGCAGATATCAGATTGAGGACGACCAGGGCCGTCGGTATATGTTTGTGGAAAATAAATCCTATGAATATCTGCGGGGCGGGCTTCCTACCGTACTGGTGCTGGAGCAGGTTGACAATAAACGGTATACCAAACGAGGGATTGCCAGAGAGGATGACACGGATTTACCTTTTGTGAATGATGAACGTGTTCTGGGCGATTGGAAGGCCTTTGACTTTATCAGAAGTAAAGAGGAGTTTACGCCGGAGGGGAATCATTTACCTCAGGACAGACTGCTCTATAAACATATGCATTTTGGGGAAGAGGGACTTTTCACCAGTGTTTATATGGATGAAACCATATCGGGCAGAGAGGTTCAGAGCTGGACAAAGGGCTATGTGCTCAAGCATTATAATCATACCGCCTGTGCATATGAAATTGTGACAGTTGATGACACGGACTATATGATTATCGAGTGGAAAAGCGGGGATTACCGCTGGGGCGGTTTCGATACGGACTATTATGTATTTGTAAAAAATAATTGATGTAATTGACATATTTTTGTTCTTATGATATTCTTTCTGTGAAAAAAATATTTATTGCAAACGACACACGTAGTGTTTTAAACACGTAAATCTGATCACGGAACAATGATGTTTAAACCTGTGTGTGTTTTTTTGCGCCCAAAGAAGAAAAGGAGATTTATTATGCCACAGAATCAGTTTCAGAGAATGATATTTGCATTCCTCACAGTTTTAGTAACCGTACATGCCTATGTGTTTTTCAGTCTCTATGTTGTTAATGGAAACACTCTTATGAGCATCAACGGCGCCTCCGGCGTTATTGAGGCAATTAACAGCCAGGGAGGCGTCTATATGGTTGGAAGATATCTTCCGATATGGGGTGTTGTCCTTGTAGAGTTTGTCCTTGCATATTGTCTGGAAATCATCATGGGTAGCCCATGCTCGTTCCGGCTGGCTTCAAAAATATTTAACCCTGGAGAAACACATCCGGTTCTTTTTGAAACCGCTATTATATGTGCGACCGTAGGATTAATGTGCCCGGCTATGAGTTTGATTGCGGCGTTCCTTTATTATCCGTACTATGCTGGGTTCAACATGATCACGCTTCTTGCAAACTGGCTGAAACTGGTATGTTTCAACTTCCCGTTTGCGTTCTTTACACAGCTGTTCTTTATTCAGCCGTTGATCAGGACGGTGTTCAAATTCTTATTTGTCAGAAATAAGAAAGTGGAGAAATCCGGGGCTGTTGAAGCTGCCGTTAAATAATGATCGGCGCGATCCCGTGCTTAATATGATATCGGTAAAAGAGATTTACTCCGAACATGAACAGGGTTCTGCCCGGATGAAGGAAGAGCTTCCGGGAGAAAAGAACTCGCTTACAGATATTTTTGACGGAGTAGACCTCGTTGTACAATTCCCAGTACAGGCGGTCGATTTCACATGCGGACAGATTTTTTGTGTTCATGGTCGCCTTGTTCGGGGAATAGGTGTAGATATCATGGTTGATCAGTTCCTCGGAGTCCTTTACATCCTCGTAAAACGGAGTGCCGGGCACCGGACAGAGGATGTAGAACTTGGGGGCCTCCACTTTGTTTTCAATAATGAACCTTGCAGTCTCGCGGATGCTCTCCCCGGTATCGTCCGGAAGACCCAGCATCATCTCCGTCGCCACATTGATCCCTGCACTTCGCAAAGTCTGGATCATGACGTGGTATTCCCCCGGATCTTCCCAGCTCTTATTCAGCTTGGCGAGATTGCTCTTCGTTATGGTCTCAATTCCAAAGCTTAAGCAGGTGCAGCCGCTGTCCGCAACGCACTTCAGCAGCTCCTTATCCTTTGCCAGATGGATGGAGCACTGGCTGTACCATTCCATGTTCAGTTTCTTGATCTCGGCGCAGAGTTCCATCATATACTGACGGTTGGACAGGATATTGTCATCGATCAGAAGGAACTTCTTGAAGCCCAGCTCCTTGACTCGTTTAATATCCCGGATTACCTCAGGGATCTCTCTCCGCAGATATTTCCCGCGGTAAAGGCAGGCGATGGAGCAGAAGGCACAGTCATTCGGGCAGCCGCGCCCCGCCTGCACCGGCAGAAAATCGCCGATCCTTTTGCCGGTCACAAGCTCATACCTTGGCACCGGTGTGGAAAGTTTCTCAATCTTTTTCTCATAAAAAGGCTTCAGCTCGCCGTTCAGATAGTCGTTTAGCATCTCTTTCCAGTATCCCTCGGCGTCACCGATCATAATGCAATCCGTGTACTGCTTGACCTCCTCCGACACGAGACTGGCCATATAGCCGCCCATTACCACGGTCTTTCCGCGTTTCTTGAACTCCTTGGCAATCTCGATTCCGCGAATGATGGAGTGTCCCATGCTGCCGATGCCTATGAGATCGATATCCGTGTCAAAAGGGATATCCTCGAGGGTCTCAATGCAGATCTGAACCTCCCAGTCATCCCCGCACTCCGCGGCAAGAAGAGGCATAGTCAGCCCAATAAAATACAGCTTGTTTTTCTTGATCAGATTTCCATTGTTGTCATAGATCGTCGGCTGGATCAGAAGCATCCGCTTCGCTCTTATTTTACTGTCCATATTTTCCCACCTTTCGGTATTCCCACATCATCTTCACATAGTGCCACACCATTTTCATTGCTCCGCTCACACATTTCGCAGCGACCTTAAACCCGCACCTCTTATAGATGTACCACACGGAGGAGAAGCTGGCGGAGGTTCTGAAATATCCCCGGATGATCTGCCGGTAATACTGAGTTGGCGTCAGTTTTGTCGGCAGGATCGCCAGATGGGTCAGATCCCATTTTTCATATTCTTCCGGGTTCAGCAGCTGCTGGTTTTTGTAGCTTTCAAATATCTCGGTTCCCGGCAGCGGCACTAGTGGCTGCAGATTGGTAAATCGGATGTGCATGGCGCGTATCCATTGGATAAAATCTTTAAAATCCTTCTTATCCCAGTCCGGGCCCACGATGGCTCCGGCGTACAGATCCACCCCGAAACGGTACAGTACCTCCGAGGCCTTCCTGCTGGTTTCCACGTCCGTCCGTTTATTGAAATCATTCAGCTCACTCTGTTTGAAACTCTCGATCCCAACAAATACAGCGTCCAGACCGTGCCGGCTGAGCAGCTCGATCATGTCGGGATTGTTTGCGATGAAATCCGCCCGGCCGAACACAATAAATGTCTTGTGGATCTCATGCTCGTCCAACAGCCGGCAAAAGGTCTTGATGCGTTCTCTGTTCACCAGAAAGTTGTCATCCACAATGAACACATTGGGCTCTTCGATTTCCCGGAGTTCGCAGATCACTTGCTGCAAATCCCGCTCATAGTAGGTGTGCTTTGTGATAGCCACGCAGAAACAGAATTTGCAGTTATAGGGACATCCGTGGGAGGTCTTTAACAGGGCGCAGGGCACATGGTAGGCATAGTCGTAGTGTTTCCGGTAACGGCTCGTGATCTGCCGGTCTGGCTTTGGCAGTTGATAATCCTGATAGATCTTGTCATGTAAAAACTTGATTTCCTTATGTCCGCTTTCAAGGCCGCACAGCAGGAGCTCCAGATTCTCCAGCCCGTTGATCCCCAGCACATAGTCGATACTCTTATAAGCAAAGTCCTGCGGGATAACCTCACTGTGCACGCCGCCTACTGCGGTGACGATTTTCTCATCGATTTTTTTGACGATATCCGCATAGCTGCGGATCACGTTGACATGGGTGATATAGGAGGTGAACAGGCATACGTCCGGCTTTTCCCGCATCACAAAAAAGTCCAGCCCCTTTCGCTCCAGCATCATATCGATCAGTACCACTTCATGGCGCAGTTTTTTAACAACGGCGCTGACATATTCCAGCTCCAGGGGCTCACAGCACATCAGGTCTGTCAGTCCGAGGGAATTTTTGTGCGGCTTTGGCCGAACCAGCATTACCTTCATAGGCCCTCCTCCTTAAACACGTGAAACGAATACTCCTGAACCTTGTACTCCAGAAAGCGGATATGTTTCTGAATCAGGCGATTCAGAAACGGATTGCTGTGAGATAACAGAAAATACTTGTGGTGCATGGCAGCCCCGAATTTCAGCTTGGCGTCATATGCGGTCTGCCCGTAGTGTATGTATCGGAAATGATGGTCGATGGCGTATTTTGTGATCGTCAGCAGCATGTTATGATACAGGTCGTATTCGTGGGCTATTTCATAATTGTAGCCGCCAAATTCGAAGATCAGTGTGTCGTTTACTTTATCCTCAATGATCTGGACAAAGGCCTCCACTTTGTCATTCAGCTTTAGACAGATGATCTTGGAGAATTTGTTGCGGAAGAAATCCAGACTCAATTTCTCCAGCGAGTAGGTGGAATGGTTGAAGACCTGCTCGTAGAGTCCGTACATTTCTTCCGTGAAATGCTGATTGTCCGTAAGCTCCTCGATGACCAGATGCTTCCCCTTGTCGAGGGCTTTCTGGTATCTGCGCCTGTAGTTGGCCCGAAGAGCCTTCAGGTAATCCTCCAGACTCTCCCAGCGGTTTTCAAGGATACAGACCGGCAGATAGTGCCCCTGGGTAAAATGCTTCAGCTTATGTTCGGCATCTGTGTTGATGACGATCTTGACTCCCTTCATTCGGTTTAAGACTTCCGCAGCTTCGTCAGTATCATTCCCAAAGACGATGCTGGGGTCGGAGACTGAGAGAGGGAGGTACACGAATTTCATGGGTACTTTGATGTCGTACCTGTCTGTAAAGATAAACAAATTAAATGTTCTCTCGAACATCATAAAACAGGAGTAGAGCCGTGGTCCGTCATAAAACAGGTGATAGGATTGATTGCAGTAATTAACCTGTTCCATGTATTCCAAAAAGGCTCTTGACAGATATACATTCTTTCGGCACAGCGCATCCCACTCTGCCGGAAGCTCTTTCGCGCATTCAATTCGCTTGTACATATTACGTTTCCCTCTCGATCTCGTAGATCCGGTATTCTTTGTTGATATCCATGGCCATTTTTCGAAACAGCAAATTGGAGTTTGTGTTCTCCTCCAGAATAAAGGAGGAGACCCCTGTTGGGTATTGCTTCTGGCGCATGCCGATGGAGTGGTATAACAGCTCCGCCACCAGACCGCTGTGCCGGTACTCCGGCAGCACACCGACTGCGTTGAAAATCACATGCTTCGGAGTTATGAACCATTTTCTCACAAACAGCCGCAGGTAGTTCAGCCGGGGCTTGGTGAACAGCTCCGCATAGTCCGGATGGGAGAAGATAAATCCAACTTCCCGGCCGTCCTTTACGGCAAACAGAATATCCTCATTTTTGAGTAGAAACCGCATCTGCCGCATCAGCTGATACATTTCCTGAGGCGTCTTTTCCGAGTAATAGGGAGTATCCTTTAATGCCTCATGGCACAGGCGGCCGAAGATCAGCATGTCTCGTTTAAAATGCCGTTTGTTCATGGGGCGGATCGAAAAGTCCGATGATATGCGGCTGTTATGAAACCGCTCCATCAGTGCCAGACAGTGCGCCGCGTCGAAACGATAGGAAAAGGCTCTTTTTTTGGTTAAAATCACCTGATCCAGCTCTTCGGTGTAGTACCCGGGATTGTAATTTGCGTTAAATTCAAAGCAGGGGTTATGTCCGTGAACCAGAATTCCAAGGCCGTAGCTGATCTGACCGTTGACTCCCACGATCATCCTCGAGAGTCCGAGCTGCTGCATCAGTGCGCGCCCGTAATCGATGACGACCTCGATACAGCGTCCGGAATTCGGTAAAAATTCTAAGAAAGCAAGCTTCAGTTCTTTGGAATCCTCTGTGCTGATAAAGGTTCCTGCCAGCCGGATGCCGTCGTCTTCGACCAGAACAGGAACTACTTTTGCCCTGCGGGCGTAGTCATCCAGTCCATAAAGAAAGGTTTTTACAAAGAGGAGATTCAGATCCGAAAAATGTTGATCGCCCCGATAGATCTGGTAGATAAAGTCCAGATATCTCCGTTTATCCCTGTTGGAAACTGCTTCGCGTATTGTCATAGATCCACCTATGTCTTATGTTTATTCTACTTTTATCCCTGATGTTTTGCAATAGATTCCTTCAATCAGATCTTTTTCGGCAAAAGTACACGCCCGGAAGAATGATCTGGTACTCGCACCCCTCGTCGTTGTCCTTCCAGCCCACGATGTATCGCACTTCCGCAGAACTCATATAATAACCCTGTTTGTTCTGTTTTTCGATTTCATCCATAAATTGTTTGGAAAACTTCACTACCATGCAGGGATTTCCCTGAGTTTCCGTTGCGAGTCCGCGCTCGCTGACCAGAAGTTTTGAGCCGCAGACAATTTTTGGGATAATATCCATGTGATCCTTGAAGAATCCGAGATGGACATCCTTGTGTGTGAGCTGCAGGAGAATTTCATCCGGCTGTTTGTAGGATTGCGGATCGGTGTTGATCGGCACATTCCCGGGAAACAGGCGCTCGATGTCGGTTCCATTATAAAACAGGTACAGTCCGTTTTTGGCCCGTGTCATTCCTACATATAATGCCCGTTTGTTCTCATCGGAATCCACCGCTGCATGGTTAAGCATAAGGATTACCTCATCGAACTCCCTGCCCTTGGACTTGTGGATGGTCGATACCACAATAGCCCCGTTTTCATCGCATATAAAATCCTCGATTTTGGATTCGTGCAGGAAAATTTCAAAGTCCGATTGATATTTCCTGGGGTTCGCCAGTTCAAACGCCTCCAGTATCGACAGACACAGCGGGAGATTGCAGCTGTCTCCATAGAGCGAGATGAGGTCCTGCCGGGCACTTTTCCACTTGTCATCGGAGATGACAGGAGAGGACTGCCCTTTTGCGAGCTTCCGTAAGAAATAGCGGATCTCGATCAGATTATAGAGGTCAAATCCGTCGTTGGACTGGATCAGCTTTGCGCGGATGCCCTGTTTTTTCAAGAGTCCGACCACACGCATCGCCTCGCTGTTTTTTGCGGTCAGGATGCATACGGTTCCTTTTTTCTGCAGTTCAACCGCCTTTCTCGCCACAGGCTCCTCCAGATTTCTGCTGGCACAGCGGGTCAGCACAACGCATCCGCCCGGCCCGCGCTTTGAGACAATCGGCGCACTTTTTAAACGGATGTCGATATTCTTCACAAAATCATTCGCAAATGACACAATCTCCCCGGCGCTCCGGTAATTGTCCAGAAGTTCATATTTTTTTGAGTCTTCCCTCTCGAGGAAGGATTCAAAATACTTTGAGTTTGAGCCGCGGAATTCATAGATATTCTGGTCGTCATCGCCCACTGCAATCACCCGAAGATCATCGTTTCGCTCGATCAGCGCGGACACCAGCGCAAATTCCTTCTCGTCCATATCCTGAGCTTCGTCGATCACAAGCACGGTTTTGGTGATCCTTCCGGTTTCCGCCTCGCCGTTTACGATCATCTTTGTGGCATCCTCCACTACAGTATTCGAGCTCTCCAGATTTCCGATTCTTCCGATCAGGTCAAAGCAGTAGGAGTGGAAGGTCTTGATCTCAATAAAGCCTGCGGCGTTTCCGATCAGGTCATACAGGCGCTTGCGGAATTCCGTCGCCGCCGCCCGTGAAAAGGTCACCATCAAAAGCTGCTCGTGCTTGACGTCCTCCAGCAGTATGAGAGACGCGAGTTTATGTACAAGGACCTTTGTCTTTCCGCTTCCCGGCCCTGCCGCAACGACAATGTATTTGGAGCTGTCGTCGTCGATGATGGCTCTCTGCACTTCGGAGAGCTCCCGAAAGAGCTTGTCGTATTTCCCGGGGGTGATGTTCCGGTTGATCTCGTCCTTCCGGCTTCCCTTGAAATACTTGGCGATAAACAGTTGATAATCCATATGGAAGTAGTCATTGACAAACTGCAGGGCATTGTCATAATCCTTTACCATCATATTTGCGTATTCGCCGACAATGTGGATCTGCTGCATTTTCTGCCGGTAGTACTCGCCCAGGCTCTTATAATCGTCAAGCTTATAGCGGATTTTGTTGTCCAGCTCCAGCCTTGTGATCTGCATGCCGTTGTAGAGAACCAGAAAGCCGCCCTCCAGCTTCATAGCATCGATTTTTGACAGGTATAAAAGAGCGTCCTCGACCTCCTGGTCGGATACCTCAATGACCGAGTTTTTCCGGTATTCCAGCTTTAATTCCAGTACGGAAAACTCTGCGATCACATGATCGCCCATTGCCTGCTTTTCCCGGCTTTTTTCAAACAAATACTTCACGATAAATTCGGCGAGATCCATGCAGCTTTTTCTTTTTTTCCAGAGCTCCTCGGGGGGAAAAAGCGGCATCACAACCGTTCTTGCCGTCGTGTTCTCGGTATTTTTTTCAATATAGTGTTTGATTGTCCAGTAGTAGAAGATGGTCTTTAAAGCATTGACCGTCGCCTGTTTGATGCCGCTGCTTACCGCTTTTTCGTTTAACTCCTTCAGATTGATGCACTGTCCCTCCATGCGGATATTCTGCACCAGAAATTCCTCCAGCGCGGAGTATCGCCGGAGGACATTTAAGGATTTGTTCTCCGTATCGGATTTTAAAATATAGGCGGACAGATCCTTCGTGTCTGCCAGAATCGACTCCTCACGCAAAATGTTGAGCAGCTGAAAGGTATGCGCCCGCTCGAGTCCGAGCCTGTCGGAGATGTAATCGACTTTTGACTCCGCGTCGTCGTTTCCGGCATTTGCGATGCTCCTTGCGGAAATCAGCATCGAGAGAATTCTTCGGGCCTGCACCCGGTCGGCATCGTCCATTCTGCGGGATTTTTCGATCAAAATTGATCCCTCCGCCATATTCTTTACAAGGATGCTCGTGGCGTAGATATGCGGCACATTTTTCCCGCGTGTGAGATATCCGGCATTTTCCAGTGCCTGTATCGCCGTCTTTATGCGCGTCTCCATTTCTCCCACGGACTCGTCCCAGCCCGCCTGCCTTGCAATTTCAAGCGGGGTGCGCTGTATGGCCGGACGGTTTTTCGTCAAATCCTTGATGGCCTTCCAGACCTGCTGGATCTCGCTGATGCTCACCTTCGTCTGGTTTAACATGATAAAGTGCTTGTCCAGATCATCGTCGTTGAAAAGGACATAGCACTCCGCCTGCAGGTTCTGGTCACGGCCTGCGCGTCCTGCCTCCTGCACATAATTTTCCAGAGAATCGGAGATGTCGTAGTGAACCACCAGCTTTACGTTCGGCTTATCCACGCCCATGCCGAAGGCGGAGGTTGCCACCATAACCTGTACTTCGTCGGCGATAAAGGCATCCTGGTTTTTCTGTTTTTCCTGTTTCTCCATCTTTCCGTGAAAGGCGAGTGCCCGAAAGCCGTCTGCGCTCAATTTATTTGCCAGTTCGTCGGTGCGTTTGGTTCGGGAAACGTACACGATGGTCGGGCAGTCCTTCTGCTCGATCAGCCAGCGGAGGGCGGCATATTTCTCGTCGTCCGTCTCCTTGTAGAGCACCTCGTATCTCAAATTCTTCCGGGTGGCGGCGGAGGAAAAAAGCTCTAAATCAAGATCCAGTTTGTCCTTGAAATATTCCTTAATATCACTGATTACCTTCTGCTTTGCCGTGGCGGTAAAACAGGACACCGGAATCTGGCTGCTCAGCTGCTTTTTTTCCTGCAGCTCGCGGATAAAATCGCCGATGTAGAGATAATCGACCCGGAAATCCTGTCCCCATGCGGAAAAGCAGTGCGCCTCGTCAATGACAAACCTTGCGATGTTACGTTTGAGGAGAAGGCGCTCGATCGTCTTGGAGCGGAGGGATTCCGGCGAGAGATAAAGCAGTGTTGCCAGTCCGCTCTCCACGCGCTCCATGGCCTCTGCGCGCTCGATCGGGCTGAGAAGGCCGTTTAAGGTGACGGCATCCGCAATCCCCCGGCGTTCTAAGTTGTCAACCTGATCCTTCATCAGGGACTGCAGCGGGGAGATTACAACGGTGAGCGCCCTGGCAGCTGTCCCTGCGATGAGCGCCGGGAGCTGGAAGGTGATGGATTTGCCGCCGCCGGTCGGGAATACGGCGAGTACGGATTTGTGGTCAACCGCAGCCTGCACCGCCTGCTCCTGCAGGTTCTCCCCGTCGTATGTCCGGAAATCATCGTATCCGAAAAACTGCTTCAGGCGCTTGTGGATATTCAGCCGGCTTTTGCAGTAGAAGCACCTCGCAGCGCATTCGGTCGTGCGCAGTGCCTTTATGATGTCATAGACAGCCGGAAAGTTCATCGTCACCCAGCCCGGCATGATGGAGGTGGAATCCTCGGCGCTAAGCATTGCCAGGACGTAAGCGAGCTCGATGGGATATCGCTCCGAAAACATCTCCAGGTCGCTGTTGTCGCAGATTTTTCCGTGATAGAGGATGCGGATCAATTCCGGCGCACGGCTGTGGACTGTGTGGTTCAGGTAGGAAAAAAAGCCGCTAAATTCCTCCGTTTGACCGAGTAAGTCCGCGTAAATGTCTTTGTGAAGCTCAGTTAAGCTCTCAAAAGCATTTACCTCGTCATAAAGCAGTTCCATGGCTTTGATCGAGTCATTTAACGGGTTATTCCGCTCATCTGTCTGCAGCTTGTCATCCTTCAGCAGCCTGTGGTAGGGCTTGTTCGGAAACAGGAGAGGAGACAGGTACAGGGTGTCAATCATTTCCCTGATTCCGGCGCTCTCCAGTTCTTTTTGGATATATTGGGCATCGTGGTGGATAATATTGTGGCCGCAGGCAAACGTCCGCGCGCCGGCGGCATTCTGGATCAGAAAATCCTGGAATTTCTCTTTGGAGCTCGTGTGGATGCTGACACTGGCGTTTACCGCCGCCCCGTAATCCTGAACCCTGTTTTCTTCGGGATTAACCTCTGTATCGATAAAAAGAACTCTGTACATTGTGGCTCCTTTTCGGGTGTGAATTCGCGTTTGTAATTATACTAATTATATAATAATTTCCAATATATTGCAATTCCTTTGATATTAATGAAAAATGTTGTTGCATTCGCACCAACAAAATAATAGAATGATAGACAGAGAGAGGTGTTTTTTATGTATCAGATTATCAGTGACGGCTCCTGTGATTTGCCGTCGGACTTGACAAAGGAAAAAAACATTCATGTAGTGCCGTTCTATGTGTCGTTCGACGACACGAATTACTATAAAGAGATCGAGGAGATCGGGATTCGCGACTTTTACCAGAAGATGGTGGACAGGAGCGGGGAATATCCGAAAAGCTCCATGCCGTCGGTTCAGGATTATTATGATGCGTTTGAGCCGTATGCGAAGGAGCAGATCCCGGTCATCTGCATCTGCATCACGGAGAAATTCAGCGGCTCGTTTGGGTCAGCAACCAGTGCAAAGGCGATGATAGATGCCGAGTACCCGGACGCGCAGGTTACAGTCATTAATTCCGAGGTGGACACCGTACTTCAGGGGCTTTTCGTCCTTGAGGCGTGCCGTCTGCGGGACGCCGGCTGTTCCTATCAGGAGAGTGTCGAGCGTTTGCTGGCGATCCGCAGCTCCGGCCGTATTTTCTTTACTGTGGGAAATATCGAGTACCTGCGGCATGGCGGACGGATAGGAAAGCTTGCCGGGATCGCCGGGACAACCCTTGGCATCAAGCCGCTTATCACCTTAAAGGAGGGAGAGATATTTTCGTCCGGGCTGGCGAGAACCCGGAAATCTTCCATGAAAAAGGTCATTGACCTGCTTGTGCGCTACATCGGCGAGACCTTTCGCAGCTGCAGTGAATTCCTGCTCTGTATCGGTTACGGATACGACTTCGGGGAGGCGGTCTCATTCAGAAAGATGGTATTGGATCGTCTTGCAGGTTTCGGCGTGAAAGAAATTGAGCTCTTTCAGATCGGTGCGACGATCGGCGTCCACACGGGACCCTATCCGCTGGGGGTTGGGATCATCCGCAGGGCGGCGGACTGATACGGTGATGAGACGGAATATATATAAAAGAAAATATATCAGGGGGATTGGTTATGGCAAATGATGCACAAAAGAAACAGGGAGGAACCGTTGATTTTATTCATTCTGTGAAGTCGAAAACAATCGCAATGCTGGTTTTTTCGATGTTCGCGATGGCGGTTCTGCTTAGCCTTGTAATACTCGGGAGTTCACAGAAACATCTGATTGAGCTGAATAAGAATTATCTGTATGACCTCACCTTGGCATATGGTCAGGATATTCAGGAGCAGCTGGACAGCAACGGCTACGATGCGACGGTCGATTATGATAATCTGGATGCGACGATTGGAGGAGTCGGTCTGGAGGGTATTTCTTCCAGCTATGCATATCTGGTGTCAAAGGACGGCACAATGATGTATCACCCGACCAGAGATAAGGTCGGGGCACCGGTGGAGAATGCAGTGGTCTCCGGGGTCGTGCAGAAACTGAATGCGGGGCAGATCCCCAAGCCGGAAGTGGTGCAGTATGTGTTTAAGGGTGCAGACAAATACGCGGCTTACTATATTACGAATGGCGGGGAGTGTATTCTGGTCATATCCGTGGACGAAAAGGATATTCTGGCGGATATGCTGGCGATCACCCGCACCGCCGTGATCTATGCGCTGGTGTTAGTTCTCGTGCTGGGAGTGATCGGATATATTCTGGTCGGTCTGATTATACACCCGATTATTCAGGTAACCGGGATTGTGGGGCGTCTGGCAAATATGGATTTCTCGGAGATCAAGGGCGAGGAGAAGCTGACGGCGAGGAAGGATGAGACGGGTATGATGAGCCGCGCGGTCGCAGAGCTTCGCGAAAAGCTTAAATCCGTGGTGGGCGCTCTGCGGAGCCAGAGCCAGCATCTGTTTGAGGCATCCGATTCACTGAATACCAATGCGACAGAGACTGCCGCCTCTGTGGAGCAGGTGGAGCGGGCGGTTTCGGATATCTCGGCTGGCGCATCTTCTCAGGCAGATGAGACGCAGAGGGCAACGGAGAATGTCATGAACATGGGATTCATGGTTGAGGAGACCACGGCTGAAGTACAGACATTGATTGACAATGCGAACGAGATGAAAGAATCCAGCGACCGGGCATCAAAGACGCTGTCCGAGCTCGAGAAGATCAATGTCCAGGCCAAGGAGGCCATTGACATTATCTATGAGCAGACCAACACCACGAACGAATCCGCGCTCAAGATCCGCGAGGCGACCTCGCTGATCACATCGATTGCGGAGGAGACGAACCTTCTGTCGCTGAATGCAAGTATTGAGGCGGCCAGAGCCGGGGAGCAGGGGCGCGGGTTTGCCGTTGTTGCGTCCCAGATACAAAAGCTGGCGGAGCAGTCCAGCGACTCCGCACGCCAGATTGAGAACATCATTGATTCGCTGATTTTCGATTCCCAGAAGGCGGTTGCCACGATGGGAGAAGTGAAGGAGATCATGAACAGCCAGAATGAGCATGTGGAGAAGACGGATGAGATCTTCGCGCAGGTGAAGACTGGAATTGACCACTCCATCGAGGGCGTAAACAGGATTGCGAATAAGACCAGGCAGCTGGATGAGGCGCGCGCCAATGTGGTGGATGTCGTGCAGAATCTGACTGCGATTGCACAGGAGAATGCGGCGAGCGCGCAGCAGACCTCCGCGTCCGTGACAGAGGTCAGCTCGATCATTGGCAATATTTCCGGAAATGCGACGCAGTTAAAGAGTGTAGCGAATGAGCTGGACGGAAAGATGAACATTTTCAAGATGTAACCTACATAAAAATAAGAGTAAAAAGTAAGCAGTGACCGATCGGTCGCTGCTTACTTTTTTGTGGAAACGGTGTTTTCATCAGTGTTTCCTCAGATCTGGTTGATTGCGTGAATCAGCTCGTTAATGTCGAAGTGTGTGTAAACCCGTTCGGTGAGTGACATGGCGCCGGAGTGGCCGACGATTTTTTTGATTGTGGTCTGGTCAACGTGGACTTCGGCGAGCATGGAGATGCAGGTATGGCGGCAGCAGTGTGGGGTGCAGTCAATTCCGAGGCGGTTCACGAGCGGTTTAAACAGTGTGGTGTAGTACAGATTGTAGGTGTAGTGCTCACTGTCCAGAGTGTGGATCAGGTATTCGCTGTGGGAACAGTCGTTATACCAGCCGATGTAGAAGGGCAGGACGCGGTCAGAGATCGGAACCTTGCGGATGCCGTTCTCTGTTTTGCTGTTTACTACATCGAAATACTGCTGTGCCAGGTGTACGTTCTCTTTTTTTAAATCCAGAAGCTCCGATACCCGGACGCCGCTGTATACCAGCATGAGTATGGTCTGGTAGCCGCGGTCGTCCTGATGTTCCCAGAGACGGTCAATATCCTCTCGCGTGAGACGGCTGCGCCCAAATTTGTTCGGGTTGCGGTCTTTGTATTTGGTGATATTAATAAATTCCGAGTAATCCTTGTAGACGATTTCATGCTTTAGGGCATATCCGTAGAGCTGATTGAAGAGAACCCGGATTTTTTTTAAGGTTGGATAGTTCTTTCCGCAGTGGTCGATCACGCGCTGCAGGTCATCCAGTCGGAGATTGCGGAAGGGAGTGTCTTTGATGCCGTCGCATACGGCGTAGGCGGCGCGGTAGCCCTTGATGTTGGAGGCTGAGGTGGTCGGAAATTTTTCTTCGGACCACCTTTGATAGACATCTCCGAAGGAAAGCTTTAAGACTGTACCGTCTATGGGGTGATCGTTGTATTGCGCCAAAAGCTGCAGGGCCTCCGTCCTGCTGCACGCATATCCGATGATCTGATAGTGCTGAATACGTCTTCCGGTCGCATCGTCTACATGCCATCCGACGGTAATGCGTGCAGCGTAAGGTTTTCTACGGTTGCCGGAGAGTTTCACGACTCCGCCATATCCATTTGGTAACCTCATAGTCTTCCGTTATCCTTTTCTGATTTTTTTCTGAGCGGTTGAGAGCATCAGTTTGATGCGGTTTAACTGGTTGACCTCAGATGCGCCCGGATCATAGTCGATGGCGACGATGTTGGATTCGGGGTACTCGCGCCGGATCTCTTTGATCACACCCTTGCCGACAATGTGGTTCGGCAGGCAGGCGAACGGCTGGGCGCAGACGATGTTGCCTGCTCCCTGGTGAATCAGTTCTAACATCTCTCCGGTCAAAAACCATCCCTCGCCGGTCTGGTTGCCGCAGGAGACGATGTGCTCCGCTTCCTTCGCAAGATCCCAGATATAGGCGGGCGGATCAAAATGTTTGCTTTTGCAAAACTCATCCCTGGCGGCTTTGCGCATCCACTCGAAGAAACGGATGAGCATATTGTTGATGCGCTTGGATTTTTTCGAATCACCCAGATTGTCAGTCTTAAAGTTCTGGTTATAGCAGCAGTACAGCAAAAAGTCGGTCAGATCCGGAACGACTGCCTCCGCGCCTTCCGCCTCCAGGAGATCGACGATATAGTTATTGGCGGCTGGCAGGAACTTTACCAGAATCTCGCCAACTACGCCGACGCGCGGTTTTTTCACGTCCGTCATCGGCAGGCGGTCGAAGTCCCGGATGATTTCGCGGCACATTTGTTTGTATTTACGGTGCGAGAGCAGCCGGGTATTTCCCAGAAATTCGATAACCCGTTTTTTCCACTTCTTATGCAATGCGTTGGCGGAGCCGGGCACCGATTCGTACGGGCGCACACGGTAGAGGCAGCGCATGAAGATATCGCCGAATTCCAGCGCGTAGAGACCATGCTGGATCAGGCTCGCCGTGAGCTTGAACCCCGGATTTTTCTCCAATCCGACCATGTTGATGGAGATGACGGGGACATTGGGATAGCCCGCCTTGATCAGCGCGCGGCGGATAAATCCGATGTAGTTTGTCGCGCGGCAGCCGCCGCCGGTCTGGGAGATCAGGATCGCGGTTTTTTCCATGTCGTAGGTGCCGGACATGACGGCGCTCATGATCTGTCCGATGACGATCAGCGATGGGTAGCAGGCGTCATTATTGACGTATTTCAAGCCGACATCCACGCAGGTTCTTGCAGGGATGTCCGGGATGACCAGATTGTAGCCTGCCGCCCGGAAGGCCGGGAGCAGAAGATCAAAGTGGATCGGGGACATCTGCGGGCAGATGATGGTGTAGTTTTTGCGCATTTCCTCGGTAAAAATGACACGCTCGTAGTTCGCCGGCCGGATCGTGCGCTTTTCCTGCGTTTTCTCCTTGACGCGGATCGCGGAGAGCAGAGAGCGGATGCGGATGCGCGCCGCTCCGAGGTTGTTGACCTCGTCAATCTTTAAGCAGGTGTAAATTTTGCCGGAGTCAGTCAAAATATCGCTCACACAGTCCGTGGTCACGGCGTCCAGACCGCAGCCAAATGAGTTGAGCTGGATCAGATCCAGATCCTCCCGTGTTTTGACAAAGTTGGCGGCGGAATAGAGGCGGCTGTGGTACATCCACTGATCCATGACAATCAGAGGGCGCTCCAGCTCGCCCAGATGGGAGATGGAGTCCTCGGTCAGCACGCAGATGCCGTAGGCGTTGATCATTTCGGGAATGCCGTGGTTGATCTCCGGATCTACATGGTAGGGGCGTCCGGCGAGGACGATTCCCCTGCGGTGGTTTTCCTCCATGTATTTTAAGACCTCCTCGCCCTTCTGCTGCATTTCGAGCCGCGTGACTTCCAGCTCCTTCCAGCCCTCGGAGACTGCGTCACGAACCTCGGCCTCCGGGATATGGAATTCTTCGCGGAAACAGTCCACAAGCTGGCTGGAGAGAATTTCTTCGCTGGTAAATGCCATAAACGGATTCAGAAAGCGCATTTCGCCGCGCGTGATTTCGTCCACGTTGTTCTTGATGTTCTCCGAGTAGGAGGTGACGATCGGGCAGTTGTAATGGTTGTTGGCGTCCGGAAACTCGTTGCGCTCATAGGGAATCGCAGGGTAGAAGATAAAGTCCACATTCTGGTGGATCAGCCATGCGATATGCCCGTGTACCAGCTTTGCCGGGTAACACTCGGATTCGCTGGGAATGGACTCGATGCCCAGCTCGTAGATCTTTCTTGTGGACTGTGGCGAGAGCACTACAGAAAATCCCAGTTTTTTAAAGAATACCGCCCAGAACGGATAGTTTTCGTACAGGTTGAGTACGCGGGGGATGCCGACGATCCCGCGCGTGGCCTCCGCTGCAGGGAGGGGCTCATAGTCGAACAGGCGCTTATTCTTGTACTCGTAGAGGTTCGGGATGTTCTCTTTGTTTTTTTCCTTGCCCAGACCGCGTTCACAGCGGTTGCCGGTGATGTACTGCCGGTTGTCGGAAAACCTGTTGATGGTCAGCAGGCAATGGTTGGTACAGTTCTGGCAGCGCGCGAGTTTGGTGGTGTAGGTGAGCTCGTTGATCTGTTCGATCGTGAGCATGGTGGTCTGATATCCGGCCTCGTGGCGTTCTCTGGCGATCAGCGCCGCGCCGAAGGCACCCATGATGCCGGCAATATCCGGGCGAGTGGCGTGAGCGCCCGCAATTTTCTCAAAGCTGCGCAGGATGGCGTCGTTGTAGAAGGTTCCGCCCTGCACGACGATATTCTCCCCGAGATCCTTCGCGTCGGAGAGCTTGATGACCTTAAACAGTGCGTTTTTGATGACGGAGTAGGCGAGGCCGGCGGAGATGTCCGCCACGGACGCGCCCTCCTTCTGCGCCTGCTTTACTTTGGAGTTCATGAACACGGTGCAGCGCGTGCCGAGGTCGATCGGGTTTTTGGCAAACAGCGCTTCCTTCGCGAAGTCCTGCACGGAGAAATTCAGGGATTTCGCAAAGGTCTCGATGAAAGAGCCGCAGCCGCTGGAGCAGGCCTCGTTCAGCTGTACGCTGTCCACGGTCTGGTTTTTGATCTTGATGCACTTCATGTCCTGACCGCCGATGTCCAAGATGCAGTCAACCTTCGGGTCGAAGAACGCGGCGGCGTAGTAGTGTGCAACCGTCTCTACCTCGCCGTCGTCGAGCATCAGTGCCGCCTTGAGCAGCGCCTCGCCGTATCCGGTGGAGCAGGAGTGCACGATGTGCGCTTTTTCGGGCAGCTGTGCGTAGATCTCCTGGATTGAGCGAATGGCTGTTGCGAGCGGACTTCCGTTATTGTTGCTATAGAAAGAGTACAGAAGATCGCCGCCCTCGCTCACCAGCGCGATTTTGGTGGTGGTGGAGCCGGCGTCGATGCCGAGGTAGCAGTTACCCTCGTAGGAGGAGAGGTCTGCTGTTTGCACATGGTTGTGGCTGTGGCGTTCGGTGAAGGCGGCATATTCCTCTTCATCCGCGAATAAAGGCTCCATGCGGGCAACCTCGAATTCCATTTTTATACCTGAATTTAACTTTTCTCGCAATTGCTCGAGAGGGATAGTTAAATCTTCTTTAAAGTTTAGAGCAGAGCCGATTGCCGCGAACAGATGGGAGTTCTCGGGTGTGATGGCGTGCTCCTCGTCGAGAGCCAGCGTGCGGATGAAAGCAGCCTTGAGCTCCGAGAGAAAGTGGAGCGGTCCGCCGAGGAACGCGACATGGCCGCGGATCGGTTTGCCGCAGGCGAGACCGCTGATGGTCTGATTGACCACGGCCTGAAAAATGGATGCGGACAGATCCTCTCTGGTGGCTCCCTCGTTGATGAGGGGCTGGATATCGGTTTTGGCGAACACGCCGCAGCGGGCGGCGATCGGGTAGATCGCTTTGTATTCTTTGGCGTACTCATTCAGGCCGGATGCGTCGGTCTGGATCAGGGATGCCATCTGGTCAATGAAGGAGCCGGTTCCGCCCGCGCAGATGCCGTTCATGCGCTGCTCGACGTTGCCGCCCTCGAAATAAATGATTTTGGCGTCCTCGCCGCCCAGTTCAATCGCGACGTCCGTCTGGGGCGCGTAGTGCTGGAGCGCCGTGGAAACGGAGATGACCTCCTGCACGAAGGGGATTTCCAGATGGTTGGCGAGCGTCAGGCCGCCGGACCCGGTGATCATCGGGGATACCTCGATTTCACCGACAGAGTCGCAGGCCTTGCGGATCAGTGCAGCCAAGGTTTCCTGAATATTGGCAAAATGCCGTTCATAGTCCGAGAAAAGCAGACGGTTTTCCTCGTCGAGGACTGCCACCTTGACAGTTGTGGAGCCGATGTCTATGCCGAGTTTGAATCTATTGCCTGAATTCATAATGAATATAACCTCCATAAGATTGCTTGCGCGTTTAAACATTATACGACAGGAGTTGACAAAAAACAATTATGTAAAATATAAAGATTTATGAAAAGGTCAGAAAATTTATGAATAATCCATAAAAGCAGCCATCCGAAAGTTGACAATTCCACCAATAAAAACGTATAATAGTGGATCGGAGGAAGCGTATTATGAATTGGATGAATAAACTGGAACGAAAATTCGGCCGGTATGCGATACCGGATATCAGCCGCTACTTTGTATTTGCAAATGTGATCGGTCTCCTGGGGACCGTCCTGTTCCCGGACCTGATGGTGTACCTGCAGTTCTCGCCTTATGCGATTCTGCACGGACAGGTCTGGAGACTGGTGAGCTGGGTGTTCATTCCAGCCGGCGGCGGTTTCTTTGGACTTTTATTCCTGTTTTTTGCCCTGATGTGGGGGAACTCGCTGGAATACTTTATCGGAACCTTCCGCATGAATGTCTTTTTTTTGCAGGGAATGCTGTTCTGTGACATCGGCGGTATGCTGATCTATGCAATCCTGCGGGCACTCACGGGAATTGTGGACGTTCCGGTTTATATGTCAACTTACTATATTCTGATGTCACTGCTTTTAGCACTCGCTCTTTGTATGCCGGAAGCGGAGGTGCGGATTTATTTTGTGCTGCCGATCCGGATGAAGTGGATGCTGGTCTTTGAACTCCTGTTTTTGGCGTATGATGTTTACACGATGTTTTCCATTGCATTGGCCAGTAAAGAGCGTCTGGGAGGGGCGGCCGCCCTTGCGTACGGTTTTGCGCTGAGCGCCCAGATCATTCTGCCGATCGGAAGTATGTTTCTCTTTTTCTGGTTCTCGAAGATCAGGCCCGGGTGGAGACAGAAAAAACGGCAGAGGGAGTTTCGGGCGCAGTTTTCCAAGCCGCGTCCGGGTTCGGGCATTGTCGGGCACAAGTGCGCGGTCTGCGGGCGGACCGACCAGGATGCTCCGAATATGGTATTCCGCTACTGCTCCAAGTGTAAGGGAAATCTGGAATACTGCGAGGAGCATCTGTTCACGCACCGCCATGTGGAGTGAAAAAGTGGTTGACTGAAATTTTGTGGTGTGATAACTTGAAAGAGGTAATTTTGGTTTGAACAGAGGAGGAAAGCATTTTATGAAAAAGTTGGTAAGTTTGCTATTGGCAGCCTCGCTCGGGCTGTCCATGCTGGCCGGCTGTGGTGCCGGCGACGGAGAAAAGAAGGATGGGGCGGATCTCAAGGTCGGAGTGATTCTGATCGGAGACGAGACCGAAACCTATACGAAGGCTCACATGGACGGAATTCGTGCGGCGGCAGAGAAGCTGGGTATTCCGAGCGAAAACCTGGTGTGGAAGACCCGTGTGCTGGAGTCGGAGGCGTGTTATGATGCGGCAAAGGCATTGGTTGCGGACAAGTGTGATCTCGTGATCTCCAACAGCTACGGACATCAGGATTTTATGGTGGAAGCGGCAGAGGAGTTTGACGATGTGAAATTTGTGGCTATGACCGGCGACTATGCAGCAATTTCCGGGTTGGACAATTTCTATAACGCATTTACAAACGTATATGAGTCGCGCTATGTGTCCGGTGTGGTAGCGGGCATGAAGCTTGCGGAGCTGGACGAGCAGGGCAAAATCCCAGCGGAGGGCAAAGATGCGGACGGCAATGTGAAGATCGGGTATGTGGGCGCTTATCCCTATGCAGAGGTAGTGTCCGGCTACACCGCGTTTTTCCTTGGAATCCGGTCGGTGTACCCGAATGTTGTCATGGACGTGCAGTACACGAAAGAGTGGTTTGATGTGGAGAAGGAGGCCGCGGCGGCGGACGTGCTCTTAAAGAGAGGCTGTGTGATCATCGGACAGCACGCGGATTCTACCGGTGCTCCGGACACGGTAGAGAAGGCGTGGCAGAACGGAACCGTTGCATACTCCGTGGGATATAACATGAGCATGCTGGATGTGGCTCCGGATGCGTCGCTCACCAGTGCTACGAATGACTGGGTTGCATATTACACAGAGCTGTTTACCGCAGTGATGGAGAACAAAGAGATTCCGCAGGATTGGGCAAAGGGTTACTCGGACAATGCGGTGTCAATTACAACGCTCGGACCGAATGTGGCAGAGGGCACAGAGAAAAAGGTGGCTGAGGTTGAGAAGGCAATCAAGAACGGAACACTTCACGTATTTGATACATCTGCGTTCACGGTGAACGGGAAGGCCATTACGGAGGATGACGCGACGATTGATCTGTCCTACATGGATTACTCAACCATGACCGTTGTTTATCAGGGAGAGAAGAAGTCTGCACTGACTACGAAGGACGGAGTGACCTACTTTGACGAATCCACGCTTCGTTCCGCACCGTATTTCTCTCTTCGGATCGATGGAATCACAGAATTAAATGCTGATTAAATTTTACCGATGCGGCAGAATGTCGATGAGGGAGCGTATGGGATACGCTCCCATCATCTGTTTTATACAGAAAGGGATGGACACATGAACAGATCCGGGCAGGGGCTGGCCGTTGAGATGAAAAATATCACCAAGATCTTCGGAAGCGCGGCGGCGAACAAGGATGTTAATCTTGAGCTGCGCTACGGAGAGGTGCTTTCGCTCCTGGGCGAGAACGGGAGCGGTAAGACAACACTGATGAACATGCTCTCCGGTATCTATTACCCGGATTCGGGCATGATCAGAGTGCGGGGGCAGGAGGTCTCTATCACTTCTCCGCACGATGCCTTAGCTCTTGGGATCGGCATGGTGCACCAGCATTTTAAGCTGGTGGAGGTCTTTACGGCGGCGGAAAATATTATTCTGGGCCTGAAGGAGCGCCGTTCCAGAAAGCAGGTGGAAGCGCGGATTGAAGAGATCTGCGAGAGGTACGGTTTTGCTGTGAATCCGAGACAGAAGGTCTATGATATGTCGGTGGCGCAGAAGCAGACGCTCGAGATTGTGAAGGTGCTCTACCGCGGTGCGGACATCCTGATTTTAGACGAACCGACGGCCGTACTCACCCCGCAGGAGACGAGAAAGCTCTTCACCGTGATGGAGAACATGAAGAAAGACGGCAAGGCGATCATCATCATTACGCACAAGCTGAACGAGGTATTAGAGGTGTCCGACCGTGTGGCGATTCTCCGCAAGGGGGAATACGTCGGGACGGTAGACACGGAAGACGCGACCGAAACCTCGCTCGCGGAGATGATGGTGGGCAGAAAGGTCGAGCTGAACATTGAGCGCGTCAGATCGAAGGAGCGCAGCCTGCGCCTTGCGGTATCCCATCTGTCCGTCCGCAATGAATACGGAATACGGACGCTGGACGATGTAAGCTTTGAGGTGTACAGCGGCGAGATTTTAGGGATTGCGGGGATTTCCGGCTGCGGGCAGAAGGAGCTTTTGGAGGCGATTGCGGGACTGCAGCCCGCCGAGCCGGGGGGCAGTATCTGCTACACTGCGGAGAATTCCGGACCGGAGGAACTGTTGGAGAAGTCTCCGAAACAGATCCGGGAATGCGGCGTGGCGCTGTCCTTTGTGCCGGAGGATCGGATCGGAATGGGCCTGGTGGGGTCCATGGGAATGACGGACAATATGCTTTTGCGGAGCTACACGGACGGAAACTCTCCGTTTCTGTCGATGAAGCGCCCACGGAAGCTGGCGAAACAGATACAGCATGACCTCGGGGTGGTGACCACGGGGCTGAACGCTCCGGTGCGCAGGCTCTCCGGCGGCAATGTGCAGAAGGTGCTGGTGGGGCGCGAAATTTCCAATGCCCCGGCGGTTCTGATGACGGCCTATGCAGTGCGCGGGCTGGATATCAATACATCCTACACGATCTACCGGCTTTTGAACGAGCAGAAGGCAAAGGGCGTGGCGGTGATCTATGTCGGCGAGGATCTGGATATTCTCCTGGCGCTGTCGGATCGGATTCTGGTGCTCTGTGAGGGGCAGGTCAACGGAATCTTAGATGCGAGGACTACGTCAAAAGAGGAGGTCGGGCTGCTGATGACGAATCGGAAAGCGGAGAGAGGTGCGGACCATGCATAAGAAAACTTTTATCCATGTGGCAAAGCGTGAGACCGCGCCCCTGTTGTTACAGGTGGCGGCAAGGGCGGCCGCACTGGCGATCGCGCTGCTCTGTGTGACGATTTTTGTGTTTTTTACGGCGGAAATCGGTGGCGGAACCATGCTTTTCTATATGTGGGAGGGTGCTTTCGGCAACTCGATTTATCTGAGAGATACGGTATTTTACACCGCAAAGCTTTTGTGTATTGCGGTGGCACTGGCTCCGGCGTTCAAGATGCGGTTCTGGAACTGCGGCGCGGAGGGGCAGGTGCTTGCCGGCGGTCTGGCGACCGCCATCGCCATGGTATATGGCGGGAGTCTTCCGGCGCCGGTCCTGTATCTGCTGATGCTCGTCTCAGCGGTACTGTTCGCCGCGATATTCGCGGTGCTGCCTGCGTTTTTTAAGGCGCATATGGGTGTGAACGAGACGCTGTTTACGCTGATGATGAACTATGTCGCAATTAAGCTCGTAGATTATTTTTATAATTTGTGGAAGGGGCAGGCATCAGCTTTAGGCAAGCTGAACAAGGCCTCCAAGGCGGGATATCTCCCGGAGCTGTTCGGCAGCGAGAACTCATGGCTGCTTTTGGTGGTCATTATCCTCACGGTGGTGGTGTATTTCTATCTGTCGCGGACCAAGCAGGGATACGAGATCGCTGTGGTGGGAGAGTCGGAGCGCACCGCGGAGTACGCGGGGATCAATGTCCGGCGTGTGATCGTGCGCACCATGGCAATATCCGGCGCAATTTGCGGCCTCTGCGGGTTTATGACGGTGGCGGGGCATGACCACTCGATCGCGTCAGCCACCACGGCTGGCGGGTATGGCTTTACCGCGATCATTGTGGCGTGGCTCGGAAAGTTCAATACCGGCTATATGGTGCTGATTTCACTGTTTGTTATATTTTTGGAGCGCGGGACGGCGCATATCGCGGACAAGTGCTCCGGCTTTGATGCCAGCGCATCGAAGATTGTGATTGGAATCATGCTGCTGTTTCTCATAGGAAGCGAGTTTATTGTAAACTATCGAATCAAAAACGGCGGCGGAAAACATAAGGAGGTGGCCTGATGTCAACATTCATTGGATGGATCGTGCGAGCCATTGTGTTCGGTTCGATCGTGATGTACGGGGCGATCGGGGAGATCCTCACAGAAAAGGCGGGACATCTGAATCTGGGGACGCCGGGGATCATGTGTATCGGCGGCGCCTTCGGCTTTGCAGGCGCATACGCGTATGAGAACTCGACTGCCAATCCGAATGCCCTTGTCTGTGTGCTGGTGGGGCTTTCGGTGGCGTTTCTGGCGGCGGCACTTGCGGGCGGGCTTTACGCGCTCCTCACGGTTTCGGCGCTGGTAAACCAGAATATTGTGGGATTGACGCTGACAATCTTCGGCGTGGGGATCGGAAAGTTTTTCGGGACCTATGTGATCCCCAAGGGAGCAGTCAGCACAAAGGCGCTTTTTTCCAATAAGGTATTCACGGCAAAAATCCCGCTTTTGTCAGAGATTCCGGTGGTAGGGGAGCTGCTGTTTTCCTACGGCTTTATGATTTATCTGGCGCTAGTCGTGGCAGTGGCGATTCACCTGTTTCTGACGAGGTCGAGGACGGGACTGCATCTTAGGGCAGTCGGCGAGAATCCGGCAACCGCGGACGCAGCCGGAATTAATGTGACGAGATATAAATACTGCGCTGTCATGATCGGATCAGGGATCACGGGCTTGGGAGGTGTTCTCTTTGTCTTAGACTATGGCAACGGCACATGGGCAACGGCCTCCGGGGATGCTATCGAGGCGCTGGCATGGCTGTCGGTGGCACTCGTGATTTTTGTGCGGTGGAACACCGTGCGCGCCATCTGGGGTGCGTATCTGTTCGGACTGTGCTACTGGGCATACAACTATGTGCCTACGCTGGTCGGCATCCATATCAGGACGGAGCTGGCGCAGATGCTGCCCTATCTTGTGACGATCGTGATTCTGATTATAGGATGTACGCGGATGAAACGGGAAAATCAGGGACCGGCCTGTCTGGGGCAGGGTTATTTCAGGGAAGAGCGGTAATAAATACATCAAGGGGAGAACTGATTATGGAAAACGAGACTATTTCCAGAAATTTTATCGAGCAGATCATTGAGAAGGATCTTGCGGAGGGAAACTGCGAGACCGTGAAGACGCGGTTTCCGCCGGAGCCCAACGGATATCTGCACATTGGCCACGCCAAGTCCATTCTCTTGAACTACGGGCTGGCCCAAAAGTATGGCGGAAAGTTTCACTTCCGCTTTGACGACACGAACCCGACGAAGGAGAAGACGGAGTTCGTGGAGTCCATCGAGGCTGATGTAAAGTGGCTCGGCGCGGACTGGGGCGACAATCTGTTTTTTGCCTCCGATTACTTTGACCAGATGTACGAGGCGGCAGTGAAGCTCATCAAAAAGGGGAAGGCCTACGTGTCAGACCTCTCCGCGGAGGAGATCCGTGAGTATAGAGGGACCCTGACCGAGCCGGGGCGTGAAGATCCCTATGCGGGCCGGAGCGTCGAGGAGAATCTGGCGCTCTTTGAGGACATGAAAAACGGAAAGTGCGAGGACGGGAGCCGGGTGCTGCGCGCGCGAATCGACATGGCGAGCTCCAACATCAATATGAGGGACCCGGTCATTTACCGTGTGGCGCACATGACACACCACAATACCGGAGATAAATGGTGCATTTATCCGATGTACGATTTTGCCCATCCGATAGAGGATGCCATCGAGGGAATCACCCACTCGATCTGTACGCTGGAGTTTGAGGATCATCGTCCGCTTTATGACTGGGTGGTGACCGAGCTCGGTTATAAGAGCGGGCCGGAGGGAACACCGAAGCAGATCGAGTTCGCCAAGATGTATCTGACCAATGTGGTGACCGGAAAGCGCTATATCAAGAAGCTGGTGGAGGAGCACATTGTGGATGGCTGGGACGATCCGCGGCTGGTGTCCATCGCTGCGCTGCGCAGGAGAGGCTACACGCCGGAGTCCATCCAAAAATTTGTGGAGCTCTGCGGTGTCGCAAAGGCTAACAGCTCGGTGGACTACGCGATGCTCGAATACTGTATCCGTGAGGATTTAAAGCTGAAGCGGTCGCGCATGATGGCCGTGATCGATCCGGTGAAGGTTGTGATTGACAATTATCCCGAGGGACAGACGGAGCAGCTTGTGGTGGAGAACAATCTTGAAAATCCCGAGCTCGGAAGCCGGACAGTGCCCTTTACCAGAGAGCTCTACATCGATCGGGAGGACTTTATGGAGGAGCCGCCGAAGAAATATTTCCGGATGTTTCCGGGCAATGAGGTGAGGCTGATGAACGCTTACTTTGTGACGTGCACCGGCTGTGAGAAGGATGATAAGGGCAATATCACAGTTATCCACTGCACCTACGATCCCGCTAGCAAAGGCGGAAACAGTCCGGATGGGCGCAAGGTCAAGGGCACGATCCACTGGGTTTCTGCCGAGTATGGAAAGCGCGTGACAATTCGTTTGTATGAAAATATTGTCAACGAGGAGCTGGGAGTGTATAATGAAGACGGAAGTCTGAATTTGAACCCCAACTCGCTGACGGTGAGGGAAGGGATCGTGGAGCCTGCGCTGATGGAGGCGGAGGCGTTCGAGAGTTTCCAGTTTGTGCGGCAGGGATTCTTCGTAGCGGACTGCAAGGATTCCGCGCCGGGAGCACCGGTGTTCAACCGCATAGTTTCTCTAAAAAGTTCCTTTAAAATGCCACAGTAAAGACAGGTGATGAGTATGAGCAATGTATTAGGATTGGAAAAATTTGGATTGGGAAAGGTCAAAATTGATGACATCTTTGAGGAGGGGGAGAAGAAGACGGAGCAGCCCCGCGAGGCGGTAGTCGAGGAGCAGCCTGTGAAACCTGCCCACGATGAAATCGAGTTTCTGCTGCCAAAGGCATGCAAATGCCCGGTCTGCGACACCTCCTTCCGCACGCGCCAGGTGAAGACCGGAAGGGCGAGGCGCATGCAGCCGGATTTTGATCTGCGCCCGAGATTTCATGACATTGACACAAACAAGTACGATGTGACGGCCTGCCCGAAGTGCGGATATGCGGCGTTAAACCGCAATTTTGAACACATCACGCCGGGACAGATCAAACTGGTGCGCCAGGAAGTCTCGAACAAGTTCCGTCCGTCGGGACCTGTGAATCCGAACGAGCCGCTGGAGCCGTACACCTATCAGGAGGCGATTGAGCGTTACCAGCTCGCGCTTTTCTGCACGGTGGCGAAGAAGGGAAAGACCAGTGAGAAGGCGTACATACTTTTGAAGCTGGCATGGCTGAACCGCGGTTTGGCTGAGATGCTCGAGGGAAAGGGCGAATCGGGCAGCGAGGAGTATGTGGAGGCGCGCGAGCAGGAGGCGGCTTATTACTCAGAGGCCTATGAGGGCATGATCAAGGCTGTCGCGTCCGAGAATTTCCCGATGTGCGGGATGGACGAAAGCACGGTCAATATCTTGATGGCGGGAATGGCATTCAAGCTGGAAAAGTACGATGTGGCGTCGAAACTGGTGTCCACAGTTATCGTTTCCCGCACGGCACCCGCGGCAGCGAAGGAGCGCGCGCAGAACCTGAAGGATGAAATCCTTCTCAAACTGCGTGCACAGTAAGCGCGGTATGTCTAAGAAGTATTATGCGGTAAAAAAGGGGAAGACGCCGGGCGTCTATCTGTCATGGGAGGATTGCAAGGCACAGGTAGACGGTTTTGCCGGAGCGGTCTACAAAGGCTTTTCCGAGATCGGAGAGGCGTATGAGTTTGCGGGTGTACCGATGGAAAATCATGCAGCGTCCCTTCATTCTGCAGATATAGAGACGGATTATGCATACGTGGACGGGTCGTTCAATTCCGTGACCGGAGTGTATGGCTATGGGGGCTTTCTGGTCGCGGCGGGAGAGCGGTATTTGCTGCAGGGATGCGGCGATGACCCGGAGCTTGCGGCGATGCGCAATGTGGCGGGCGAGGTGGCAGGCAGCATGGCGGCGATGCGAAAGGCGATGGAACTCGGTCTCAGGACGCTCACCATCTACTATGATTATTCCGGTATCGAGATGTGGGCGACCGGTGCGTGGAAACGCAATAAGCGAGGGACGATCGACTACTACAATTATGTACAGAGTATCAGGGGAGAGCTTGCGCTCTCCTTTGTCAAGATCAAAGGACATGCGGGCGTTGCCGGCAACGAGGAGGCAGACCGGCTGGCGAAAGAGGCAGTTGGGCTTACCGACAGTGCGGGATGAAATGAGGAATTTGAGATGAGCATATTTAATGTAGATTTAAAAAAGGTAGTTGATGATAGTTATGAAATTGAGATTGGATATGATCTGACGAATCGCCTTGTGGCGGATCTGGAGAGCGGACTGGTCGGCAAGATCAAGAAGTTTGCGGTGATCACGGACAGTAATGTGCGGGATCTATATGCAAAACCTATCTGTGATAGGTTAATTAAATCTGGATTTCAAATTGACCTCTTTGTGTTTCCGGCGGGAGAGAAGTCCAAGACAAGACAGACGAAGGAGCGCATTGAGGATGCGATGCTCGAGAAGGGCTACCGCAGGGACTGCGCGATCATTGCTGTGGGCGGAGGCGTCGTCACGGATCTTGCAGGCTTTGTGGCGGGAACCTTCGGGCGAGGCATCCCCTTTATCAACTATGCGACGACGCTCCTCGCTGCGGCGGACGCCTCGGTGGGCGGCAAGACCGCCGTGGACACGCCGCTTGCGACCAATCTGATCGGCCTGTTTAATCAGCCCAGAAAGGTTTATATTGATATCGACACGTGGAAAACATTGCCAAAACGCGAGGTCATCAGCGGGATGAGCGAGACGATCAAGCACGCGTGTCTCGGCAGTCTGGACATGTTTGAATTTATCGAGGAGAAGCTGGAGGATATCCTGAGCTTTCAGAAGTTTGCCTGCGAGTATATCGCGGAGAGCAACTGCAGGATCAAATACTCGGTGGTCATGAAGGACGAGCGCGAGAAGGGCTTAAGAGAGGTTCTGAATCTTGGGCACACGGTGGGGCGCGCGATAGAGACGGTCAGCGATTATCAGCTTTTGCACGGGGAGGCAGTCGGCATCGGCATGACAGCGCAGGCGCTTTTGTCCGCGAGGCTTGGCTACATGTCGGAGGAGGATGAGGCGCGCGTGATCGCACTGCTTTCGCGCACGGGGCTTCCGACCAGAATTCCGGACTACATAGACCGGGAGGCTCTTGTACGAAAGCTCTATACCGACAAAAAGGTGCGGGACGGAAAGCTGCGTTTTGTACTCCAGAAAGGAATCGGGGGTGTGATGGAGTTCTCCCCCGGCGTGTACGCCAAGCCCATTGAGGAGGAGCTGGCGCGCGAGATCATAATGGAATTGTGATTGGTGTATTGTATTCACTGCTCAGAGGGAGGCCGCTCTTGATACGGCTGATGCCGCGGTAGAGATCGGCGGCAAATATATCTTTTTTCAGCGCTCGCATCGCGGAAACTGAAAGATTGCGGGAGGCATCGGCAACCTTCGTCAGAAGGGGGGCGGATGCCTTTTTGTGAATCTCGGAGAGCAGAGGCTCTGCCCGGCGGGCAAAGCCCAGCACGCGCAGATAGGGTACTGTGGGATAAGCATAATCCTCCGTGCGCAGATCCAGCAGAATGTGGGTGAGTACGCGGTTGATGCGCGTGCGGGTAATGTCCTTCGTCTTGATCAGATCCGCAAACTGCGAGAAGGAGACGAACTCGTTTATGTGCTCCGCAATTCGGCGGGAGATGGCCTCTGTGCAGTCCATAAAACCGGTATAGCCTGATGGCTGTATGTGCAGAAGGCACGCGTAGAGTGCTTCGGAGAAATCGTCCGTGTCCATGAGCAGCCTGCGCCCGGAAGCCTGTTTTAACAGGGAGAGGCAGTGCGGGGGGAGAGCGGAGGTGAGCAGATCGTCGCGGAATGGCAAAAGCAGATTGCGGATCGCCGTGGCGGAGGCATAGGATGTCCTGATGCTTGTCTCATGGTAGCCGTCCCCGATGCGGCGGATGCCGAGTCCGCAAAGACTGCTGCCGTCTGCCGCATTTTGACGGAGAATCGCCTTTTCATATTCGAGTGCGAGAATATTGTTGGGTTTTGAGAGGAATGCGCGCACTTCCCCGGCCGGATACTGAGGGAGCGCGGCGGTGAGCGCCTCCTGTCTGGCGCGCGGGTAGGACATGCCCTGTTTTACAAGGTCGGCGACCGTCCGGTCAAAGGAGGGGGCGGGGGAGGTTAAAAGCGCCGCGGCGTCGCTTAACAGTGCAGTCGTTTCTTCCTCCATCCCGTAGCAGATGCAGTTTACGACGCCGGATGCGGCGAGAAGGCGGACGCCTCCGGCGGCGAAAAACTCCGCAGAGCCGGTGGCGAAGGGGACGGGAAGTTCGAGCACGAGATCCGCTCCGGACAAAAGTGCCATCTCGGCGCGCGTGTGCTTGTCCACGATCGCCGGGACGCCCCGCTGGAGGAAGCAGCCGCTCATCACGACGATGAGATAGTCGGCATTTGTCTGATTCCTTGCCTCCTGAAGATGATAGAAATGTCCGTTGTGGAATGGATTGTACTCTGCGATGATTCCGGTTACGTTCATAATTGTGACCCCCTGTATCATATTATATCATTAATACAGGAAAAAGAAATCATAAAATGCTTGCAATGCTAACGCCTATGTGATAGTCTATCTAAGACAAAAAAATTATTTTACGTTGAGGAGGAGTTTAAAATGGATCAGAGTAATATTCCGGTACCTGGCAAGGGGCAGGCAATCGCCAGCCTTGTTCTGGGGATCGTGGCAGTCGTGTTTTGGTTCTTCGGGGTCGGCAGTATTCTTTCCCTTATACTGGGTATTGTTGGACTGGTGCTGGCGTCTATGTCGAAGAAGGCAGGTTTTGAAGGAGGAATTCGCACAGCCGGATTCGTGCTCAGCCTGATTGGTACGATTGGAGGGGCGCTTGTTTTCGTCGCGTGCGTCGCGTGCATCGGATGTCTTGGGGCAATTGGTGCTGCTGCGTAAGGCAATCTGTTTATAAAGAAAAGGAAGGAGTCAGTGCGGCAGACGCCGCACTGATTTTTTGAGTGTATGCATCCGATATTTGAAATTTTCGGGAGAGAAATTCCGGCTTACAGCCTGATGGCTGTCGTCGGATTTCTGCTTGCCCTTGCTTTGATTGGAATTTTTGCCCCTTCGCTGGGGCTGGATCGGGAGAATGCCATATACATTTTCACGCTTGGAGTGGTCGGGGCGCTGATCGGCGCCAAGGTCTTTTATCTGATTCAGGTGTTTCCGGAACTGATCCGGGATCTGCACCTGATTACAGAGGATTTCACGACCTTCCGCCTCATGTATATCAACGGCGGGATGGTTTTCTACGGAGGGCTGATCGGCGGAATATTTATGGCGTTTTGCTGGGCAAAGGCGTTTCGCACAGATTTGCGGGATTATCTGCCGATCCTTCTGCCGGGGCTTGCGATATTTGCCGGATGCGGGCGGCTGGGCTGTTTTTTCGCGGGCTGCTGTTATGGAAGAGAGACGGACGGACCGATTGCCGTGGTCTTTTCCCGCTCGCTCTATGCGCCGAACGGCGTTCCGCTCGTCCCTACACAGCTCATCGAGGCGGCGGGGCAGTTTCTGTTTGCGCTTGCACTGCTTGCAGTGGGAAGAAAGGAAAAGCTGCGGCCGCACCTGCTGGCCATCTATCTGACGGCGTACTGCCTGTTGCGCTTTGTGCTGGAATTTTGGCGGGGAGATGCGGCGCGGGGGAGTCTGTGGGGACTGTCAACCTCCCAGTGGGTCAGCATCCTCATACTTCTGATACTGGCGGTTGGCTCTTGCAGGAGAGGGATAAAAAGCATATAATGATGTCAGGGTGAAAAGATCCGGCGGCAGATCCGCCGAAAGAAAAGAGAGGGAACGATCATGAATGTATTAGTTATCAATTGTGGCAGCTCATCCTTAAAGTATCAGCTCATCAACTCCGACTCCGAGGAGGTTCTGGCGAAGGGACTCTGTGAGCGGATCGGCATCGATGGACGGCTGGTGTACCAGAAAGAGGGGCTGGACAAGGAGATCACGGAGGCCGCGATGCCGAGCCATAAGGAAGCGATCAAAATGGTGCTGGATGCGCTGGTGAATCCGAAGAGCGGTGCAGTGTCTGCGCTGTCCGAGATTGATGCGGTGGGACATCGTGTGGTGCATGGCGGTGAGAAGTTTGCTGCGTCGGTGGTTCTCACGGAGGAGGTACTTGCGCAGGTTGAGGAGTGCAACGATCTGGCACCGCTGCACAATCCGGCAAATCTCATCGGTATCCGCGCCTGTCAGGAGCTGATGCCGGGTGTGCCGATGGTAGGTGTGTTCGACACGGCTTTCCACCAGACCATGCCGAAAAAGGCGTATCTGTATGGCCTGCCCTATGAGTACTACGAAAAGTACAAGGTGCGCCGCTACGGTTTCCACGGGACCAGCCACAGCTTCGTATCGAAACGCTGCGCAGAATTTTTAAATCTTGATTTAAATAACTCCAAAATCATTGTCGCCCATCTGGGCAACGGCGCTTCCATCAGCGCAGTGAAAAACGGGGACTGCGTGGATACTTCGATGGGCCTCACTCCGCTGGAGGGCCTTGTGATGGGAACCCGCTCCGGCGATATCGACCCGGCGATTATGGAATTTATCGCGAAGAAGGAGCATCTGGACATCGAGGGTGTCATGAATGTGCTGAACAAGAAGTCCGGCGTGGAGGGAATCTCCGGCGTTTCCAGCGATTTCAGAGATCTGGAGGCGGCGTACAATGAGGGAAACCAGCGTGCGATCGACGCCTGCGAGGTGTTTGCATACCGTGTGGCAAAATACATCGGCGCCTATGTAGCGGCGATGAACGGAGTGGACGCAGTCGCGTTTACAGCGGGCATCGGAGAGAATACTTCCTTTATCCGCAAGAAAATTCTCGCTTATCTGGGCTATCTGGGCATTCAGATGGACGAGGCGGCAAACGCGGTGCGCGGCGAGGACAAGGTAATCTCCACTGCGGATTCGAAGGTTACGGTGTGCGTCATTCCCACGAACGAGGAGCTTGCGATCTGCCGCGAGACGGTGGCATTGATAAAATGAAATGAGGGTCAAAATAAATAGAATTTTTCGGTTGACAAACATTATCCGCATATGTATAATTGTCTAAGTGTGATTATTTTAAGAAGACCGTGAGTATTGTTTTACAATAATTGCCGGATATGAAGGAGGTGTAAGTAAAATGTCCATATGTCCCAAAAATAAATCCTCTAAGGGTAGAAGAGACAGAAGAAGAGCAAACTGGAAGATGTCTGCTCCGACGCTGGTGAAGTGCAGCAAGTGCGGCGAGCTGATGATGCCACACCGCGTCTGCAAGAACTGCGGTTCCTACAATAAGAAGGAGATCATTCCGCAGGAGTCATGAGTGAAAAGCCGGGATACCGGCTTTTTCTTATAAAAAAAAATAGGGGGAAAGATTATGAAAAAGAAACTGGCACTATTATTGGCGGGTCTGCTGGTAATCTCGTTTGTGGGATGCGGCAGCCCGAAGAATGACTCGACGCAGACAGACACTGTGAATTCTGAGGATACCTCCGGAACGGAGGAAAACTCCCAGAATCAGCCTTCGGAGTCTGAATCGTCCGAAACGGAGGGTTCCGAAACCAAACAGGAGGAACTGTCGCTGAAGGATGTCTTTTCGGCGCACGGCATGAAGGTGGGAACCTGCCTGTCTCCGAATATGATTGGCAACCCGTTGATGAGCAAAATCATCCTTGGGCAGTTTAACAGCGTTACCATGGAGAATGCCATGAAGCCTGACGCGATCTTAAACCGGGCGAAGAGTGTTCAGGAAGGAAATCTGGTTGTTGAATTCGGTCAGGATCTGATCAAGATGCTCAATTGGGCAAAGGAGAATGGGCTTAGCGCGCGCGGTCATACCATTGTGTGGCACAGCCAGACGCCGGACTGGATTTTCCATGAGAATTTTGATCAGGCGAAGCCACTGGTCAGCCGGGAGGTAATGCTGGAGCGTTTGGACCACTATATGAAGCAGGTGTTTGAAAAATTAGAGGAGGGCGGCTACTCCGAGATGTTCTATGCCTACGATGTCGCAAATGAGTGCTGGATGGAAGACGGCTCGATGCGGCAGAACAACTGGAAGGCTACTATCGGCGACGATTATTTATGGCATGCCTTCAGCCTCGCAGACAAATATGCGCCGGAACATATCGATCTGTATTACAACGACTATAATGAGCAGTTCAAAGAGGAGACATTTGTAGAGTTTGTCAAGACTCTGGTTGACGAGGAGGGAAATTACCTGATTGACGGCATCGGCCTGCAGGCGCACCTCTATACACAGGATAGTCTGGACGAGTATTTCGAGGCAGTTGACCTGCTGGCGACAACCGGGTTAAAGATCGAGCTGACCGAGCTGGATGTATCCCTCGGAGCATGGCAGAATACCCTTCCCGCTACAGATGAAAACCTGAAAACTCAGGGAAAATTCTTCTATGATCTGATCAACGGGCTGTTCGAGCGCGCGGATGCCGGAAAGGTCAAGATGGATGCACTGACCTTCTGGGGATTTGCGGACAGTCTTTCGTGGAGAAGCGACGCGAGCCCGCTGCTCTATGACAAAGGATTCAAGCCCAAGTACTCGTACTATGGCTCCATGCAGATGAAGGATCAGGCTGGATTTTGATCATACATAAGTGCAGAGAATTAAAAGACTGTCCACACCTTTTCGGGTGTGGACAGTTTTTCGTTAAATATTATTAAGAATTCTGTTAAGTTTTTTGTCCTTTTGGTATGATAGTATAGAACATGAAAGGAGGGCGTGATGGAAAAAGAGACGATACTTGTGGTGGACGACGACCGGGAAATCGTGTTTTCGATATCGAAGCTGTTGGAGTATGAGGGCTTTCAGACGATCTGCGCCTACGACGGGATGGAGGCGCTGGAGCAGATGGAGAATCGTTCTGTGGATCTGATCCTTCTGGATGTGATGATGCCAAAAATGGACGGGATTGCTGCCCTCATGCGGATTCGGGAGAAAAGCCATATCCCGGTGATCATTCTATCCGCCAAGTCACAGGACAGCGACAAGGTATACGGTCTGGTATCCGGGGCAGACGATTATATCAGCAAGCCCTACAATCCGGCGGAGCTCACGGCGCGGGTCAAGGCGCTGATACGGCGGTACAGGGTCTGGAGCAGAGAGCAGGAGAACCGCGGGGAGGCTCCGGGAGAAAATGTCATTGTCAACGGCGGGCTCCGGCTGATGCTGGAGAGCAAGAGCGTCGTGGTGGACGGGGAGGAGAAGCGCCTGACCGCCACCGAGTTCAAGATTTTACATCTGCTCATGAGCAATCCGGGGCGTGTTTTCTCGGCAGAGGAGATCTACGGGAGAGTTTGGGACGAGGACAGCGACTATATGGTGGAGAATACTGTCATGGTCCATATCCGCAGAATCCGTGAGAAGATCGAGGTGGTGCCGAAAAATCCAAAATATTTAAAGGTGGTGTGGGGACTTGGATATAAAATTGAAAAGTGTGGATAATAAGGTTTTATTGAATGCCGTCACTTGTGTCATCGGTTTGTTATGCATCATTGCGGCGCAGTGGATCATTTGGGGGATTCCCAGACATGAATATTACTTCGGCATGAGCATCTTTTTTGCGCTGGGCACAGCGGCGCTTCTCGTGCGGCTTGAGGACTGGCTTGTAAGGCGTGCAGACCGGGAGGAGGACCCCGCGGAATATGTCCGGAAATTAAAAAATCTTCAGAATATAGCTCTGCAGGCAGGAATGGGATATTTTGCGGCAGCGTTATTCCTTCTGTTTGCACCTCTCTGGATCTGGATTCCGGGGCTTGGCGATCTTATTTTTTCGGAGCTGGCCGGTTATGATGATCTTCGCTGGGTAATCCCGGCAATTCTGTTTTTGCCGCTCCTCTCCTTTGCGTTTCCGCTGTACTACAGGGTGGATAAACGGCTCTCGGAATTGACGATAAAGCTGCAGGATCAGAGCCTTAGCCGGGAAGAGCTCATGGCTGAGCTCGAGGAAAAGATGAAGGACGCGGTGGAAGAGCGCGTAAAGAGTGAGAGGATGAAGATCGATCTGATCACGAATGTCTCGCACGACCTGAAGACGCCGCTCACCTCGGTGATCGGTTATATTGAGCTGATGAAGAAAGAGGAAAATTCTGAGACGATGCGGGATTATCTGGAGGTGCTCACGCGAAAGACGGACATCCTGAAGAAAATGATCGAAAATGTCTTTGAACTCGCAAA
>CAZWRT010000014.1:33286-45289 GCA_964636375.1 uncultured Lachnobacterium sp. | reverse complement strand
CGAATGTTTGCAGGATTGCGGTAATTGCGCAGCAATGCAGCAATCCGTTGGTATCAGTCAGGGGCAAACGGTTTTTTGAACCTGATATCACGTAATCGGCTCAAGAATATAAAGGAGTCTGGACTATGGCTTTTACACATCTGCACACCCATACGGAGTACTCTCTGCTGGATGGCTCGAATAAGATAAAAGAGTATGTGGCGCGCGTGAAGGAGCTGGGGATGAACAGCGCGGCGATCACGGATCACGGCGTTATGTACGGTGTGATTGAGTTTTACAAAACGGCGAAAGCGGCCGGGATCAACCCCGTCATCGGCTGTGAGGTCTATGTGGCGCCGAACTCCCGCTTTGACCGCGAAGTGAGCCACGGGGACGACCGTTACTATCATCTGATCCTTCTGGCAGAGAACAATGAAGGGTATCAGAATCTGATGAAGATTGTCTCCATTGCTTTCACGGAAGGATATTACTATCGGCCGCGCGTGGACTTTGAGACTCTGCAGAAATACCATGAGGGTCTGATCTGTCTCTCAGCCTGCCTCGCGGGAGAGATCCCGCGCGCGATTGTCCGGGGGCAGTACGAGGAGGCAAAATGCATCGCGCAGAGGTATGCGGACTGTTTCGGGAAGGACAGCTTTTTCCTTGAGCTTCAGGATCACGGAATCGCGGATCAGAAGCTTGTGAACCAAGAACTCCTGCGTATGAGCCGGGAGATGGGGATCGGGCTGGTCTGTACCAACGACGTGCACTATACCTACGAGGATGACGTGGAGGCGCACGACGTCCTTCTGTGCATCCAGACCGGAAAGAAGATCACGGACGAGGACCGGATGCGCTATGAGGGCGGGCAGTATTACGTGAAGAGCGAGGAGGAGATGCGCCGCCTGTTTCCCTATGCGCTGGAAGCGGTGGAGAACACGCAGAAGATCGCGGACCGCTGTCATGTGGAGATCGAATTCGGCAATTACAAAATCCCAAAATACGAAGTGCCGGAGGGGTACGCCAGTGCGTGGGATTTCTTAAATGCTCTGTGCGAGAAGGGCTTTCAGGAAAAATACAGGGAGAATCCCGATTACGACGAGGATGCCTGTGCGGCGGTTTACGGGGATATGCAGTACGAACTGGATGTCATCCACGATATGGGCTTTGTGGAGTATATTCTGATCGTCTGGGATTATATCACCTGGGCGAAGAACAACGACTGCTGGGTTGGACCGGGGCGGGGTTCCAGCGCCGGAAGCCGGGTGTGCTACTGCATCGGGATCACGAATGTCGATCCGGAGCGCTACAAGCTGGTCTTTGAGCGGTTTTTAAATCCGGAGCGCAGGACGATGCCGGATATTGACGTAGATTTTGAGTACGCGGAGCGCTATCGCGTGATCGAGTATGTGGCGCAGAAGTACGGAACGGAGTCCGTGACGCAGATTGTCACGTTCGGAACCATGGCGGCGCGCGGCGTGATCAAGGCAGTCGGAAAGGCACTGGATTTCCCCTATGCGGAGATGGACCGCGTGGCGAAGATGGTGCCGATGGAATTAAATATCACGATCGATAAGGCGCTTCAGATGAACCCCGAGCTTAAAAGCCTCTACGAGGGCGATCGGCGGATGCACGACCTGATTGAGATGTCAAAGCGCTTAGAGGGGCTGCCGAGCCATACCTCCGTCCATGCGGCTGGAGTTGTGATTTACCCTGGCAATGCGAGCGATTATGTGCCTCTCGGGCGGGCGAGTGACGGCAGTCCCACGGCGGAGTACAACATGGTTCAGCTGGAGGAGCTGGGCCTTTTGAAGATGGACTTCCTGGGCCTTCGGACGCTGACTGTCTTAAAGGATGCCGTGAAAAATATCAAGGCATCCCAAGGCATTGATGTTGATATTGACCACATTGACTTTGACGACGAGGGCGCACTTGCCTTTATCGGAACCGGGAGGACAGAGGGCGTGTTCCAGCTTGAGTCGGCGGGAATGCAGAATTTCATGCGCGAGCTCAGACCGCAGAATTTTGAAGATATTGTGGCAGGAATCTCCCTCTACCGGCCGGGACCGATGGAATTTATCCCGGCCTACATCAAGGGAAAGAATTACTCGCAGGAGGTCACCTACGCAACGCCAGAGCTAAGGCCGATCCTCGAGGCCACCTATGGCTGTATCGTCTATCAGGAGCAGGTGATGCAGATCGTGCGTTCGCTTGCGGGCTACACGATGGGGCAGGCAGACGAAATCCGCCGCGCCATGAGCAAGAAAAAGCAGTATGTGATCGATGCGGAGCGGGAGAGCTTCGTGTACGGCGACGATAAGCGCGGGATTGGCGGTTGTGTCGCGGCCGGGATTCCCGAGGCGGCTGCAAACGGAATCTATGATTCGATGGTCAGTTTTGCGAAGTATGCCTTTCCCAAGTCCCATGCGACGGCTTATGCAGTGATTGCCGTGCAGACGGCGTGGCTCAAATGCTACTATCCGGTCGAATTCATGGCGGCGCTTATGACCTCTGTGATTGACAATTCCGCCAAGCTCGGGGAGTATCTGATGCACTGCAGGGAGATGGACATTCGCATGCTTCCTCCGGACATCAACAGCGGCCAGGGGACCTTTACCGCAGAGGGCGGTCAGGTGCGCTACGGTCTTTACGCGATTAAAGCGCTGGGCCGGCAGGTGATTGACCGCATCATTGAGGAGCGTGAGCGCGGCGGGCGGTACCGGACTCTGCAGGATTTTATCGAGCGGGTGACTACATGCGATGTCAACAAGCGCGCGATTGAGAACCTGATCAAGGCGGGCGCCTGCGACGGGCTGGACGGAACGAGAAAACAGATGGTGGCGGTGCACGCGTCGATTGTGGAGCAGGTGACGCATGAGAAGAAATCCTCGATATCGGGGCAGCTGAGCCTTTTTGATTTTGCCAGCGAGGAGAGCAGGCAGGATTTTGAGATGAAGTACCCGGATGTGGGAGAGTATGACAAAGAGACGCTTCTCGGCTTTGAGAAGGAGGTTCTCGGCATTTATTTAAGCGGACATCCGCTGGAGGAATATCTGGATAAAATACGCAAGAATGCGACTGCCAATGCGGCCGACTTTGTCCGCGAGGAAGAGAACGGGGAAATTCGGGTGGCAGATGGCGCCCGCGTGGTCGTCGCGGGCATGATCGTAAACAGGTCGGTCAAATTCACCCGCAACAATAAGCAGATGGCGTACCTGACAATTGAGGATCTGACGGGCAGCGTGGAGGTTATTGTGTTCCCGAAGGATTACGAGAAGTATCAGGCGATTGCGAATCAGGATGATAAGGTATTTGTGGTCGGGCGCGTCAATGTGGAGGATGAGAAGGACGGGAAGCTCATCTGTGAGCGCATTGTTCCTTTTGAGGACACCCCGCGGGAGCTGTGGCTTAAATTCCCGACGAAAGAGGAGTTTTTGAGCAAAGAGCCGGAGATGTATGCGATCCTTGCGGAATCTGAGGGCAGGGATGAGGTAGTCATCTACTTAGGGAGCACGAAACAGATCAAGCGCCTTGGAATCCGGTATTCCGTTCGGGCAGCCGGGCCGCTTATTGACGATTTGAGCACATTAGTCGGGGAAAATAATTTAAAACTTGTGGAAAAGAATATTGAAAATCTTTTATAATAAGTATAGAATATATGCGAAAAAGTGAAGTTTAACCAACGGAGGACAAAAATAATGGCAAAAGAGATCAATACGATAGGGGTTCTCACAAGCGGCGGCGACGCTCCCGGGATGAATGCGGTGATCCGCGCGGTGGTTCGCCAGTCCCTTTTTAAAGGTAAAAAAGTGAAAGGAATCAAGAGAGGATATGCAGGACTCCTGAATGAGGAGATCATTGATATGAACGCGAAGAGTGTCTCGGATACGATCTCGCGCGGCGGAACGATTCTGCAGACTGCACGCTGTAAGGAGTTTGAGACGCCGGAGGGGCAGCAGTTAGGAGCGGAAATTTGCAGAAAGCACGGGATTGATGCGGTGGTTGTGATCGGCGGTGACGGTTCGTTCCGCGGAGCGCAGAAGCTGGCGGCACACGGAATCAACACGATCGGCGTTCCGGGAACCATCGATCTGGACATTGCGTGCACCGACTACACGGTCGGATTTGACACGGCGGTCAACACGGCGATGGAGGCGATCGACAAGATCAGGGATACCTCCACCTCTCATGAAAGGTGCTCGATCATCGAGGTCATGGGAAGGGGCGCGGGCCACATTGCACTGTGGTGCGGACTTGCAAACGGTGCGGAGGAGGTTCTGCTCCCGGAGAAATATGATCATGACGAGCAGCGCCTCATCAATCAGGTTCTGAATGCACGCAAACTCGGAAAACAGCATTACATCATTATTAACGCCGAGGGGATCGGAGATTCCCAGGGGCTGGCAAAGCGGATCGAGGAGGCGACCGGAGTGGAGACGCGGGCGAGTATTCTGGGACATATGCAGCGCGGAGGCAGCCCGACCTGTAAAGACCGCGTCTATGCGACCACGATGGGAGCGATGGCAGTTGATCTTCTGTGCGAAGGCAAAAGCAACCGTGTCGTAGCACACAGCGGCGGAACATTTGTTGATTTTGACATTGACGAGGCTCTGGCAATGCAGAAGGGCGTTGATGAGAATATGTATCAGATTTCAAAATCTCTGGTATAATAACAGGTACAAAGGATGTGGAGGGCTGTCGCAGGACGGCCCTCATTTTTGGGGGAGGGACATGATTACAAGTACGGCGAACCCGCAGATAAAAAATCTGGCTGCGCTGATCAAAAAAGCGAAAGAGCGCAGGGAGCAGCAGGCGTTTGTGGTGGAGGGGGCGAGACTGTGCATGGAGGCGCCGGAGGAGCTCTTGCTGCGCCTCTATGTATCGGAGGGCTATCTGGCGAAGGAGGAAAACCGACAGGCCTTATCCGGCAGGAATTATGAGGTGGTTTCGGACTCCGTGTTTTCCTCAGTGGCAGACACGCAGACTCCGCAGGGCATTCTCGGAATTGTGCGGATGCCGGTGTATCAGCCTGCGGATCTGATGCGGGGAGGGCAGACGCAGCTTTTGATTTTAGAGGGGATTCAGGATCCGGGAAACCTTGGCACGATGCTGCGCACAGGTGAAGGGGCGGGGCTCACCGGGGTGATCATGGACCGCACGACAGTCGATCTGTTCAACCCGAAGGTCATCCGCTCCACGATGGGGAGTATTTACCGAATGCCCTATCTGATTGCGGAAAATCTGCGGGAGATGCTGTCCATGCTGAAGGCGCAGGGGATCTGTCTCTACGCCGCACATCTGGGAGGCGCGGTCTGCTATGACCGCCCGGACTACACAACGCCCTGCGGCTTTCTGATCGGCAACGAGGGGAACGGTCTCACGGATGAGACTTCGGATATGGCGGAGCGTGTCATCATTCCCATGGAAGGACAGGTCGAGTCATTAAACGCGGCAGTTTCCGCGGCAATTCTGATGTATGAGTGCAGCCGCCAGCGGCGGATTCGGGGGTGTGAACATGAGAATATGGTTTAAAATGTGGAAGGATGCCCGTCTGGTGCGGACGGAGACGATCGAGGACTTTAGCGGGGAGACACGGACCCACAAAATTTTTGGCGCCCTCGAGGAAGTCTGCTACCGTTTTGACCTGGGAAAACCGATCTGGCTGGACAGTAATATAGAGGAGTTCAAGCGACGTGCCCGGACCCGGTTTGGGAAGGATAATTTTGTGGAGGAGATTGATTTTGATCATTTGGAAATTCATGTCATAGAGGAAGATTAAATTGTGAAAATTTTATGAAAAAGGTTTATTTTTTTGACAATATATGTTAAAATGATACAAAAAGAGAAGGGTGCCGAAAAAAATAAATAGATGATAGAAAGTGGGGGATTTCATGGACGCTTCGCAACAGACTTTTCGCGAGGATGTTGACAGCTGGGAGACGGTTATGTTCCTGTACAGTTCCGCTATCAAGGAGGTTGGGACGAAGCTGGAGATACTGAATGATGAGTTTGTTCACATTCACAAATACAATCCGATTGAGTACATCAAATCGCGAATCAAGACACCGGAAAGTATTGTCAAGAAACTGAAACGCAACGGCTACGAGAGCAGCATTCAGAATATGGTCAATCACGTGAAGGATATCGCGGGCATAAGGCTCGTCTGCTCCTTCACCTCAGATATCTACCAGCTTGCGGAGATGATTGGCAGGCAGAATGACCTGACGGTTCTGTCCGTCAAGGACTACATTAAAAATCCGAAACCGAGCGGTTACAAGAGTTTTCACATGATTGTGACCGTGCCGATTTTTTTGTCTGACCGTGTGGTGGACACGAAGGTGGAGATTCAGATCCGGACCATCGCCATGGATTTCTGGGCGAGCCTGGAGCACAAGATTTACTATAAATTTGAGGGCAACGCGCCTGATTACATCAGCAGGGATTTGCAGGCCTGCGCGGAGATCGTTTCAAATCTCGACGCAAAAATGCTGCAGCTCAACGAGGCCGTTTTGCGGGCAAAGCTCGAGCAGAAGGAAGAAAACGAATAAAAACTGATTTTTTGTTACATACTACCGCCAAATGATAGAAAAGGAGGCGGCAGATATGAAAGTATGTAAAAACAGACAGGCGACAGGCTGGGAAAAGTACTATCGCCTTTTTCTGTGCCTGCTCCTTCTGACAGTATTATTACTGGCAGGAGGATTTTATTACAGCATCAGTCGGCGGATGGAGATTCCAAAGGAGGGGACGCTGGTGCGTCGCATGAGCTATGAAAGACGGGCATGAGATTGTGTATGTGAAGGCAGATCGCAATTCTGTCTGCCACGAGCCGCAGGTCCGCCTTTCGGATGTGATGTCGGTGGAATGCCAGAATCCGGCGATCTGTGCTGGGATCAAGAACAAAATGCTGTATTCTTTTGCAAAAAATGACCGTAAGACGAAACGGCAGATCGAGGTGTTCTCCATCCTGAATGTGATTGAGCTGATACATGGGGATTATCCCGATGTAGAGGTGGTCAGCTACGGGGAACAGGATTTTGTGGTGGAGTATGTCACGATTCCGATCGCACCGAAATGGTTAGAGATCTGCAAGGTCATTTTGTTATGTGTTCTCATTTTTTTAGGCTCCGCGTTCACAATCATGGCGTTCAACAACGATGTGTCCGTAACCGAGGTGTTTGAGCGCTTTTACGGGCAGTTTATGGGTACCAAGAAGCCGAGAGTGACGGAGATCGAGATTTTCTACTGCATCGGTCTTGCGGTGGGAATCCTTGTATTCTTCAATCACATAGGAAAGAAGAAGATCACCCCGGACCCCACCCCGGTACAGGTGGAAATGCGTAAATACGAAAAGGACACAGATGCGACTTTCATCGAGAACGCCGGCAGGAAAGGACACGAGCATGATGTGGGCTAAGCATGTCGTGCAGGCGATTCTCTTCTTCTCCTGTGGGGCAGCGGTGTCGGCGGGGACGTTTGCATTCCTTCTGGTCATCGGGGTGATCCCAAGAATTCTGGGAAGGACCAAGGAGGGGCAGCGTGTCCTGATGATGGAAAATATTATCATTTTGGGTGTCCTGACCGGAGCCGTGTTTACCGTGTTTGAGTGGGAGGCAGTCTTTCCGATTGCCTGGATCAGCCATCTGCTCTTTGCGGTATACGGCATTTCCGCAGGCATTTTTGTGGGCTGTATCTCGGTGGCGCTGGCGGAGATTTTGAACACCTTTCCCATCATGTTCCATCGCCTTGCGATCAGCCGGGGATTGAGCTGGGCCATCGTATCGATGGCGCTTGGCAAGATGATCGGCTCCTTTTATTACTTCCTGGCAGCATATGGGATTGCGAATAGCTTGTAATGGTGCGGATTATGTGGTATAATTAATTGCCATTCTCAGTCGCTCGATGACAGCTGGGAATGGCATGAAATACAGACGTGTACAAGCGAAGGAGGTAATTTTATGTGGGAACAAGTTATTAAATTTGCCATACCGGCAGGAGTGGTGCTTCTACTTATTATTCTGTTGTGCATCGGTTATGTGAAGGCGCCGCCGGATATGGCCTACATTATTTCCGGTATCAAGAAAAAGGCGAAGATTGTCATCGGAAAAGCGACGATCCGCATTCCGTTCTTTGAGCGTCTGGATAAGCTGAATCTGCGGCTGATTCCGATCGACGTGAAAACCAGCAACGCAGTTCCCACGGCAGATTACATCAATATAAACGTGGACGCCACCGTCAATGTAAAGATCAGCAATGAGGCGGATAAGCTGCGGCTTGCGGCGGAGAACTTTCTGAATCGGAACACCGAGTACATAGCAAGCGTTGCGCGGGAAGTGCTTGAGGGCAATGTCCGTGAGATCGTGGGTAAGATGAAGCTGGAGGAGATGGTCTCAGACCGCCAGAAGTTCGCGAATCTGGTGAAGGAGAATGCGGAGCCGGATCTTGCGGCGATGGGACTTGACATCATAAGCTTTAACGTGCAGAATTTTGTGGACGGCAACGAGGTCATTGAGAATCTGGGTATTGACAATATTGTCAAGATTAAGAAGGCTGCGGCTATCGCCAGGGCCGAGAGTGAGCGCGATATTAAGGTAGCGCAGGCGGCTGCGGACAAGGAATCCAACGACGCGGCGGTTGAAGCACAGACCGAGATTGCAAAAAAACAGAACGAGCTGGCGATCAAGAAGTCCGAGCTGCAGATGGACGCGGACACGAAGAAGGCTATGGCGGATGCGGCCTACGAGATTCAAAAGGAAGAGCAGCGCAAAACCATCGAGGTTACCACGGCCAATGCCGATATCGCCAAGCAGGAGCGCGAGATCGAGCTGAAGCAGAAAGAGGTTGCGGTCAAAGAGCAGGCGCTGGAGGCGGAGATCAAGAAACAGGCCGAGGCAGACAGGTACGCGGCGCAGCAGCGCGCGGACGCAGTCCTCTATCAGAGACAGAAGGATGCGGAGGCCAAGCAGTTTGAGATCCAGCGCGAGGCCGAGGCGAAAAAGGCCCAGGCTGAGGCGGACCGCTTTGCAAAGGAGCAGGAAGCTGCCGGTATCCGGGCTGTCGGAGAGGCCGAGGCATCCGCAATACAGGCGAAGGGTCTTGCTGAGGCAGAGGCGATGGAGAAGAAGGCCGAGGCATATGCGAAGTACAATAAGGCGGCCGTGGCTGAGATGATGATCAAGGTGCTGCCTGAGGTGGCAGGCAAAATCGCTGAGCCGCTCACGCAGATCGACAAGATTACAATTATCGGCGGCGGCGAGGGCGTAAGCGGCGGCGTGGAACAGGTTGCCGGAAATGTGCCTGTTGTTATGACCAAGCTGTTTGAGAGCATGAAGGAAGCCACGGGCATTGATCTGGCGGAGATCGTGAAGGCGGACACCTATGACGCAAAAGTGAACCGCAATGTGAAGGTCACAGGGCTGGACGGCGTCAATGTCGTGGTGAATGACCACAGAGACGAGTAAAGCAGGAGAAGACCGGAAAGAGTTTGAAGCACGTAAACTCTTTCCGGTTTCATTTATCTTGCTTTCCCATAAATCCCATAGTATAATAGGTTGATTGAAAGGGGGGTTTTTATGCTTGTTTCCACCAAAGGAAGATATGCATTGCGCGTGATGATCGAGCTTGCATGTCATGAGAAGAAGGAGTACGTTCCGTTGAGCGTAATTGCAGAGCGGCAGTCCATCTCGGTCAAATATTTGGAGAGCATTCTGGTGGTGCTGTCCAAAGCCGGAGTGATCGACGGTCTGCGCGGAAAGGGCGGCGGATATCGGCTGAACCGCGAGGCGAAGGACTATTCTGTGGGCGAAATTCTCCGCCTTACCGAAGGCTCCCTGGCCCCGGTAGCATGCCTGAACTGTAAGCCGAATTCCTGCGAGCGCGCCGCCACCTGCCGTACACGTCCCATGTGGGAAAAACTGGATGAAGTAATCTGTAACTATCTGGACAGCGTTTCGATCGCGGATCTGATTGATTCGCCAGAAAATGTTAAAACCTATTGACAAGGTAGGAATATTGGGATATAATCCCGTTAAAATACAAGGGAGGTAGAAAAAATGAGCAATTACAAATTTGAAACTTTACAGATACACGTAGGGCAGGAGAATCCGGACCCGGCAACGGACGCGAGGGCGGTGCCGATCTATGCCACCACCTCTTACGTGTTTAAAGATTCGGCACAGGCGGCGGGCCGGTTTGGACTGACGGAGGGCGGCAATATATACACCCGTCTGATGAATCCGACATCCTCCGTGTTTGAGGAGCGCATCGCGGCCCTGGAGGGCGGAGCGGGAGCTCTTGCCACAGCCTCCGGCTCTGCTGCGATCTCTTATGCCGTTCAGAATATTGCATGCGCCGGCGACCACATCGTGTCCTCCGTCAATTTGTACGGCGGAACCTACAATCTGTTTGCCAACACGCTCCACGATCAGGGGCTGGATGTAACCTTCGTCGATCCGAAGGACCCGGCAAACTTTGAGGCGGCGATCCGCGAGAATACGAAGCTGTTGTATGCGGAGACCCTCGGCAATCCCAATTCCGATGTCATTGATATTCGGGCGATCGCGGATGTGGCGCACCGCCACGGAATTCCGTTTATTGTGGATAATACCTTTGCAACTCCGTACTATCTGCGCCCCATCGAGCACGGCGCGGATATTGTGGTGCACTCCGCGACGAAATTTATCGGAGGCCACGGCACTGTGATGGGCGGTGTTGTGATCGATTCCGGCAAGTTTGACTGGGCACAGAACGACAAATTCCCGGGTATCAGCAAACCGAATCCCTCTTACCACGGGGTTGTATTTTCTGAGGCATGCGGCAATCTCGCCTATATCCTCAAAATGCGCACGACGCTGATGAGGGATCTGGGAGCAACGATCTCTCCGTTTCATTCTTTCCTGCTCCTGCAGGGGCTGGAGACCCTGTCCTTAAGGGTGGAGCGCCATGTGGAAAATGCCCTGAAGGTGGTGGATTTTCTGAGTCACCATCCGCAGGTGGAGCGGGTCAATCACCCGTCGCTTGCAACCGGCCGCGAAAAGGAGCTTTACGATGAATACTTCCCGCAGGGAGCGGCCTCCATCTTTACCTTTGAGATCAAGGGTGACGCGGAAAAAGCCAAGAAATTTACGGAGAGCCTGAAGCTGTTTTCTCTGCTTGCCAATGTGGCGGATGTCAAGAGTCTGGTCATTCACCCTGCGTCCACGACCCACTCACAAATGACGGAGAGTGAACTGCTTGCCTCCGGCATCCGGCCGAACACCGTCCGTCTCTCCATCGGAACCGAGCATATTGACGATATCATCGCCGATCTTGCCCAGGGCTTTGAAGCTGTTCAGTAACATCATAAAAAACAGGAGGAATCTGTTATGTCTGCAAACATTTATACATCAGTCGATCAGCTGATCGGCAGCACTCCGCTATTGGAGCTCACGCACTTGGAGAAAAGCCATCATCTGGAGGCAAAAATCCTTGCTAAGCTGGAGTATCTGAATCCCGCCGGTTCTGTCAAGGACAGGATCGCCAAGGCCATGATCGACGACGCCGAGGCAAGGGGGCTGTTGAAGGAGGGTTCCGTCATCATTGAACCAACCAGCGGCAACACCGGCATCGGCCTGGCGTCCGTGGCGGCCGCAAGGGGCTACCGCGCAATCATCGTCATGCCGGATTCCATGTCTGTGGAGCGCCGGCAGCTTATGAAGGCATACGGCGCCGAGCTGGTGCTGACCGAGGGCGCGAAGGGCATGAAGGGTGCGATCGAGAAGGCAAACGAGCTGGCAAAGGAGCTTCCGGACAGCTTTATCCCGGGACAGTTTGAAAATCCCGCCAACCCCGCAGTGCATCGAGCCACCACCGGACCGGAAATCTGGAACGACACGGACGGTAAAGTGGATATCTTTGTGGCAGGTGTAGGTACGGGAGGTACAGTCACGGGAGTCGGGGAATATCTGAAGTCAAAAAATCCCGATATCCGGGTGGCAGCCGTCGAACCGGCTTCCTCTGCCGTGCTCTCCACCGGTGTGGCGGGAA
>CAZWRT010000014.1:0-33276 GCA_964636375.1 uncultured Lachnobacterium sp. | reverse complement strand
CTGAACACCGGAGTCTATGATGAGATCATTACCGTCAGTGACGAGGACGCCCTTGCCACTGGAAGGCTGATCGGAAAAAGTGAGGGGGTTCTGGTGGGCATTTCCTCCGGTGCGGCGGTGTATGCCGCGATCCGGCTTGCGGAGCGCCCCGAGAATAAGGGCAAGACCATTGTAGTCCTGTTGCCCGACACCGGCGACCGTTATCTCTCTTCGCCGATGTTTGCTGATTAAAATTTTATGCATTCTGCAACCGGATCGTTTTTTTCGTGGTATTATAGATAGAATCGGCTAAACGGTCACAGCAGAGGTGTATGATGGAAGACAGCAGGATCATTGAATTGTTTCAAAATCGTGACGAGGAGGCAATCCGTCAGACGGAGAGGAAGTATTCCCGATATTTGTACGTGATAGCTCAGAATATTCTGAACAATGCCGAGGACAGCAGCGAGTGTGTGAATGATACTTATCTGAAAGCATGGAACACCATTCCGCCCAACCTGCCGCCTCGGCTTGCCTATTATCTGGGCAAGATTACACGTGAGCTCTCTATCGGGCGCTGGCATAAAAGCAGGACAAAAAAGCGCGGCGGAACCCAGTATGCCCTGTCGCTCGATGAGCTTGAGGAGTGCGTGCCCTCCGGAAGTTCCCCCGAACAGGAGGCTGATGCAGAGCTGCTCACGAAGACAATTCGAGATTACCTGCAGGGATGCAAAGAAGAGGCAAGGGCTGTGTTTTTGCAGCGGTATTACTTCTGCGACAGCGTAAAATTTATTGCGGAAAACCGCGGCATGAGCGAATCCAAGGTGAAAAGTCTGCTGTACCGGACAAGAGCTGGTCTAAAACAATATCTGGAAAAGGAGGGCTTTGTGGTATGAAGGCAGAAGAGATCAGCAAAGCAGTCGGCAGGCTTGACGAGGAGATGATCCTGCCTGTGCAGGAAGAGAGGGAGAAGGGAAACCGGAAAACGGAAAAAAGGAAAGGGAAAAGGCCGTTTTGGATTTCACTTGCCGCGGCTGCTGCGTGTGTCGGCATTATCGGAGGAGTTGTATTGACGGACGGATATCCGTGGAATTCCGGGAAAAATTCCGTTTACGCGGCGGCGCTTGCCGCCCCGAAATATCCCGTTGCGGCGAAATATCCCGATGAACAGAGCTGTTGGAGAGCTGACGGAACCTATGACAGTGATAAATTTGGAGAAATGTATGAGCCCTGGAGCCAACAGCGCCAAGAGCGCCGTCTGGCGGCAGAGGCGCTCCGGGTTCCCGACAGTTTTTTCAAGTCTTCGATCAACGAGTTTTTGACTGGAGCAGGGAGTGGCAACCGCGTTTATTCGCCGGTCAATGTGTATATGGCGCTCGCGATGCTGGCAGAGACGACGGACGGAGACAGCCGCGCACAGATTTTGGAGCTGCTCGGCGCAGAAAGCATAGAGGAACTGCGGGAACAGGCGAAAAATATGTGGATGGCTAATTACCGCGATGACGGTGCAACCACTTCTGTTCTTGCAAATTCTATCTGGCTGAACAACAATATTTCCTGCAGACAGAAAACGCTCGACACTCTGGCTGAAAATTATTTTGCCGCCTCCTTTAGCGGCGATCCGGCCAGAGAGGAGATGACCGCGCTTTTGCGGCAATGGATCAATGAGCAGACAAAAGGGTTGTTAAAGGACGCGGTCGATCATGTGGAGCTTTCACCCGAAACGGTTTTGGCGTTATGCTCGACGGTTTATTTCCGTGTGAGATGGGAGAATACGTTTGCAGAAAGCGATAACGACACGAAAATGTTCCATGGCATCGACGGCGATATCCGTACGGAATTTATGAACAACCAATCTATTTTCGGGTCTTATTTCCGGGGAGAGAATTACGGCGCGATCAGCCTTGCCTTCAAGAATGGCGGCAGTATGTGGCTCCTTCTTCCCGATGAGGGCAAAACCGTGGACGATGTGCTGGGTTCCGGGGAGTATCTGGACATGATTGGAAATGGGCAGGAATGGGAAAACAAGAAGAATCTCATCGTCCATTACTCGGTGCCGAAGTTTGACGTTTTTTCCGAAACAGACCTGAAAGGCGGGCTGCAGGCTCTTGGAATCACGGATGTTTTCGTAAGAGGAAGGGCTGATTTTACTCCGCTTACAAGTGATGAAATGTGTGTCAGTGAAGCTAAGCATGCCGCCCGGGTGTGCATCGACGAGGAAGGCTGCGTCGCCGCGGCGTTCACAGTGATAATGGAGGACGGAGGAGCGGCGATACCGTCAGAGGAAGAGATGGATTTTATTCTCGACCGCCCGTTTCTTTTCGTGATTACAAGCGACGCGGGACAGCCGCTGTTTACCGGAGTGGTCAATCAGCCGTAAGGAGACCGCTTAAAAGATCGGGAAGCGAAATCCGCCGGTAACCACCGGTTACAAATTCATGATTAATAATAAGGCATATTTGTGCTGAAAGAAAAACAGGTTGAATAGAACCTGTTTTTCTTTTAGGGACGATTTTGGCCATAATAAGATCAATTTTGCCTAAATGGGGTTGTTGGTTGGAAAAAGATTGTAAGTCAAAAAATGTTATGTTACGATAACAAAAAACAAAGCATTATGGTGCAACCATATGGAGGACACATGAAAATCGAGAGTGTATATTCAGGAATGACAAATGTAAGCTCTAGGATACGGGGAAAGGCCCAAAATGCCAATAAATTTTCAGAGTTGATAAACAAGGTAAATGCCGGTAATGATTCTTATGAAAAGTCAGCAGAGGAACTTGCCCCTATATATGGAAATTATTCAAGGCAATATCATTGGTATGAAGGCACAATTCAGTCAGTAGACACTGGACGGTATCAGATTGAACAAAGAGAGCGCGGATACATGCGCATTTATGACAGGGAAAATAGAGAGGGCATAAATTGGCGGATCAACGAGAATCCGATACAGGTGGATCAGGAGTCAGGGAAAAAATTTTTGATTAACGATCTGGGCTGCGGTTTTTTTATCGGGATGGTTATTGATCAGGAATTAGAGGATGCGATCAAGGAGTCTCTGGGCGCGGAAAAGCTGGTAGAAAAAAATATGAGCGGTTTTACCCTGAATACTGATCCGATAACCGGAATACAGAATTTGACGGCGGACGGTTATGAAAGCCAAGGAGGGATGCTCCTGCTGGATGAGGTGGCAAGAGCAAAATTGGATGTCATAGCAAGGGGATATCTGGAGCGGTGTCCAAATTTGGTAAGTGACTACAATGAGGCATGGTTTTATGCGACGTTTGAAGTGAGAGGAATGTTAAAAGAAACGCCGGACGGGTTTATGATGATCGGACCGAACTGTCTTTCGTTTCAGGGTAAGGATGGAAAAAGCCGGTGGGTAAGTGTTTTTGATCCGAAAGACTGGGAAGAGATCAAGAAGAAGTTTGACAGTCAGGTAGATGTTGGAGAGATGGAAGCGTGGGAATTCTGGGAAAAATTTTTTGATTCAAAGCGGATAAAGGTTTCTTTTTTTTCTGAGGAAAATGAAACGGATGAACTGTTGGAGCAAATGAAAGAAAAAAATAATTTAAAGTTCGTAAGTATTGAATGATCAAAAGAAGTCAGAATATTCAAAGTTCATAAAAAACAGGAGAATAGGTGAAATGAAGAAAAGAAAAAAATATTTAAGTGTGTTATTAATGTTAGCACTGATAATGTCATTAATAACAGAAACGGCAGTTTATGCGCAAGAGGATAATGCTGAATCGGTAGAGCTTAGTATATGTAATGATAATAGCAGTTTGGCAAGCAGTTACGAAATTGGACCAGATGGCAATGTATATTACTATGTGGGAACAGCTGTAACGGGCAATCGCTTAGAGGTCAACTTAAGTCAGACGATTCGAACCTCGGAAGGATGGTATATTGGCATATATTGCCCGAATAATAATGGTCGTGATTTGGTGGATGGAACTGTTCTGTTAACCCCAGTATCTGGTGGATCACCGACTAGTAGTTACTTTATAAATGATTATTATCAGGTTGCAAATATAAATTTAAACTTTTTAAATGCCGATGGTCTCCACCGAATTACGATAAAAGCTAGCGCAGTAGGAGATTCGGGGTCTGTGCGTGTCTATTATCGATTGTATCAATAGTAAAAGGGGTCGGACTTTGAATATTTTGATCAGAAAGTGACAATATTTCTTTATTTTATAAAGGAGAGCATCGTCATGAAAAAAAGAATTATTTTTATTGCTTTTACACTTGTGTTTACGTTCTTTGCAACCAACACTCCCCGCATTGACGCAGCGGACACAAGCGATTGTGTCACTTTTGGAGTGGTCTCATATGATGCATTGACAGGAGTAGAAACCTTTGAGGAAATTAGTTATCCAGAACATAATGCCATGTCTGGAACTCAAGATGATCTTGTTATGTCGGACCCTGAGATCATAGCAAACAACCCGGTTGATTTTTTTGAGCTGGATGACATCAATGATAGATAATTTTTTCTTTCAGAGAAATCTGTTTAAAGAGGCTGTTAAGGAATTTTTAAATAAAGAGAACGTTTTCAGGAATAAAACCTGGAAACGTTCTTTTTTTGAATAGAGAGCCGGATTTGTCGGAATACTAAATCTAAAAATCTACAAAATGGCGAGGTCATAATATGAGTGGGAGTCAACAGAGGCAAAAGAAAAAGCTGACGATGGAGGAAGAACAGCGGCGGAATGAGAAGTACAACGAGTATGTGGAACAGGTGACCCCGACCCACAATCTTTGGGCGAACATGGGCAAGGCGTTTCTGCTTGGCGGAGTGATCTGTGCTCTGGGACAGGGAATCACAAATCTGGCGGTATCTTTTTTCCAGTTGAAGCAGGAGGATGCAGGGATGTGGTGCAGTATGATTCTGGTGCTGCTCTCTGTCGTGCTGACGGCGTTCAACGTCTATGCGCCGCTGGCGAACTGGGGCGGAGCGGGGGCGCTGGTTCCGATTACGGGTTTTGCCAATGGCGTGGCGAGCTCTGCGATTGAATTTCAGAAGGAGGGGCAGGTTTTCGGCATCGGCTGCCAGATTTTTCGGATTGCGGGACCGGTAATCTTATATGGCATCTTTTCGAGCTGGCTGCTTGGACTCTGTTACTGGATTGGTAAATGTTTTGGCTGGTTTTAGGAGGATGATGACATGGTGAGAGATGATGTTCCGCTTGGGCTCGGATATGAATTGGGCAAAAACCGGGCGGCAATGCTGGGCTTCGAGTCCCTGACGGAGGATGAGAGGCGTCAGGTGATCGAGGCTGCCCGGGGAATTCGCGACAGAGAGGAGATGCACTCTTTCGTGAATAGTATAGCAGAAATCGGCAGGGCAAAGTAGCGGTTTGTTATGATTGCAATTGCCATGCTTGTGATGTATGATTAATGTATTACTGAAACATGGAGGCAGACATGTGGTATGTGATACAGGTAATGACCGGGGATGAAGAAAAGATTGCGCTCCTGTGCCGGAGGATGATCGGAATGGAGGACGGCGAGGACGGGGTGCTGCAGAGCTGCTTTATTCCTTACACGAAGCGACAGCGCAGATACCAGGGGAAGTGGCACACCGAGCAGCGGACGCTCTTCCCCGGTTATGTTTTTCTGGTGAGCGGACAGCCGGAGGAATTGTTTTTTCAGCTCAGACATGTGCCGGGGCTGACCAAGATTCTTGGCACAGGCTGGGAGTTCGTCCCTCTGTCCGAGGAGGAGGTGGACCTTCTGCAGAGGCTGGGCGGGGAGGACCGGATCGTGGAAATCTCCACCGGAGTGATTGAGAATGAACAGATTATCATAAAGAGCGGCCCCCTGAAAGGAATGGAGGGCTATATTAAGAAAATTGACCGCCATAAGCGGATTGCCCGGCTGGAAGTCGAGATGATGGGGCGGGTTATGGAAATTCAGGTGGGGCTGGAAGTGGTGGAAAAATTAAAGGTATAGACATTTTATAAAAAAAGGTGTAATATAGGCGGTGCACCGAATTGGGCAAAGGGAGAATCGTTTGAAAACTACAAAGCAAAAAAATAATAAAGTGTTAATTCCAATCATATTTGTGCTGGGCTTTGTTCCCCTGATTGTGCACCAGTATGAGTATCACACGCATCTGAGCGTGTTCGAATGGTTTCCGGATGCATCGGAAATTGTTACGGATTTTTTCCTGGCATTTAAATCGTTTGCTATCATGATACTTGGGGCAGTGATGCTGGGGATACTGATTTACGATTACATACATAAGAAGAAGCTTTCCTTTGAGCCGATGTGTGATCCGCTTGTCGCATATGCAGCTCTTGTTTTGCTGTCAGGGCTCTTGTCTAAGTACCGTACATATGCGTTCAGGGGCGGCTACGAGATGTTTGAGTCCGTGTGGGTTGTGTTGTCATATGTGATGTTCTGCTATTATACTTACCACTGTGTGCAGAGTGAGGGACAGGTCCGTAAGGTGCTGCACTGGTCAGGCATTGGGATTATGGCTGTCACGATGATCGGTGTGTTCCAGTTTTACGGAAAAGATCTTTTTTTAACTACCTTTGGGCGAAAGCTGATTACAAATCCTTCCTGGTGGGATAATCTGGATGAGCTGTTGTTTACGTTTCCGGCCCGCACTGTTTATACAACCTTGTATAATGTCGACTTTCTTCCTTTCTATTTTGGGGTATTGATTCCGGTATTGATTGGGATGTTTTTGGCAGCCAGGCGATGGTGGATGAGGATATTGTACCTGATACCTGCAGCAGCCTTTGTGATTTGCCTTAAGGGCTCCGGGACAACCTCCTGGTATCTGGCTTTGCCGCTCGCGCTTGCAGTGGGTGTCTTTATACTGATGAGCCGGAAAATATGGTCACTGATTGCGGTGATTGTCGTGTATGCATTGGCGTTGACGATCGGTGTAAACGCGTTTATGGGGACACCGGCATGGGAGCGTCTGCGGACAACCGTAGCAGGTACGGTTCACTGGGCGGATGCAATTTATATCAAGGATATTGATACGAATGCGGATTCGGTAGTTTTTTCGCTGCAGGATAAAAAGCTGCAGATCGCGTATGCCTTTGATCCGGATGAAGGAACTTATTTGCTCGAGACAAAGGATGGCGATGAAAATATACTGAGTTATACCATATTAGAAGATGAGAGTTATAAATGTGTGCTGGATGATGAGGCATATGCAGGGTGTTCCATTCAGCTGGTCAATCTGGGAGATTACTACGGAATCGGAGTCACGATTGACGGGAGAACGTGGTATTTTACAAATCAGACAGACGGAACCTATTACTATCTGAATCCGCTTGGAAAGCTGGCAAAGATGGATGATGTGCCTTCTGTTGAATGGTTCTGTGATGATGCGTTCAGCGGAAGAGGTTTCATCTGGAACCGCACGATTCCGTTACTGAAGAAGTATCTATTCCTCGGAATCGGGGCGAATAATTATGTTCTGGCATTTCCGCAGAATGATTATGTGATCCGGGTGTATAGATGGGGAGTCGGGATATATGATGTGAAAGCCCACTGCTGGCCCATGCAGCAATGGGTGGAGAACGGACTGATTGCAATGCTGTGCATTCTTGGCTTTTATGCGTGGTATTTTGTCAGATCGGTCCGGATATACCGCAGGGCGAAGCTGGGGCAGGGAGCTGCCTGGATTGGTTTCGGTATTCTGATAGGAACCCTGAACTATATGATTGCGTCGCTGGCGAATGATTCCAATGTAAATACGGCGCCGGTGTTCTGGATCATGATGGGGCTTGGCATGGCAGTTAACCGCATTGTGGTGCAGGAGCAGGGGCTGTTTCAGAAGATTTCGGAGCCGGCTGCGATAACGGCAGAGCCCAAGGAGGAGCAAACCTCTGCTAAGGCAGTTGAGGCCAATGAGAAAGGAATGTCTGTTGCGGGGAGGCCGCAGGTCTCAGCTCAAAGAAAAAAGAACAGAAAGAAAAATAGAGGAGGGCGCTAGGGTCATGGAAAACCAATACGAAGAGGAAATCAATTTATCGGCAATGTTACTTAATATCTGTCTGCGGTGGCGGGTGTTTCTGATCGTGATGATCGTGTTTGCAGTTGTTGTGGGCGGGACTAAGTTTGCAATGGGCATTCAGGGGCTGAAAGATCCGGAGAACGTGGAGCGCATGAAGGCAGAGTATGAGGATGAAATGACTGCCTATGAGGCGGAAGGGGTTGCACTTAAAATGCAGATCTCCGAAAACCAGAGAAATCTTCGGCTGCAGACCGATTACAATGAAAAATCGATACTGATGAAGATTGATCCGCGCAATGAGTGGGTTGCTTCCATGAATCTCTATATCGATACGAATTATCAGATCATGCCGGGCAGCTCCATCCAGAATGAGAATCCTGCCTATAAGATCATCTATGCCTATTATGATTACTATAACAGCGGCGAGTTTTTTACCACGGTGATGGACAAGCTTTCCTTTGATATCGGGGAATTGAAATATCTCAAGGAAGTGCTGAGTGTGTCGTTTGACACCTCGCGGTATGCGATTACCATAAATGTGGTGGCGGATACGAAGGAGCACAGCGAAGAGCTGGTGCGGGTTGCAGGCGATGCATTTCAGTCAAGGTACAGTTTCGTGAACTCCTCGTTGGATGAGCATACTTTAAAAAATTCGAAGGCTGTGTCTTATACGCAGATCAATACAGACCGGGAGGCGTATCAGCTTGAACAGGAAAATCAGGAGAATGTTTGGAAGCAGAATGTGCCTGAGCTGAATGAGAAATACCGGGATTGGGAGAGAAAGGAATCTTCGATAGAGAGACCCATTGTCGATGAGCGGGGGGCAGTGCGCAACGGAATAAAGTGGATCGTGATTGCGGCAGTTATTGGATTTTTCGTATGTGCGGTGATATATTTCCTGCAATATCTGCTCTCGGGCAAGATCAGGGAAGCGGGAAATCTTGGATTGAATGCCCGTGTACTTTCGGAGCTGCCGGCTCAAAAGAAAAGGAAAAATCCCATCGACCGGTTGATCTGTCGGCTGTTCGGTGTAGTGATAAAGGAATCGGAATACGACAGCCGTGTGGAGGCGATGGCGCTCTCTCTGGGAAAGATGCTGGATGCCTTGCAATCTGAGAACGCAACAGTTGCCTTTGTAGGAGACGTGAAGGATGCGGAGCTGAAAGCACTGGCAGGCCAGATTGAAAAAACACTCACCGGCAAGTATAAAATCGTGGCGGCGGGCAATATGATTGTGGATCCGGCGGCGGCTAAGGCTGCTTATGCAGCCGATGCGGTTGTGGTTGTGGCGAAGCAGAATGCGTCTCCGAGAAAGACGTACATGCAGTTTTGTGATAAACTCTCAGCCTGCAAGGTACAGGTGCTTGGGACGGTTCTTATGGGCGTAGAGGCTATATAGGACAAGAACATTGGTGATGATGTAAAACAGGATAATGCAGGGGCAAGGTGAATAGTAACGAAGTTTACAGTAAGTGTCCGCATAGATGATGTTAACAGGGCCGTTCAATTGATTTGAATGAGGCCCTGTAAAGCATTGATAAAAGCAAAAATTGAGGTATTATTAAATCATAGGCAAACGGAAACGCCGAAAAAGGAGGAGGTAATCCATGAAAACAATGTTAAGCAAGCCGCCGATGGGGTGGAACAGTTATGATTACTATGATACTACAGTGAATGAGGAGCAGGTTCGCGCCAACGCGGAGTATATGGCGGAACACTTAAAGGAATATGGCTGGGAGTATATTGTTGTGGATATCGCGTGGTATTCCTATGAGGCGGGGGAACAGCGGGATCGGTTCCAGTATGTTCCGTTTGCGAAAGTGGAGATGGATGAGTATTCCAGACTTTTGCCCTGCGTGAAGAGATTCCCGTCCTCCGCAGACGGCAAGGGATTTCAGCCGCTGGCGGAGTATGTCCACAGTCTGGGTCTGAAGTTCGGAATACATATTATGCGTGGAATCCCCAGACAGGCGGCATATCTGCGCACTGCCATAAAAAACAGCACACACAGGGCGAACGAAATCGCTAATCCTTACTCGATCTGTTATTGGAATCCGGACATGTACGGTGTGGAGCCCAGAGCGGAGGGCGCGCAGGAATACTACGATTCACTGTTGGAGCTCTATGCGCAGTGGGGAGTGGATTTCATCAAATGTGACGATATCTGCCGGATGGATGCGCAATCCTCCAAGGCGGAGATCGTGATGCTCCACAAGGCGATTGAGAAGTGCGGCAGGGAGATTGTGCTGAGTCTCTCACCGGGACCGGCAATTGTGGAGGAGAATGATTTTTATCAGGAAAATGCGAATATGTGGCGGATTACCGACGATTTCTGGGATAACTGGAGGTCCCTGCGGGATATGTTTGACCGCTGCAGGAACTGGCAGGAATTTGTGGCGGATGGAGGCTATCCGGACTGTGATATGCTGCCGCTCGGTTTTCTCGGGAAAGGGTTTGGAAGTGAGAGGGAGACGAACTTTACTCCGGATGAGCAGAAAACGATGCTGACTCTTTGGAGTATCTTCAAATCTCCGCTGATGCTGGGGGCGGAGCTCACGAAACTGGATTCGGAAACACTCGCACTGATCACGAACCGGGAGGTGCTGCATTTATTGGAGGCTGCGGAGGGCGCCAGGGAGTGTTTCCGGGATGACAGCTTTATTGTCTGGAATGCGAAGGAAAAAGAGACACGAAGTGATTACCTGGCGATCTTTAATGTCACGGAAAAAGAGCTGAGCGTGCAGCCTGACCGCTTTATGCACTTTGAGGGAAAAGCGTTGGATGTGTGGGCGGGAGGTGTGTGCGATTTCCCTGAGAAACAGACGATCCCCGCGCATGGGGTGGTATTGTTGAAAATGGAGAAATAGGGGAGTGAAAATGGGTGAATTTACTTTGAACATGGAGGAGTATCAGGCGTGTGCCCGGCAGGCGGCCGCGGAGGGCTGCGTTCTCCTGAAGAATGAGAACGCGACGCTGCCGCTGCGCAGGGGAGAGAAGGTGGCTGTGTTTGGGCGCATCGCGTTCAATTACTACAAGAGCGGACTTGGCTCCGGAGGTCTGGTAAACACCCGCTATGTGGTGGGTATTCTGGACGCATTGCGGGCGGAGTCCGGCATTACCGTGGACGAGTCGGTGCTGTCCGTCTATGAGGACTGGATCAGGGAACATCCCTTCGACGAGGGCGAAGGCTGGGGCAAAGTGCCCTGGAGCCAGAAGGAGATGCCGGTGAGCGATGAACTCATCGCAAAGGCTGCGGGCAATGATGTGGCGCTTGTCATCATCGGGCGTACCGCGGGAGAGGACCAGGACACCGGGAATCTGCCGGGGCAGTATCTTCTGACAGCGGAGGAGAGCGATCTGATTCGAAAGGTAAGCGCCGCTTTTCCCCGCACCGCAGTGATCTTAAACGTGGGCAATATCATTGATATGAAATGGGTGGAGGAGTTCTCTGTTCCCTGCGTGCTCTATGCGTGGCAGGGCGGCCAGGAGGGCGGAAATGCGGTCTGTGACGTGCTGACAGGGAGGGTGAACCCCTGCGGAAGGCTGGCGGACACTATCGCAGAAAATATTGAGGACTATCCCTCTACAGCGAACTTTGGCGATGTCAAAAAGAACTTTTACCGCGAAGATATCTATGTGGGCTACCGATATTTTGAGACCTTTGCGAAGGAAAAGGTGCTGTATCCCTTTGGATTCGGCCTGTCCTACACCGACTTCTCGGTGGAGCAGAAGGGCTTTGCTTACGAGAAGCATTCGGATGCGGCGAATGCGGAGTCCGGCACCTCGTGCGGCGGAGTGCTGCGTCTGGATATCGCGGTCAAAAATATCGGCGCAGTTCCCGGAAGCGAGGTGGCACAAGTCTATATCGAGGCACCCCAGGGGGCGCTCGGCAAGCCGGCACGTGTGCTCGCCGCCTACTACAAGACTGCGGTGCTCGCGCCGGAGGAGACAGAGAGCGCCACTCTGGTCATACCGGTAAGCCGTTTTGCCTCCTACGACGACAGTGGGGCGAGCGGACATAAAAACTGCTATGTGCTGGAAACCGGAACCTACGGCGTTTACCTCGGCACGGATGTGCGGAGCGCCCAAAAGACCGCGGATTTCGAAGTCGATCTGACGGTGGTGGAGGAGCTGCAGGAGGCGTGCGCGCCGGTGGAGGCGTTTACGCGTATGCGTCCGTCCACAGAGGGACTGATCTACGAGGAAGTGCCACTCAGGAGCGCGGATGTGAGTGCGCGCATGGAACAGCCGGAGGCGCTTGTGATTACCGGCGACAAGGGCTACAAGCTGGCAGATGTCTATCATCAAAAGGTGACGATGGAGGACTTTATCGCACAGCTCTCCGTGGAGGATCTGGTATGTCTGTTCCGCGGTGAGGGCATGAGCTCTCCGAAGGTGACACCGGGCACCGGGTCGGCGTTCGGTGGCCTGACAGAGTCCCTGCGCGGGTTTGGAATCCCGGCAGTCTGCACCTCGGACGGCCCCTCCGGAATTCGCATGGATGTGGGGGCAAAGGCGTTTTCTCTGCCGAACGGTACCTGCCTTGGCTGTACATTCAACGATGCGCTGGTGGAAAAGCTGTATCAGTACACGGGCAGAGAGCTGCGCATGAACCGCATTGACGCGCTTCTGGGACCGGGGCTCAACATTCACAGAAATCCTCTGAACGGACGCAATTTTGAGTACATTTCGGAGGACCCGCTGCTCACCGGGCGGATGGGCGCCGCTCAGGTCAGAGGACTGCGTGTGGTGGGATGTACAGGGACGATCAAACATTTTGCCGCAAACAATCAGGAGAAGGAGCGCAGACAAGCGGAGGCTGTCATCTCCCAGCGGGCGTTCCGCGAGATCTATCTGAAGGGCTTTGAGATTGCGGTTAAGGAGGGAAATGCCAGCGCGGTTATGACAACTTACGGTCCCGTGAACGGCATTTGGACTGCGGGAAGCTATGATCAGAACACTCTGATTTTGAGAGACGAGTGGGGCTTCGACGGAATTGTCATGACCGACTGGTGGGCGGAGTCCAACTATGAGGGCAGTTCCTCCGACATGCGCTGCCATGCGCCGATGGTGCGGGCTGGCAATGATCTGTACATGGTGTGCGCCGATGCCTCGGACCAGGCGCAGGATGACGTGATGGAGGCATTGGATAAAGGCGTAATCACCGTGGGACATTTACAGCGCAACGCCGCCCACATTCTGGGCTATACCCTAAAATCGCCTGCCATGCTCTATGAGATGGGGTGCATTACCGAGGAGGAGATAGCAGAGCGGCAGAGCGTAAAAGAACAGGACGGGGACTATGACAACATTGTCTACTATGCGCAGGGCGAAAACGGTGAGATCGTGATTCCGACGGACGGCTGGAAGACGACGGCCGGTTCCTCCGTGGTGTTCGGCATCGAGGCGACGCAGGCAGAGGTCTATGATATTGAGATCACCGTGCGCTCCGATCTCGAGGCGCTTGCGCAGCTTCCGGTCTCAATCTATTATGACAGCGCGTTAAAGGAGACGATCACCTTCCGCGGTTCAAACGGCGGAGCTGTGGCGAAAACGTGTGACCTCGGGTATATTTTCGGGCAGCACCACTATATAAAACTGTACTTTGGAGCGACAGGGCTGAAGGTGGAGCGGGTTGTTTTAAGGACTGTGATAAGGAGGGACCCGTTTTCGTAGAAAATGGGAGGATTCCTTATCACACCGGAAGGAACGCGGGAGGCGAACCTGGTTTTGAGTGATGTATTAATTCTACAACTTACCATGCTCCTTCTGATTCTTGTGGGGGCGCTTGTGAAAAAATGCGGGATTATCAGCCCGGAGGGACAGAAAAATATCAATGATCTGGTGATCTATCTGGTGCTGCCCTGCAATATTGTCAATTCCTTCCTGATCCGGAGCGATGGGGACATTTTCCGTCAGTTCGGTATGGTGTTTGTCATCTCCATCGCCGTTCAGGCGGTGAGCGTAGTGCTTGGGAGAATTGTGTACCGCAAGAAGGAATTGGGCCATAAAATGAGTTTACAGTACGGTATTATCTGCTCGAACGCCGGATTTCTGGGAAATCCGGTCGCCGAGGGTGCGTTCGGCTCCGTCGGGCTTGCGATGGCGAGCATATACCTGATTCCGATGCGCGTGATGATGTGGTCCTCCGGGATTGCGATCTACACGCAGAGCACCGACTGGAAGGCTGCGTTAAAAAAGGTGGTGACCCACCCCTGTATCATTGCCTGTGTGCTGGGCCTGGCGCTGATGATCTGCCGGGCACAGCTGCCGGGGGTGATCGGAAAGCCTCTGACCGCCATCGGGAGCTGCAACACGGCGCTGTCCATGATGGTCATCGGCATGATACTGGCGGATGCGGATGTACGCGCGCTCTTTGACCGGGAGATCTTTGCCTACAGTTTTCTGCGCCTGATTGCGATGCCGGCAGCATTGTATTTGGTCTGCATTCTGTGCAGGGTTCCGGCGCTGGTCACCGGAGTGTGCACAATCCTGACGGCAATGCCCGCGGGGGCGACAACGAGTATCCTCGCCTCCAAATACCACGCCGATGAGCTCTTTGCCACACGGCTTGTGGTGGCGTCCACGGTGCTTTCCATGGTCACGATACCGGTCTGGAATATGATTCTGGCTATATAAAGGTATGTTTTACTGCAACATGTTTTCACATGATTTTTTAAGTTTTACTTGCATTTAGAAAAAGGATGTGGTATAAGAGAAAAAAGAAAAATGCGTTGAAGGAGACTCGCATCATCAGACACCGACAGGAATACAGCGTCACCGACTGAGAGCGCTGTTTGGGAGAGAGGATCGCGGGAACACTGCCGGAGCAGGCGGGTTGAACAAGAAGCTGTGATGTTTGGCTTTCAGTAGGTCCGTTCGTTGGCGCACGTTACGCGCGGGAGAGCGGAGAGCGCATGTTCTCAATGCGGGTGGTACCACGGATAATCTGATTATTCGCCCCGGAATACTTTTAGACAGTATTCCGGGGTTTTATCATGTAGGAAAGTTCTACAAACTTCCCTACATGATAAAAACGCTCCGCAGGGATGCGCACTCGCGCAAACGGAATAAATGTCAGCGGTGCTGACCGCGCTCGGCGCGAGAATGTGCCGCAGGCACATTCTTTTTCAATGCAGGAAAGGAGAGCAGAGGGATGAAGAACTGTTACAGAGACGTAAACTTGGGAGAGGTCAGCGAGAGCAGCATTGGAAAAACAATGCGTGTAGCGGGCTGGGTGGAGAACATCCGCGACCATGGAGGGGTGTCCTTCATTGATCTGAGAGACATGTATGCGGTGATGCAGGTCGTGATCCGCGACAGCAGGCTGCTGGAGGGCATAAGGAAGGAGCAGGCTGTCTCCGTCGAGGGCGTCATCGAGAAGCGCGATGAGGAAACCTACAATCCGAAGATTCCCACCGGCACGATTGAGCTGGAGGCAGAGTCCATTGATGTACTGGGAGAGGTGTACAGCCAGCTCCCCTTTGAGATTATGACGAGCAGGGAGGTGCGGGAGGATGTCCGCCTGATCTACCGCTATCTGGATTTGAGAAACCGGAAGGTAAAGGACAATATTATTTTCCGCTCACAGGTGATCGCCTTTCTGCGGCAAAAAATGACGGAGCTGGGATTTCTGGAGATCCAGACGCCGATTCTGTGTGCCTCCTCGCCGGAGGGGGCAAGGGACTATATTGTGCCCTCGCGGAAATTTAAGGGGAAATTCTACGCGCTGCCACAGGCTCCTCAGCAGTACAAGCAGCTTTTGATGGTGTCCGGATTTGACAGATATTTCCAGATCGCGCCCTGTTTTCGGGATGAGGATGCGCGGTCAGACCGCTCGCCGGGCGAATTTTATCAGCTGGATTTCGAGATGAGCTTCGCCACACAGGAGGATGTGTTCCGTGTGGGGGAGGAGGTGCTGTCGGCAGCGTTTGAGAAGTTTGCCCCGGAGGGCAGCGCGGTCACCAAGGCGCCTTTCCCGATCATCAGCTACCGTCAGGCGATGCTGGAATTCGGCACGGACAAACCGGATCTGAGAAACCCGCTGCGCATCATCGACGTGACGGACTTTTTCCAGAAGTGCAGCTTTAAGCCTTTTATCGGAAAGACCGTCCGCGCAATCCGCGTGCACAGCGAGATGTCCAAGGGCTTTCACGAGAGGCTGCTGCAGTTTGCAACCGGGCTCGGCATGGGCGGGCTGGGCTACCTCGAGGTGATGGAGGACGGCAGCTACAAGGGGCCGATCGACAAGTTTATTCCCGTGGAGCTCAAGGAGGAATTCCGGGCGCTTGCAGGGCTTGCAGTGGGAGACACGATCTTTTTCATGGCAGATAAGGAGGAGCGCGCGGCATATTACGCGGGCATGATCAGAAACGAGCTGGGCGCAAAGCTGGATCTTCTGGAGAAAAATGCGTATCGTTTCTGTTACGTCAACGATTTCCCCATGTTCGAGCGTGACCCGGAGACGAAAAAAATCGGCTTTACCCATAACCCGTTTTCGATGCCGCAGGGAGGACTTGAGGCGCTGAATGAGAAGGAGCCGCTTGAGGTGCTGGCATACCAGTACGACATCGTCTGCAACGGCGTGGAGCTCTCCTCCGGTGCGGTGCGCAACCACGATATGAAGATCATGGAGCGTGCGTTTGAGATCGCGGGCTACGACAAAGAGGTCTTAAAGAACAAATTCGGGGCACTTTACAGTGCGTTTCAGTTCGGCGCGCCGCCGCACGCGGGCATGGCGCCGGGCGTGGACCGCATGATTATGCTCCTTCGGAATGAGGAAAATATCCGCGAGGTAATTGCGTTCCCAATGAACGGAAACGCGCAGGATCTGATGTGCCAGGCGCCGAATGAGGTGACGGAGCAGCAGCTTCGGGAAGTGCACATTAAGGTGCGGGACTAGAGATGTCCCTGAAGGGACACCTCAATTAGGAGGGTAAACGATGGCGAATGTGATCAGTGATGAGACAATGGAGTATGTCGGCATTCTCGCAAAGCTGGAATTGTCTGACGAGGAGCGGGAAGCTGCAAAAAAAGACATGGAGAGCATGCTGGACTATATCGACAAGCTGAACGAGCTTGATACCTCGGGCATCGAGCCCATGTCCCACGTATTTCCGGTAAACAATGTGTTTCGCGAGGATGTGGTGGAGAACGGAGACGGCGGAGAGGACACGCTTGCGAACGCGCCGGAGCGCCGCGACCGTACCTTTGTCGTGCCGAAAACCGTGGATCAGTGACAGGAGGCAAAATATGAAGCTTTTAGAATTGACGGCGTTGGAGCTGGGAAAACGGATTCAGGCAAAAGAAGTTTCGGTGAAGGAAGCGCTGGATGCAGTGTTTGACGCGGCCCGCCGGAAGGAGGAGCGGGTACACAGTTTTGTGACTCTCGATGAGGAGGGGGCCTACGCGCGCGCAGAACAGGTACAGGAGAAGATTTTGGCCGGAGAGCTGGCGTCTCCGCTGGCGGGAGTGCCGGCTGCCATCAAGGACAACCTTTGTACGAAGGGACTGCTCACAACCTGCAGTTCGAAGATACTGTACAACTTTGTGCCGACCTATACGGCGGAGGCGGTCTGCAATCTGGAAAAGGCAGGTGCCGTCGTTGTAGGCAAGACGAACATGGACGAGTTTGCCATGGGAAGCACGACGGAGACCTCCGCTTATGGGGTCACGAGAAACCCATGGAACTTAGAGCATGTGCCCGGCGGTTCCTCCGGCGGGAGCTGCGCGGCGGTGGCTGCGGAGGAGGTGCCATGCGCGCTGGGGTCCGACACCGGCGGAAGTATCCGCCAGCCCAGCTCCTTCTGTGGTGTGACGGGCATCAAGCCGACCTACGGGACAGTATCCCGCTACGGTCTGATCGCTTACGGCTCATCACTGGATCAGATCGGACCGGTGGCAAAGGACGTGGCGGACTGTGCTGCCATTTTGGAGGCGATTACCTCCTACGATAAAAAGGATTCTACCTCCATCCGGCGCGAGGATACGGATTTTACGTCGGCGCTCGTCGCGGACGTAAAGGGCATGCGGATCGGAATTCCGAGCGATTATCTGGGCGACGGTCTGGATTCGGATGTGAGAGATGCCGTTCTTGCCGCTGCGGCGGAACTCAAGGCACAGGGCGCCGTAGTAGAGGAGTTTCCCCTGAGCCTGGTCGAGTACGCCATCCCTGCCTACTATGTCATCGCGGACGCGGAGGCGAGCTCCAATCTGGCGCGCTTTGACGGCGTGAAGTACGGCTATCGGACGAAGGACTGCGAGGGACTGCACAATATGTACCGCAAGTCCCGCTCGGAGGGCTTCGGCGCGGAGGTCAAGCGGCGGATTATGCTGGGTTCCTTTGTTTTGAGCTCCGGCTACTATGATGCCTATTATCTGAAAGCGCTCAAGACCAAGGCCCTGATCAAGCAGGCGTTTGACCGGGCATTTGCGTCCTATGATGTCATTCTGGGACCGGCGGCTCCCACCACGGCGCCGCGGATCGGGGAATCCCTGAGCAACCCGCTCAAAATGTACCTTGGAGATATTTATACGGTGTCTGTGAACCTCGCAGGACTTCCGGCGATCAGCCTTCCCTGCGGGCAGGATAAAAACGGACTTCCGATCGGCCTGCAGTTGATCGGCGATTGTTTCAAAGAGAAGAATATTATACGGGCGGCGTACACGTTCGAGCAGACCGGAACGTACCGGCACAGTCCGATATCTCTGGAGTAGAAAGGGGGAGAAGATGATGAGCAAACAGTATGAGACGGTGATCGGCCTTGAGGTTCATGTGGAGCTTGCGACGAAAACGAAGATCTTCTGCTCCTGCTCTACCGCGTTCGGCAGTGCGCCGAACACGCACACCTGCCCGGTATGTACCGGTATGCCCGGCTCCCTCCCGGTCTTAAACCGCCAGGTGGTGGAGTACGCGATGGCGGTCGGTCTCGCGATGAACTGCCAGATCAATCAGTACAGCAAGTTTGACAGGAAGAATTATTTTTACCCGGACAATCCGCAGAATTACCAGATTTCCCAGCTCTATCTGCCCATCTGCCACGACGGCGGCATCGAGATCGAGACAGAGAACGGGAAAAAGGTGATCGGCATCCACGAGATCCACATGGAGGAGGATGCCGGAAAGCTGGTGCACGACGACTGGGAGGATGTGTCTCTTGTGGATTACAACCGTTCCGGCGTGCCGCTGATTGAGATTGTGTCGGAGCCCGATATGCGTTCGGCGGAGGAGGTCATCGCCTATCTGGATAAGCTGCGCATGATCGTGCAGTACCTTGGAGCTAGCGACTGCAAGATGCAGGAGGGCTCCATGCGCGCAGATGTGAACCTGTCAGTGCGTGAGGTGGGGGCGAAGGAGTTCGGCACGCGAACGGAGATGAAAAACATCGGGTCCTTCAAGGCGATCGCCCGCGCGATCGAAGCGGAGACTGCGAGGCAGATTGACCTGTTGGAGTCCGGTGAGAGGGTCGTGCAGGAGACCCGCCGCTGGAACGACGATCAGGGCTATTCTTATGCGATGCGCTCCAAGGAGGACGCACAGGATTACCGGTATTTCCCGGAGCCGGATCTGGTGCCGATCGTGATTGAGGATGCATGGATCGAGCGGCTGAGGGCGAGCCAGCCGGAGCTGCGGGATGCGAAACGGGCGCGCTATGTGGCGGAATATGGGCTGCCGGAGTATGACGCCGAGATTCTCACCTCGGCGAAAAAGCTGGCGGATGTCTTTGAAGAGACGACCGGACTGTGCGGCAATCCGAAAAAGGTGTCCAACTGGCTGATGGTGGAGACCATGCGTCTCTTGAAGGAGCATGAGATGGACCCGGAGGATCTTCATTTCTCTCCGGCCAATCTGGCGAAGCTGATAAAGCTCACCGATGAGGGGACGATCAACAGCAGTGTGGCGAAGGAAGTGTTTGAGCTGGTATTTGCGGAGGATATCGATCCGGACCGTTACGTGGAGGAAAAGGGATTAAAGAGTGTCAGCGACGAGGGGGAGCTCAGAGCGATTGTGGAGCAGGTGATTGCAGACAATCCGCAGTCGGTCGAGGACTATCACAATGGAAAAGAAAAGGCAATCGGATTTTTGGTCGGCCAGGCGATGAAAGCGACGAAAGGCAAGGCTAATCCGGGAATGGTCAATCAATTATTGAAGGAGCTGCTTTAGGCAGCTCCTATTTGTAACTATTCAGTACCTTCGGTCAGCGCAGTAAATGCGCAGACCTATGCTGAACAGTTACACTTGTTTTTGCAAATGATATGTCGTATAATAGTATATCATATTTTTTGCCGAAAGAAGGGGATAGAATCTATGTCTGATGATCAGAACCGAGATGAGTTCAAGAATATCCCGCCGAAAGACGGAGATTCCCATAATGAGTACGAAGATATCTGTTACATGTGCCGCAGGCCGGAGAGCGTTGCAGGAAAAATGATACATATTCAGCCGAGCATTTATATCTGCAGGGAGTGTATGCAGAGGACGTTCGACACGATGAATATCAACGGTCTTGGGCTCGGCGACCTCATGAATATGAATTTCAGCAAGCTGCCGAATATCAGCATGATTAATCTGTCGGATTTACAGGGCAGCGTTCCCCAGAACAAGAAACTCAAGAGACCAAAGCCGAAGGAAGAAAAGCAGGAGAAGCCGGTGCTGGACATCCGATCCATTCCGGCGCCGCACAAGATCAAGGCGCGTCTGGACGAGTACGTCGTGGGGCAGGAACACGCCAAGAAGGTGATGTCCGTCGCGGTGTACAATCACTATAAGCGGGTGATGTCCGACGTGTCGGACGGAGTTGAGATCGAGAAGTCCAATATGCTGATGATTGGTCCGACCGGCAGCGGAAAGACCTATCTCGTGAAGATGCTCGCGCAGCTTCTGGATGTGCCGCTGGCGATTACGGACGCGACCTCCCTGACCGAAGCTGGCTACATCGGCGACGATATTGAGAGCGTGGTCAGCAAACTGTTAGCGGCGGCGGACAATGATGTGGAACGGGCGGAACACGGTATCATTTTCATCGACGAGATCGACAAGATTGCGAAAAAGCGCAATGCGAACCAGCGGGATGTCAGCGGCGAGTCCGTGCAGCAGGGGATGTTAAAGCTCCTTGAGGGCGCGGAGGTAGAAGTGCCGGTCGGAGCCAGCAGCAAGAATGCCATGGTGCCCATGACCACGGTTGACACGAGGAATATCCTCTTTATCTGCGGAGGGGCATTTGCCGATCTGGAGGACATCATTAAGGCGCGCTTGAACAAGACGAGCGCCATCGGCTTTAAGGCCGAGCTCAAGGATAGGTATGACAACGATGAAAATATCCTCACGCAGGTCTCGGTCGAGGACGTGAGAAAATACGGCATGATCCCCGAATTTCTGGGACGTCTTCCGGTGATGTTCGCACTCGAGGCACTGACGGAGGAGATGCTGGTGCGTATTCTCATAGAGCCGAAAAATGCGATCACGAAGCAGTACCAGAAGCTGCTTGCCATGGATGAAGTCAATCTGATCTTCGAGATGGAGGCATTAAAGTGCATTGCCGAGAAGGCGAAGGAGAAGAAGGTCGGGGCGAGGGCACTGCGCGCGATCATAGAGGAATTCATGCTGGATATTATGTATGAAATTCCGAAGGATTCCAATATCGGGATGGTGACGATCACGAGGGACTATGTGGAGAAAAAGGGCGCACCTTTGATCGAGATGCGAGGGATCTATGCGATCCCGATGAGGTGAGAGCTATGAAGATTATTCATTGTGCAGATTTGCATTTGGATTCCAAGATGACGACGAATCTCAGCCGGGAACAGGCAAGGGAGCGCAAGAAGGAGATTCTGCGAACGTTCACCCGCATGGTGGACTACGCGGTGGACAACGGCGTGCGCGTGATTCTGATCGCGGGAGATCTCTTTGACACCCGTGCAGTATCCGCCATGGCGCGTAATGCAGTAAAAGATATGATATTGGGGCACCCGGAGATTGATTTTATCTATCTAAAGGGGAACCACGACAGCGACAATTTTTTGAGCAAGCTGGAGGAAATCCCGGAAAACCTGCTCATGTTCTCGGACCAGTGGACGACATACCGCTACGGCAGGGTGGCGATCACCGGGCTGGAAATCAGCGCGGAGACACAAAGCACAATGTACAATGCTCTGGTGCTCGAGCATGACATGTTCAATATTGTGACCCTGCACGGCCAGCTTGAAAATTATAAAAGCAAGGATCAGGCGGAGGTCATCAGCTTAAACGATCTGAAAAACAAAAATATCGACTACCTGGCTCTCGGCCATGTGCATGCGAGGAAGCTCGACCGGCTGGACGGCCGGGGCATGTACTGTTATCCGGGATGTCTGGAGGGGCGCGGCTTCGATGAGTGCGGGACGAAGGGCTTCATGCTCTTGGATATTGACGATGAGGCGAGGAGAGCAGATTACCGGTTTGTTCCGATCGCGGCGCGGACGCTCTATACGCTGGAGGTGGATGTCTCCGGCGTGATGACGACGAAGGAGGCTATGGGGAGAGTCGAGAGCGCCATCACGGATGCTGCCTACTCCTCCGGAAGTCTGGTAAAGCTTGTGCTGGTCGGGGAAGTGGAGGTGGATTCCGAATTCAACTGTGAGTACCTGCAGGAGCTGTTTAAGGATTACTTTTATTTCGAGAAAGTGTACGATAAGACAAAGCTGCGGCTGAATTACAGTGACTATGAGCAGGATGCCTCTCTGAAGGGAGAATTTATCCGCATGGTTCTTGCCTCAAAGCTGAGTGAGGAACAGAAGAGCGAAGTGATCCGCTGCGGGATCATGGCGTTGTCGGGGGAGGAGATATAGAATGAGGCTGATCGAATGCCACATTGATAATTTCGGAAAGCTGTCCAATCTGAACATGCAGTTTGGACAGGGGCTGAATACCATACATGAGGCCAACGCGTGGGGAAAGAGCACGCTGGCTGCTTTCCTTCGCGTGATGTTCTATGGATTTGATTCCAAGAAGGAGTCCGGTTCCTTCGATAAGGAGCGCGTGATCTACCGGCCGTGGCAGGGCGGGACCTACGGCGGCGAGCTGGACTTTGAATATCAGGGAAAGCGTTACCGGATCAGCAGAACCTTCGGGAAGACAGAGAAGGCGGACGAGTTCCACCTGTATGATCTGAGCACGCATCTGGAATGCCACGACTTTTCCTCGGAAATCGGCAGCGAGCTGTTCGGGCTGGACAGCGCATCCTTCCGTCGGAGTGCGTTCATCGCTCAGAATGACTGTGAGTGCGGCTCGACCGACGCCATCAATGCAAAGCTCGGAAACCTCGTGGAAAATACGAATGACATCAATAATTTTGAGAGTGCGACAAAGCGTATCCGCGACCGGATGAACAGGCTTTCACCGGATCGCGCGACCGGTTCCATGAAAAAGCGTGCGAATATGATCACACATCTGGAAGAGGAGCTGAGAAGCTTTCTGGCAGCGGAAGTGGCTTCCATGGAGCTCGGCATGAAGCTGACCGAGAAACAGGAGCAGAAGAAGGAGCTGACCGAAATTCGGAGCCAATATGCCTCAGCGCTTCAGCTTGCCAGTGAGGAAAGCCGCAGGGAAAGTCTGAAGGCCAACTATGACAGTATCTGCAGGGAGGCGGCGGAGCGTCAGAGGGTGATGGACGAGTACGACAGGCTGTTTCCGGTGCGGGTTCCAGAGGAAGTGGAATTCCTGCAGAAAAATCAGGAAGTACAGATGCTCGGGATTTTAAAGACGACCCTCTACAATATCGGACTGACCGAGGAAGAAAAAACTCAGTTTCACAAGCTGCAGGATACCTTTGCAGAGGGAAGTCCCGAGGAGTCCGAGATCGACGAGGTGGACAGGAAACTGGATCTTCTGATCCACTGCCGGGATGAGCGCGCGCAGCTTGAGACGAAAATGTCATACTTTGAGGCGATGGCGATCACGCAGGAGGGAGACCTTCCGGAACGGGGCAAGCACAGAATGATGCAGGTGTGTGCGATTCTCTGTCTGGTGCTTGGGCTTGCGTGCTTTGGCGTGTCCGTTTATGCGGCCTTTGCAGAACTGACGCTGCTGCCCTGGATTATTGCGGGAGCTGCATTCGCCGTGTCGGGAATCTCTTTACTGCTTGTCCGCAGAGGCCGGATTTTATCTGAGCGGAAGGCGCTTCTGCTTGCGCGGAAACAGCGGGAGGAGGAGCAGAGGAAACGCCAGAAACCGGTGGAAGAGATCATGGGCCTTCTCGAGCGGGCGGGACAGCAGACGCAGGCGCTCAGGCAGGAAATCATGGATTTCCTTAAAAAATACCATATTGAGTGCGAGGTTGATGAGGCGAAGTCCCGTCTCTACGAGCTAAAAAATATGCTGCATGAATACGACCGAATGAGCCGGCGGCTGGATAAAAGTGTGGAGACCGGCGCCGAATGTGAGCGGACGAGAAAAGAGCTGCTTGCGTTTGGAGAGGAGATCGGCGTGGATTTCGGCGATGATATTGCGGCGGAGATCAGCCGGATGCAGACAAAGGCTGCGGAGTACCGGCTGGCGAAGAACGCGAGGGACGAGTCGCTGAAAAAGAAGGCGGAATTTGAGGCGTCCTGTGATGTCAGTAAGCTTGTTATGGCGCAGAAATGCCCGTATTCACTGGATGAGCTCAACCAAATGATCCATGATGTGGACGAGCGCCTTGAGGATGTGCGTGAGTCAATTGAACAGTACAACCGTCAGCTGGAGGATCTGCAGGAGCAGCTTGATCTGCGGGATGAGAAGTGCCAGCAGATGGAGGAGTACAAGAGAGATCAGGAGAATGAGCTGCACACCTATGGTGTCCTGACTCGGACACAGGATTTTCTGCAGCGCGCGAAGGAACAGTTTTCCGCCCGCTACCTCGGTCCGATCGAGAACGGGTTTCAGAAATATTACGAGATGCTTACCGGAGATACCAGCGGAAACTGGATGGTGAATGCCAATATTGCCGTGCAGGTGAAGGAACAGGGAGAGCTCCGGGATACCAAGTGGCTCTCTGCGGGATATCAGGATCTTCTGGGCGTGTGTATGCGCCTTGCGCTGGTTGATGCCATGTACCCGTCGGAGAAACCGTTCCTCGTGCTGGATGATCCTTACGTGAATCTGGACGAGGTAAAGCTGCAGTGCGGCAACCAGCTCTTGTCGAAGATCAGCGATGAATATCAGGTGATCTATTTCACCTGCCACAAGAGCCGTATGGTTTGAACGAATTGATGATGTTACAGGAGAACAGAAATGAATTTATCTTTTGAAGTGTTTCCGCCGAAGAAGGACGGGAACTTTGACACGGCCTTTGAAGTGGTGGAACGGCTGGCAGAGTATCAGCCGCAATTTATCAGTGTGACTTACGGCGCGGGAGGAAGCAAGTCCAAAAAGACTCTGGAGATCGCCTCCCACATCCACAGCGAATGCCGGACGATGGCGGTTGCCCATCTGACCTGTGTCGGAAATACGAGGAGTGAGATCGCGGAACGCTGCCGGGAGCTTGAGGCACATAATGTGATGCATGTTCTTGCGCTGCGCGGCGACCGCCCGAAGGATATGACCGACGAGCAGTACAATGCGAGAGAGTTTATTTACGCGACGGATCTGATTCGCTTTATTCGGGAGAACAGCGGACTCCATGTCATGGCGGCATGCTACCCGGAGAAGCATTTTGAGGCGCCCTCCATGGAGGCGGATCTTGCGGTCATGAAGGAGAAGCAGGATCTCGGGGTGGAGGAATATATCAGCCAGATGTTCTTCGACAACCGGCTGTTCTACGAGTTTCTGGAAAAAGCGAGGGCAATCGGCATCACAAAGCCGATCCATGCGGGAATCATGCCGCTCACCTCGGCAAAGCAGCTCGGCACTTCCGTGTCGCTCTCGGGCTCCTCAGTGCCGAAGGCACTGACTGATCTGATTGCAGCCTACGCGGAGACGCCGGAGGATATGTATCAGGCGGGCATTGAGTACGCCGCCGCGCAGATCGCGGACCTGCGGGAGCACGGCGTGGACGGTGCGCATATTTACACGATGAACAAGCCGAACGTGGTGGGAGATATCCTTCGCATCCTTGGCGAATAATGATAAATGTAAAACAGCTCCGGCCTCACCGCCGGAGCTTCTGTTTGCAGTAGAAAAATGCAGGAATCAGAAAGCAGTCCGCGAGAATCCATGCCAGCGGGTTTGCAAAGCAGGCCGCGGCGAACCCGAACACAGGGACGAAACAGAGTCCCACCAGCGTCCGGGCTGCCATCTCGGATATGCCGGCAAACACGGCAAGGCCGGAGAATCCCATGCCCTGAATGAGAAAACGCACGATGTTGACCAGCGCCAGTGGAAAGTAAAAGAGGGCATTGGCGATCTGGAATTGCCTGGCCCAGGCGACTACAGCTTCCACATTCTGTTCGTCCGGGGAGAGGAAAATGTGAATCAGACTCTCGCCAAAGAAGAACAGGACGACAAAGATCAGAGTTGAATAGATGGCTCCAAGGATGACGGCGGAGCGCAGCCCCTGGTTCAGCCGCTCAAGCTTTCCTGCCCCTACATTCTGACCGCTGTAGGTGGCCATGGTGGAGCCCAGGGCGTCGAAGGGACAGACGACAAACATGGAGATCTTTCCTGCCGCCGTCATGGATGCCACGGCGACAGAGCCCAGTGAGTTCACGGAAGCCTGCAGGACGACGCTGCCGATGGCAGTGATGGAATACTGAAAGCCCATGGGGAGGCCCATGTGGAGCAGATTGCGGATATACATCTTTTCCGGCCTCCAGTCATCTTTCTTCGGATGAAGGATGTCGAATTTAAAAATGATCAGGGTCAGGCAGAGCAGGCCGGACACGGTCTGGGAGAGTACCGTGGCAAAAGCGGCGCCGCTCACGCCCCAGCCGAGCGTGATGATAAAGAGCAGGTCAAGACCGATATTTAATAATGCCGAAACGATCAGAAAGATGACCGGCGTTAAGGAATCTCCCAGCGCGCGCAGATGGGCGGAGAGCAGATTGTAAAGGATCGTGGCCGGAATTCCGGCAAAAATGATGACAATATATTGATAGGACAGGTCGATGATGTCCGACGGTGTCCGCATAAGCGTGAGAATGCCACGGCACAGCACGACGGTCAGGACGGTGACTGTGATGCCGATCGACGCGGCCAGTACAGCGGAGTTGCCGACGTATCTGCGGAGCCCGTCGTAGTCTCTGGCACCGAAACGCTGGGCGACAGGGAGGGCGAAACCGTTGCAGACTCCCAGACAAAAACCGATAATCAGAAAATTGATACTGCCGGTGGCGCCCACGGCGGCAAGTGAGTTCACTCCGAGACAGCGCCCCACGATGATCATGTCCATGAGACTGTACACCTGCTGGAAAATCATGCCTGCGAGCAGGGGGAGCGCAAATCCGAGAATGAGCTTCATGCTCGGGCCGTCTGTCATATCCTTTGTTGTTTTTGAAGCCATAATGATCCCTCCTGAATTCAATGCTTATCTATCTTATCACGATTCCCAAAAACTGCAAGAAAAAATTTTTTAAATTTTTTTATTTTTTTGAAATAAAACGGAAAGAACCTGCATTGTCCTAATTAGAAAGTAATCAAAATGCTTTTATTCTGCCGGACCGGAAAGGGGGAGAGGGAGAAGGCTCTGTGCAGAAGTGAACGGATACACACTGAGTAGTTTTTGGATTTTTGTATTTGGATGCGGCATGAGGATACCGTATCCGGCGTGCGTCGGCGGGATTGACTGCGGCATGAAGGTCGATCGCATAAGAATCTTCCAGACGAAATTTTGATTTTTTTAAATTTCTGATAAAAGATTACTTTTAAGATTGACTGCTTTCTAGTATAATAGGGGGTAGTCAATCTTATTGTCCTAAGGGAAGGCTCCTGCGGGGCAAGAACAAAAGGGGAATTATCAGATGTCTGGACAGAGGGTAAAGTTCCCGCCGGGCCTCATTGAGAAGGTCGCGGAGGGAAGTATCCAAGCGTTTGAAGAATTATATACTGTCAGTTATAAACCAATGTATGCGTTCTGTCTGTCGCTGACCATGAATCATGAGGATGCGGAGGATCTGCTGCAGGATACCTATATCCGGGTGCGGAATGCGGCGCATCTGTACCGTGAGCAGGGCAATCCCATGGCATGGATCATGAAGATCGCGCAGAATCTGTTCCGTATGAAACTGCGGGATGGGCGCGGGATACAGACGGAGGTTTTTGACAACGAGGATCATCAGAAGGAGCTTTCCTTCGATCAGATCCACGATGTGGATAACCGGTTGCTGCTGGAAGAGCTGTTCTGCCACCTGTCTGAGGAGGAGCGGAACATTGTGATCCTGCACGGGCTGATGGGACTGAAATTTCAGGAAGTTGCAGATAAGGAAAATAAGCCGCTTGGCACCGTCATCACCAAATACCAGAGGGCGGTCAAGCGATTACAGCATATAATAAATCACGGAAGAAAGGAGGCAGACAAATGAATAGCGAATTGCGCAGGCGTCTGGAAGACGGACTTGATGAGATGGCACCAAGGCTTGCGGCACGGATTCTTGAGCAGGAATTGCAGCCGATCGCATCGGAAGCAGAACTGTTTGGTGAAGAGCAGGATGTTAAGGTTGTTCGTAAGATGCCTCCAAAGGGAAAGCATGCACCCGCGAAACTGTACCGCGCAGTCGTCGGGCTTGCGGCGGCGTTTGTGATGTTCTTCTGTTTCCAGGAGGTTCGGGAGAGCAACATCATCGAGGGACAGATCATTGTGGATGTGAATCCCAGCCTGTCGCTCTCGATCAATAAGATGGGGCGTGTGAAGAAGGTTGAGGCTTTGAATGAGGACGGAATCTCGATCGTAGACGGGCTGAGCAAAAAGAGCGGACCCGTTGGAGCCGTGCTGGAGAGCGTCTTTGCGAGCCTCGAGACACAAAATTATCTCAAGAGTGACAAGTCCGGCGTGCTGGTGAGTTACTGCTATAAGCAGGAGTCTGTGACAGTAGAGACTCATATCCAGAGTGCAATTGAGAACTTAAGCGGCAGCCGGCAGAACTGCACGATTTACTCGCAGACGTTTGCGAAAGAGGAAGAAGAGGAGGAGAAGGCCAAAACCGCGGGAGTATCCGTCGGAAAGTATTATTTTGTGAATCGGATCAAGGAAGAATCCGGAGTGTCGGAGGAAGTGTCCTACGACAAAACAATTGAGGAAATTGCGCAGATTATCGACGATCAGGGCGTTCAGGTGGCCGGTGTGGCGGTGTACATCGGAGGAATCAGCCCGGCATCGCTCATGGATACGGAAGATCCGGGTACACAGCACGGAGAAAATCCTGTGCTGACAACGGAGCAACCGGGAGATCCCAGCACTTCGCCGAACGGAACGGAGGAGCCGCCGGAGGGTACTCAGAGCACCCAGGAAGATCCTCAGAGCACTGAGAACCCCGAAATAAATACGCAGCAGCCGGGAAATGATAAGCCTCATATTGAGTATCCGCAGCAGTCTGGAACGGAAGATCCGAAACCGCAGCAGCCCGGAATAGAAGATCCGAAACCGCAGCAGCCTGGAACAGAAGAACCGGGAACCGAGGAACCTGGAACGGAAGAACCGGGAACTGAGGAGCCTGGAACAGAAGAACCGGGAACCGAGGAGCCTGGAACGGAAGAACCGGGAACCGAGGAGCCGGACGTTAAGCCGGAGCCGGATGTAAGCGGGCTGGTGCTTTCATGGGTTAAGGCAGAGCCGGGGATTGACAGGAAAGTCTATATCTCATGGGAGTCTCTGGAAATGGCGACTGCCTATGAGGTTTATTATCGGAAAGAGGGCAGCCAATCCTTCGAACGGATCGGAGAGCGTGTGACTGGTGCTGCCTGCGTAGTTGCGGGACTCATGCCGGGAAGGGGCTATGAATTCCGTATTGTGCCATATCTGTTGGTTGACGGAAAGAAATATTTCGGAGAAGAACAGATTTCTGAGGTGGTAAGGATCGATCCGGAGCATAGGAATCCAGACCCCGATGAACCGGATGAGACAGAAGAACCGGATGAGACAGAGGAGCCGGATGACGATACAGAAACCTCTGAGACAGAAGGTACTGAGGGAACTGAATCCGGAGATTTCGGGAGCGGACGGTCTGAGGAAAACGAGGGAACCGAATCCGGAGATTCCGGGAGCGGGCAGCCGGAGGGAACCGAACCCCAGGAAACATAAGTAAGTTAATTGAGAAAAAGGTATCTTGATACTCCTACCCAAATGGGTAGGAGTATTGTGCATAAATTCGAAAAACGATGTAGACAGAGGTCAATATGATTATCAGAATAGGAATTGTAGAGGATGAGGCCGCCGCACAGGGCTATGTACAGCGGTTAATTGAGGAATGGGCCGCACAGACGGAACACAGCCTGCAGCTTGTTACCTGCTCTAGCGCAGAGGAATTTTTGTTTAAATATGAGGAGCCGGACATGCTCGATATTGTGTTTCTGGATATTATGCTGGGCGCTATGAACGGCATGGAGCTGGCGAGAAATATACGGAAAAGAGATAAGGGCCTGCAGATTGTCTTTTTGACAGGGGTACAGGATTATGTCTTTGAGGGCTATGAGATTGGGGCGGTCCGCTACCTGCTAAAGCCTGTTAAGAAACAGGAGCTGGATTTGACATTGCAGCACTGTTGTGAGAGGATCGTTCATAAGAAGACGCAGTATTTTGCCTTTCGCTATCAGGGGGAGAGCCTTCGGATTGCTTTTTCTGATATCCTGCTTGTCAGGGTGGACGGTCATTATCTCCAGATGGTCACAGAGAAGAAGACCTATGAGTGGAAGGGCACATTAGGACAGGCCAGCGAAAATCTGGACAAGAAGGTGTTCGCTTTTGTGAACCGCTCCACCCTCGTGAATCTGGAATATGTGACCAGAATAACCCGGGAAGAGTGTTTTCTGGAAAACGGTGAGGTTCTGCCGGTCTCCAGAGGGGCATATAAGGCATTGAATGAAGGATTTATGGGATACTATCTGGGGGAAGATTCATGTGGAAAATAATAGGGATGGGTGTGCCGGTCATATGCATTCTTCTGTTTTTGAGAAAAGAGATATTGTATAAGAGGGCATCCATAGGTTATGCGGCTCTGTTCTGCGCCAGTCAGCTTTTGCTGCTGTATGCCAATATACGCCAACCCGGGCTGGAGATTCTGTCGGCGCTCCTGGCAGTGCTGGTTCTGCTGGTTGGGCTGGGAAATTCCTCGTATATCCGAAAGAAATATGAGGAACAGTTTATGGAATATCAGGCGCAGGCTATGTCCCGCCAGGTGGAGGAGGTCGAGGAGATTTATACCACCATGCGGGGCTGGAGGCATGATTATCACAACCATATGCAGAAACTGAAGGCCCATATTGCAGCGGGCCAGTGGGAGGAGGCGGGCAGTTATCTGGACACGCTGGATGAGGATTTAAAGCAGGTAAAGGTAAAATATCAGACGGGAAATGTGAGTCTGGACGCCATCTTAAACAGCAAGCTCTCTCTGGCGGAGAAGGAGGCGGTGAATGTAAACTGCAAGGCGGAGCTCTATGGGGAGCTTTGCATTTCAGATGTTGACCTGTGTGTTCTGATGGGAAATCTGATTGACAATGCAGTGGAGGCCTGCGCCTTGCTGCCAAAGGATGCGGAGAGATTTCTGCGCATCTATATCTGTGTGCGCAGGAGCCAGCTCTATATTGCCGTCACTAACGCCACCAGTGAAGTGGTCCGCAAGCTGGATCAGGAATATATTACACAGAAGCGTGGAAACCATGGACATGGCCTGAAAAGAATTGATGCCATCGTAGAAAAGCATCAGGGATATATCAAGAGAGCCAACGAACCGGGAGTTTTTTCAACAGAGATTATGCTTCCGCTTTATTGAGAGATCGTCCCTCTCAAATATTTCCATAGCTGGCCTGCATAATTTTTATAAAACTATCATCGTGCACGAATTTAGACAGTTCATGCACGTTTTTTATTTATAAAAATGAGGCAATGCTATAATGAATTCAGCTTAGAAAACCGTATGGATACGGGAGAACACCTGTGATATGTGGAAAGAGGGTAAAATGAAACAGAGGAAAGAAAGATACAGCCTGGGCAGCAACATCATTTATATCTATCAAATCCTGTTCCGGGATCAGCCACGGAGCAAGTATTTACTGGCAGCCCAGATTCTGCTGGTAGTGGTACTGCCGTTGATCGGTAATCTGACAACCGCAGTGGCAGTAGCGGCTGTAACCGGTGGCCGGGGAGTAGGGGAGTATGCGTTGCAGATGACGGCAATGCTGATCACTCTGGGACTGCTTTCTTATCTAAGGCAGTCCGTGACATCATGGAATGAGTTCTATATAGAAAGCGTACGGAACAGGAAATATCTGATGGGTCTGGTGGGCAAAAGCCTGGATGCGGACTATGAAAATGTGGAGTCCCAGAAGCAGCAGAGGCTCTTAAATCAGGCCAGCCACGCCGTGAATGTATACCGTCAGGGGGTGGACTTGATGTACTATGGTATCCCTGTCTTTGTAGCAAATCTGATAGGAACGATTATCTATTCCCTGACCATATCCGTGCTGGATATCAGGATATTGCTGGTAATTCTGATTATGACCGCAGTGGGATTGTTGTTGGAAAGACGCGCCAGGGCGATTAAGGAATCTCTGAAGGAGGAACAGTTCCGGATATGGGGAAGAATTTACTATCTGAAACGGCAGGCAATGTCTGTGGAGAACGGCAAGGATATCCGCATCTACAATATGGCGGACTGGTTGCGGAGCGGATTCTTAAGGCTGCTTCGCAGAAATCTCCAGATGGAGGGCAAGCGGAGAAGTGGAACATTTTGTGTATCGGCGGCAGACAGCCTGTTTATTGTGGGGAGAGATGCTTTGGCTTATGCGATTCTGATTATGCAGGTCTTGAATGGGCGGCTTTCTCTGGCAGAATTTACCTTTTGCCTTGGGGTGGTATCCGGTATTTCCAACTGGATCAGACAGATGCGTGTATGCTGGGCATGGACGTGTGACGGCAATCGAATGCTGCGGGACTATCGCACGATGATGGACTACCCCAATCGCTTTCTGCGGGAAGGCGGCTTGACTGCAGCTGCGGCAGGGGATGAACCTCCCGAGATCGAGTTTCGAAATGTATCTTTTCAATATGAGGAGGGGCAGGAATATATTCTGAAAGATCTGAACCTTACGATCAAAGCGGGAGAGAAGATTGCATTGGTGGGGCATAATGGAGCCGGGAAGAGCACTCTGGTGAAGCTGCTCTGCGGATTCTATCATCCCACACAGGGGCAGATTCTGGTAGGCGGCC
>CAZWRT010000013.1:27137-48564 GCA_964636375.1 uncultured Lachnobacterium sp. | reverse complement strand
GAAAAGAGGGAGCTGATCAAGGTCTCGGTGCTCAAAAACTGTGCGGATGACCCGCGGGAGATCGCGGAGATGATCGCAGGACGCACACATTCACAGGTGGTCAAGGTCATCGGCAAGAAGATGATTTTTTACCGCCAGCCTAAGAAAAATCCGAAGATCAAGCTGCCGGAATAACCATGAGGAGGCTTGGTATTCTGGGCGGGTCCTTTGATCCGGTCCACAACGGACATATGCATATGGCAGTGAGTGCCTGCAGATACTTTGATTTAAGTGAAGTGTGGCTGATGCCTGCCGGGCATTCTCCCAATAAAAACGAGGAGGGGATGACGGCGGCGGAGCACCGGTTTCACATGTGTGAGCTGGCGGCGGCAGGGGCAGACAGAATCCTGGCAAGCCGTCTGGAGATTGATTCCGCGGAACGGAGCTACACATATCGCACACTGGAGCGGCTGAGAGCGGACATGCCGTCAACAGAGCTGTATTTTATTATGGGCGGGGATTCGCTGGATTATTTGGATCAATGGGTGAAACCGGAGCGGATCTGTGAGCTGGCGACGATCCTTGTGGTGCCGAGGGATTCCTTCGAAACGGCGGCGCTGCGCGCTAAAATCAAAGAATTACAGGGCTTGTTCCCCTGCAAGATCGAAATTGTCCCGGTAAGCCTCGTGCCCCTGTCCTCCACAAGTCTTCGGGCGCAGCTGCGTGCGGGCACGGCAAAACCCCGTGATTTTCCGGAGGGCGTATATGCGTATATCAGGGAATGTGGCTTGTACCAGCGGAGGAACGATGGAAAAGAGGAAGTGTAAAAGTGTCGATGAAAATGGACTTGCATGATATCCGAAAAAAAGTAAAAAAGGATCTGGACAAGGGGCGCTACGAGCACACCAAGGGCGTGATGTACACCGCCGCGGCCCTCGCCATGGCCCACGGGTATTCTGTGGAGAAGGCTATGCTGGCCGGGCTTTTGCACGACTGCGGAAAATGCACGCCGACGGGGGAGAAAATTGCGCTGTGTGACCGGCATCATATCCTCATCTCGAAGGTGGAGCGGGAAAACCCTTCGCTCCTGCATGCCAAGGCGGGCATGGCGTTAGCGGAGGAGAAGTACGGAATTACCGACCCGGAGGTTTTGCACGCGATCAAGGTGCACACGACCGGAGAGCCGAATATGAACACGCTGGACAAGATCATTTTCATTGCGGACTACATTGAGCCGGGGCGCGATCAGGCGCCGCATCTGGATGTGATCCGGCAGATTGCGTTTGCGGACTTAAACCAGTGTATGGCGGAGATACTCTACGATACCCTGCATTACTTAAATGACCGCAAGGGGGCGATCGACCCCACGACAGCAATCACCTACGAATTTTATGAACCATACGGAAAGGAGCAGCCATGGAAACAATAGATATCGTAAAAAAGGCGGTAGATGCCCTGAGAGATAAAAAGGCGGAGGACGTGACGGTCATTGACATCACCGGAATTTCCACTGTGGCGGATTACTTTATTATCGCAAACGGCAGCAACCAGAATCAGCTTTTGGCGATGCAGGATGCGGTGGATGAGGCACTGTACAAGGAAGGGCTTAAGATTAAGCAGGTGGAGGGCAACAACCGCTCAAGCTGGATTCTTATGGATTATCAGGATGTCATTGTGCATCTGTTTTCCAAGGAGGATCGTATTTTCTACGATTTGGAGCGAATCTGGCGGGACGGAAAAGTGATTGAGGTCTGACGATGCACTACAATTGTCTGATTGTGGATGACGAGACCGATCTTGCCCGGATGACCTGCGAATATTTTGAAATCTTTGGCGTGAGCGCAACGTTTGCAGGGACGGGGGAGGAGTGTCTCGCTTTTTTTAAACAGAATACGGCGGATATCCTTCTTCTCGACATCAATCTGGAGGGGGAGAGCGGGTTTGACATCTGCCGCAGGCTGAGGGAGGAGCAGGAGCTGCCGATCCTGTTCATCAGCGCAAGGCAGAGCGACGACGATATTCTGATGGCGCTTGGAACCGGCGGGGACGATTACATCAAAAAACCCTATACCCTGAGTGTTCTTCTTGCCAAGGTGAAGGTGATTTTAAAACGGCTGGAAAAGATGCAGAGCTTGGCAGAGACGGTTCTTGGAACAGAAGATTTCTGCCTGCACGAGGAGCGTCTGACGCTGGTGATGGGCGGGCGGGAAATTTCTCTGAAGGCGAGAGAGTTTGCCCTGTTGAAGTGTCTCTATGTCCACAGGGGCGCGATTGTCAGCAAAGAGCAGCTCTTCACGGAGGTGTGGGGGGACTCCTTTTACAGTGACGGTACGTTAAACGTACATATCCGAAGGCTGAGGGAGAAGATCGAGAAAAATCCCAACGCGCCGGAGATCATTAAAACGGTGTGGGGAACCGGATACCTGTTAGAGCTATGAATATTAAAAAACTGATTGTTGGATACAGTGTCCTTCTGCTTGCGCTTTTGGCACTGTTCCTTTTCTTATTTCAGAACGCGGGCACCATCAGGCGGGATATGGTATACTACAACGACATCTGCCGCAGGATCGAGGCAGCGCTGGAGAGCGGGGAGCCGGCGGAGCTTCTTGAAAAAGCTCATGGCTGTGAGATTTTGCTTCTGGATGATGCGGATTATGAGCGGAAATTGAATGAGGCATTGCAGCGGGAGGCGCTGATCATGGACTGCCGTTCCGGGGATAACGCGATCATTGGGAGGATTCTGTGGGCAGAGACGGAAAACAGCTATGAGCGCATGCGAAAGAGGCTGTTTGGCGGCGGGCTTGCCTGGTTTCTGGTTCTGGCATTTGCCGGGTACATGCTGCTTGTGTACGACGCGTTTGCCTTTGTCCGGCCGTTCCACACACTGCAGCATTTCAGTCGGCAGGTGGCGAAGGGCAATCTGGAATTCCCGCTTGCGATGCGTAAGCACAATTATTTCGGAGCCTTCACGGAGAGCTTTGATTTGATGCGGGAGGAACTGAAGCAGGCAAGAGAGCGCGAATATCGGGCTAATCAGAGCAAAAAAGAGCTTGTGGCGGAACTCTCCCACGACATCAAGACGCCGGTTTCCACGATCCTTGCGGCCTGCGAGGTGCTTGAGGTGCGGGAGACAAAGCCGGACACGGTTGAGAAGATCGGCATTATAAGGGCGAAAGCGGTGCTCATTGACAAGCTGGTTAAGAATCTGTTTCACGCCACTCTGGAAGAACTTGAAGTGCTGAAAGTGGAGCCGACGGAGGAGAGCTCCCTTGAGATCCGGCGGATGCTGGCGGAACTCGGCGCATACGGAGAGGTGGAGACGGAGGGGGAACTGCCGGAGTGTCTGGTTTATATGGATACGCTGCGGCTGGAGCAGGTCATCGACAACTGCGTCAACAATGCATGGAAGTATGCCCACAGCGCAGCCTCCGTGTCCTTTGCGGAAGAGCAGGAGGGGATTATTTTGTGCATCCGTGACCACGGTGCGGGAGTCCCGGAGGAGGAGCTGCCGAGAGTTATGGAAAAATTCTACCGGGGCAGCAACGCGAAGGGGCGGGAGGGTTCCGGGCTGGGACTCTATCTGGCGAAGCTCTTCATGGAACGGATGAAGGGAGGCATTGCCTGCCGCAACGAGGACGGGTTTGTGGTGGAGCTCTTCCTGCGGAAGGTGTGAGCGATAGTTAAGAAACGGGTAAGAAACAGACAGGAAACAGATTAAGACTCTCGAGGGAGGGACTGCTAAGATAAAGATGTCAGAAAAATTCTGGCATCTTTTTTAACCCGCTTGGAAACATGAAAGGAGAATTTTATGGAAGACATACTTTGTGCGAAGGATCTGTGCAAGACCTTTTCCAACGAGAGTGTACAGCAGCATGTATTAAAAAATCTGAATCTGTCCGTGCATCGGGGAGATTTCACCGTGATTATGGGCAATTCCGGCTCCGGCAAGAGCACACTTCTCTACGCGCTCTCCGGCATGGACCGCCCGACACTTGGCAGTATTACCTATCAGGGGGAGGAGATCTCCCGCTACAGCAATGACCGGCTTGCAGTTTTCCGCAGAAAGAACTGTGGCTTTGTGTTCCAGCAGAACTATCTGAACGATACCATGAGCGTGCTGGACAACGTGATGATCTGCGGCATGCTCGTGACAAAAGACCGAAAGGCTCTTGCCCGGAAGGCGAAGGAGCGCCTGCTGGCGCTGGGGCTTTCCGAAAACTGCTTTCACAAGTTCCCGTCACAGCTTTCCGGCGGGGAACAGCAGCGGGTGGCAGTGGTGCGGGGGATGATCAACGACCCGGCGCTTTTGTTTGCCGACGAGCCCACCGGGGCTTTAAATTCCCTGAATACGGGGCATGTGCTGAACGCTTTTACCGCACTGAATGAGTCGGGACAGAGCATTGTGATGGTGACTCACGACATGAGGTCCGCCCGGCGTGGAAACCGCATTCTCTACTTAAAGGACGGTGTGATCACAGGGGAGCTGGATCTGGGAACCTATCGGAGCGGGGATGTGACGCGGCACGAGAGGCTGCAGGCTTTCCTGGCGGAAATGGGGTGGTAGTATGAACGGAAGCTTTTTTATTGCGCTGAACAATTTGAAAAAAAAGAAGTCGGAGGGTGCAGTCATCTTTTTTATGGCGGCGCTCGCGGCGCTGCTTCTTTACACCGGCATCTCAGTGCTCGCCGGAATGAGGCATGTGCTGGATGACTGTCGCATGAGGGCGCACACTGCGGATTTTATGTTTGTGACAGACCGAAAAGCGGACGAGATTGAGGCGATTCTGAAGGCGCAGCCGGAGACCGCAGAGTATGAGAATGGGATCGTCTACAATCTGTTCGGCGTGGAGTATTACAAGGAGAAAACAGAGATCGCCCAGATACAGTTTCTCATCGCCGATGCAGATGCTGACCGGACCATCGGACTGCTGGAGGGATACGACGGCGGAGCTCTGCAAAAAGAAGAGATTATTCTGCCCTACTATCTGAAATCCGGGGAGGGCTTTTCCGAGGGTGATCGCATTTACTTAAAAATTGGGGACAGAGAGTACCCGTTCACGGTGGCAGGTTTTGTGGAGAATCCGCTGTTGGGGACTCCGCTCAATATCTCGACGTATCAGGTGTATGTGAATCATGACCGCATGGTGGAGCTGGCTGCGGACAATCCGCTGATTGCCGCTTCAAAATGTACGGAGCACCGCGTACGCCTGAGGGAGGGGGAGAGCAGTTATGCCTATGACCAGAAGATCAGCGGGATACTGACCAGAGAGCTCCCGGAGTTGTCCGAAAGTGCCATGGGACTTGGCTTGAACTGGGAGCTGATGTCCGGCGGTTTGAGTATGATGTCAGTCATCTGTATGGGAATTATTCTGCTTTTTTCCGTTCTTTTGACTATTGTAATGCTCATCGTGATCCGTTTCAGCATTCGCAATTTTATGGAGATGAATCTGAAAAATACAGGAATTCTGCAGGCAGCGGGCTACACTTCCGGGCAGCTTGTGCTATCTGTGGTTCTGGAGATGGGGGTACTTACCGTGTTGTCCATTTTGGCAGGAGTGCTCCTTGGCATGGCAGGGAGCAGTGTGATCGGCGGTTTTCAGGGACAGCTTATGGGGATACGGTGGACAAAGGGTGCGGATGTTCCGGCGGCGTTTCTGACTGCCTGCCTGATTCTTGGGATCGTGTTGGGCGTTTCGGTCATCTGCGGCGGCTGTTACCGGAGGGTGACGGTGCTGAATGCGCTTCGCTCCGGCATCCACACCCACAATTTTAAAAAGAATCATTTTTCTCTTGAGAACTGTCCGCTGGCGCTAAGTCTGGTGTTATCCGCGAAAAACATTATGCAGGAGAAGGGAAAAAATCTGTCAATCGGACTGATTGTGACGCTCCTGTCCTTTGTGAGCTGTGTGGGCTTTGGAATGTATGAGTATTTTGTCCGGAAACCGGAGACTTTTCTGGAGATCGCAGGATTGGAAGCCGGAGATCTCTTTGTCGTCGGGGAAAATCTGGAGGCGATCGGCGCCGAGCTGGAGGCGTGGGAGGAGATCGAGGAGGTACTGTATTTCAATATGGAAACGGTCACTGTTGAGAACGCCGGAAATTCGAAGGAACTCAATTGTGAGGTATGGAGGGACCCCAAGGCGATCCATAACGAGCTGGTGATCGCAGGGCGGCATCCGGAGCACGACAATGAGATTGTTCTTGCTGCCAATGTCGCTAAGTATCTGGCGGTGGAAGAGGGGGATACCATCTATGTCACTGGACAGGGGGAGCGTCTTCCCTATATGGTTTCGGGAATCAACCAGAAAATGTCTGAGATGGGGATGCGGGTGCTGATGACGGAGGAGGGGATGATAAGGCTGAACGGGGCGAACTCGTTCTACGGGCTCTACCTGTACACAAAGGATATTTCCTACGATGAGATCTCCGGGAAAATCCTTGCCCGTTTCCCGGAGATCACCTGCACCGACTCCATGAAACAAATAGAAGCGGTAATGCGTTCTGTGACGAGCGCAATGACAGCCATCTGTGTCATTTTCGTGGCGATCACCGTCCTGGTTGTGGTCCTTGTGGAGATTCTGCTGGTTAAGACCAGACTGATCCGTGAGAGGAAGAATATGGGCATCTGCAAGGCAATCGGATACACTACCGCCCAGCTGATCGCTCAGACGATCCTGCTTAACCTGCCTGTGATCGCTGCGGGAGCAGTAATCGGCGGACTGGCAGGAAGTCGTCTCATGGGACCTGGGGTGGTACTGTGCCTGTCCTTCTCAGGAATCACAAAATGCGAGTTCACCGTCCCGGTGCACTGGGTTTTCCTGACGGTTCTCGGCATCGTGGGCGTCGCGCTGGCGGTATCCTTCCTGTCTGCTGTCCGCATCCGGAAGATACGTCCGGTGGAGATGCTGACGGAGGAGTAAAACGGCTATCATCGAGAGGAACTTAGGTCATGACAGGTTTCCGTTCGCGTCACATTTCAAAACGACATTGCAGTTTTGCGTATCTACAGTAAAAAACAAGAACTTTTTGATAAAAACTGCATTTCCTATCGCCTGATTTCCGGAATGATAGACAGAGGCTAACTCATTTTCCCATGCATTATCGGAAATGCTTATGCTATAGGAACTTTCGGTGCAGGTGGAGCTGCTGCCGGGATTTACCATAAATGTTCCATGAACGGAGAAACGCCAGAGCTCATTTTTATCTTTGTCAAAGAAGATATAATGTCTTGAACCAGATTTTGAATAAGCTGCTGATCGCGTCAAGGTAGTTGATTTTTCTGCCACTATAATGGTGACAGAGCTTCCGTCCTCAAAATATTCAGTAGTTTCACTGATGATTTTTTCTTGGGCTGTGTCATTTGTCTCAGCATGGGCAGAAATCGATATGTTTGAAAAACTGATTACCAGTAAGGCGGTTGTTATTAACAGTGTAAGTAGTTTCTTCATAGATTTGTCCTTTCTTAATTGTTGTCTTCGGTAACATAATCATAATAATAGTACACTCTCGACTCGAGCTTTGAACAGACCAGTCCGATAGCCGTCGCCGCCGTAATGAGCAGGATGGCGGCGGCTGTGAATATGCAGCACCATTTGACCCATCTGGATTTTTGGATGGCTTTCCGTCGGGCAGTATCATCCATGGCTAAGATAAGCTCATCTGCAAATTTTTCCGGAGGACCCAGATGATTTATGAGATCCTCAAGTGTGCTGCCCGGATGGTCATCCAGATAATCAAAAAGGTTATTTTCAAGGTCTGTCATTTGTTTCTTCCGAAGAGAAATAGGGCAGTTTCTTTTCACCTGCCTTAAATAGCCGGCAATGATTTTCTGCTGAGTCATTTTATTACTCCTCCAGTTCACTTATGTTTTCAATGCCTAAAATATAAAGCATTCCACGGCAAATAGAACAATATTCTTTTCGTATTGCTTCCAGATAAACCTTCCCTGATTCTTCTAAGTGGTAATAGACCCGCACCCGTCGTTTCCCCACCTTCTCCTGCCGGTCAGAAATCAGTTCCTTTTCTACTAACCGGTAGAGGGTAGGGTACATGGAGCTTTCCTGAAGTGTGTACAGCCCCTTGCTGCGGCTTGCCAGCACCTGTGAGAGCTGGTAGCCATACATATCCTGATCCTGAAGTAATGTCAAAATCAATAGTTCAACGGTGCCTCTTTTGATACCATCTGATAATGCCATTTATTTCTCCCTGTTTTACCGTTGATAAACATATAGTTTATTAAACTTACTTTATAAATTATATGTATAATATACCTCAGTGTCAATACTATACATAGATATATATTGTTGACATCATTAACGGTATGTGTTATCTTGATAAGCGGAAGGAGACTAAGGATTTATGTAACGAAAGATGTTTAAGTCTATTAGCGTCTAATTATCTAAAGCGCGTTTTATATCTGTACCGAGCAAATCAGGATTGTGATATTTCACGTTTGGGTAATAGAAAATTCGTAAGAGCTGTGTGTTCTGGGAGGTAAATTCCGAAAGGAGGTGAATCCAATGGGGTAAATATAAACTAAATAAGGATTGCTCATTGTAGAAGCAATGGACTGATGCAATGACCACCTTGAAAGCTCTACATTTGTTGTTTTTTAATTTACGAAAATGAAATGTCAAAATTGGAGGAAAACTTATGAAAAAATTTAGAGGTTTTTTAGTATTGTTATTGGCAATATGTGTGTGCGCCGGAATAAGCTTTACCAGTGATGTGGTTAGCGCGGCTACAACGACGGTAAAATTAACTACACCAACGGTAAGACCCGGATATGTTGTCAGATGGTTCCCGGAAGACAATGTGCCTGGTTATTCGCTGACTAATGGTGGAATACAGACTATGTGGTTAACTTTTGGAGAGACGGGCAATGTGGTTGAGGTTGGTTTTATGCAGTATGCAACAAAAACGGATTATGTATGGGTTTCGGGAGAATTATATTCCAATTTTGTTTCGAAAGATCAAGTGCTGCAGGGACCAACGGCATTTTATCAGCCTTATCTGAAGAACAAAAATAGTACGGTACACATTACTGTGCAGCCGGGCGGTTACATATTGTACCAGTAGACTGAAGAATAAGGAGACGGTAACAGTTCTATTCCGGCAGGTTTTCAAAGTCCGAGCGGCACAGGCTTTGTCTGGAGATCTGCCGGAAGAGTTGTTTTTATGGGAGATAAATAACATGATCTATACATCAGCATTATACTTGTGGCGGAACAAGGTCAGAACCGCAATTATGATACTGCTCACGGCATTGGTGTTTCTGGGAGAACTCACAGGCCTGCTGCTTAAAAACGTTTCCCGTCAGGCGGAGGAGGATGCCTATGTGTATAAGGGTTCCGCCCTGATCTTTTTCGGGGAAGAATTAAACCTCACAAGGAAGGATTTTCAGGCAATCCGGGAAATCGAACATGTCACGGGCTTGGGGAACTGGGCAGAGATTGTCGTCCGACCGACGGACAGCAGTAACGTAAAGGACCACACCGGGGAGGAGCCAGGGGAGGAGGATGTGCGCGGCGTTGCCGACCATATGGTAATTTTTGCACATATGGACCCGGCATTATACAGGCTGTTTCGCTGGGAGAAATCTGTAACGCTCAGGGAAGGGGAATTTCCCACGTATGACAATCAGGGGCTTTTGGTGGAGAAGCGGTATGCGGATCTGAATCGTTTGAAACTGGGAGACAGCTTGTCCTATTCCGTCAAAGAAGGCGGGCAGGAGGTCACGTTTCAAATCTGCGGGATCTATGAGGTGGACACCGAATTTGAAATCCTGCCGTCCAATGAGGAGGGCTCATCGGTCTATATTTACAGTCCGTATAATCTGATGTTTCTGGATTTTGATTATGCGGCGGAGCTGTTCGGGCTGTGGTATCGCGCGGCTACGGGCGCAGAGGTGTATGTAGATAAACCCGATCACGTGCGGGATGTGGCGAATGAACTGCGCCGCATGCTGGGGGAGAACGTGACCATACACGATAAGACAACCAACTATCTGGAGAACGAATGCAGAATTGTCGGTCTGATGAGAAAGTCGTCCGTTCTGATCTGCCTGTTTGTATTGATCATGGGGGAAATCATCATCCTGCTTATTTTCTCATTCTGTGCCAGCCAGTACAGGAAGGAGAGCGGGCTGTTCCTCGTACTTGGGGAATCCAGAGGATGGTGCGTTGGAAGATACGCATGGATATGCGCAGGCTATATCGCGGGAGGGCTACTGGCCGCTCTTGTCATCAGTCGGATCGGAGCAGGCCTGATCTGCAGTCTGGTCAACAAGGCCGGCATGAAGGTGATCGCCACCTCCACCTATAGGGGAATGGGCGGATGGGAAACACCGAATCTGGGGCAGGGGTTTGAAATCGTGGTAAGACCTGAGATGTTTTATGTGCAGAATAATCTGCTGATTCTGGCAGGGATGGCGGTGCTGACCTGGATAATAACATTGCTTTTCCCGCTGCATTCCATTTTCACATCGAGGCCGAGAACACTGCTGAACGTGCAGAACTAGGAGGATGTTTATGTTGACGATGAACCATGTAGCCTATTCCTATCATAAGGCAAAGGAAACATTACAGATTTTTGAGGACAAAACACTTTCGTTTGAGCAGGGGACCATGTACGGAATTTTCGGTCCCTCCGGCTCAGGAAAGACCACCTGCCTGGCACTGTTGGGCGGGCTGGAGCGTCCGGATAAGGGGGAAATCCTTCTGGATAATGTCAGCATTGCAAAAATAGGGGAGAGGAATCTCAGGAAACATCATATTTCCTATGTGTTTCAGGACTACCAGTTGTTTTCGTATATGACGGCGCTGGAAAATGTCATGGCGGCGCGGCAGATTTCACAGCCAAAGGAAAGCTTTAAGGTTTTAAAAGAGCAGTGCCGGAAGCAGCTTGCGGACGTGGGGCTGGAGCCGGACCAGATCATGAGGAGGGTCACGGAACTGTCGGGGGGACAGCAGCAGAGAGTCGCAATCGCACGGGCGCTTGTGACCAATGCGGAGTACATACTTGCAGACGAACCCACCGGCAATCTTGATAAAGAAAATACAAAAAAAATTGTCTGCCTTTTGCAGCAGATCGCGCATGAGCAGAAAAAGTGTGTGATTGTGGTGACACACTCGGAATTTGTGAAAAAGAACTGTGACGTCTGCTATCAGATTGGGGAGGAAGATGAAGAATAGTATCAGACAGGCACTGATGGAGCTGAAGGGGAAGCCCTTTAAAAGTCTGCTGATCGCGACGGCTGTCATTGTGATGGCGGTATTCTGCGGAATGGCAGCCTTTTTCCGTTCTTCCATCAACGGCTTTTACCAGAGCTTTGCGGATCTGGCCGGATACAGCATTGTGGCGGAGATCGATGCCTATCATCATCTGGACGACTGGAGTTCTGTGATCGAAAAGGTAATGGAAAAGGAACACATCGCCGGGTATAACAACGCGATTACAGCCTTTGAGCTGTGCCAGCCGCTCAATTTCTCGAATGTCCCCTATGAGGGAAGTGATTCCGGACGCAGTACAGAGATGGTATATATCAGCGGAAACATCAATGCCGGATTTAATGACTATTTCAGGAACAAAATATTTGAACTGGTTGAGGGGAATTTCCCGGCGGAACAGGATGAGGGTATCGTGGTTGAGCGTGCGCTGGCATCGCAGAATCATGTAAAGATCGGGGACCTGCTTGCCCTGGATTACAACGGGAATCGCGTGGAATTTCGAATCTGCGGCATTTACGAGGTCCTGCAGGCGCCGAAACTGGAGGTTTCAAACGGATATTATGCGATATCTGCGAACAGCATTTTATTCTGTAGCTATGAAGGCTATACCAGGCTGACCGGACGGTCGGAAAGCCACATGATCGCCTTTTTCGTGGATGATTATGACAACATGGAGGATTGTTGGCGGTATATCGAAAGCCTGATGCCGCCGGAGGAGGATACGGTGGTTAATAATCTGATTGTAAATCAGGAGATCCAGATGTCGGAGGTCATCAGCCTGATGAGGCGGATGGCGGCATTCGCTACGGGCATGGTATTTGTACTGTGCGCGGGAGTGTTGTCGCTGGTGATGCTGTTATGGCTGCGGGGGCATTCAAAAATGATTGCGATTTACCGGACGCTGGGGCAGAATCCGTTCTATGTGTTGAGAATCCTGCTGATAGAGATCTTGTTTGTGACGGTTCCGGCAGCGGGGCTGACGACAGGTCTGATATTTGCTCTCATCAGCCGTTATTCGGGGGAGATGTTTTTCGGGTTGCTTGATTTCTGTGAGGTCGATTATGCGCAGATAAGCTTTACGGAAAAGGTGTGGGGCTTTCACATGGACCGTATGCTTCTGGCCGGACAGATCGGGCTTTTGGAGCTGATCGTGGTCGTTGTGGTGCTTGCGGGAGGCATGATTATGCTGAGAAAGACCGTGCGGGAACTCCGGGGGATGGAGTGATTTTTGAAATGCTGGAGAAATAGGCTGTTGGCTTTTGGCAGGACATTAATTAGGGAAACGCTGATTTAATCAGTGTTTCCCTGGTTTTGCTTTTCTTAAGAGAAGAACCGGAATACGCCGAAGACTTTGCCCAATATCTGGCAGTCGGGAACGATGATCGGGTCCATGGTATCGTTCTCCGGCTGCAGGCGGATATGCCCGTCTTCTTTATAGAAGGTTTTCACTGTTGCAGAGTCCTCCACCAGCGCAACTACCATGTCGCCGTTTCTGGCGCTCTGGCATTTCTCAACGAGGATATTGTCTCCGTCGAAGATGCCCGCATTGATCATGCTCTCGCCCTTAACGCGGAGCATGAAGGACTCGGCGTTGGGCATATACTCCGCCGGAACCGGGAAGTAGGACTCAATGTTTTCCACCGCAAGGATCGGCTCGCCGGCGGCTACGCGACCAACCATAGGCACGTTCACCATCTCACGGCGGGTCAGATTGAAGTTTTCGTCGATGATCTCGATGGCTCTGGGCTTCGTCGGGTCGCGGCGGATGTAGCCGTTTTTCTCCAGAGTCTCCAGATGGGAGTGGACAGAGGAGGTGGACTTCAGCTTCACTGCCTCGCAGATGTCCCGGACCGTGGGCGGATAGCCTTTGTTCAGGATTTCCTGTTTCATGTAATCCAAAATTTCTCTCTGTTTGTCTGTGATCTTACCGTATGACATTCGCATTACCTCCCTGATACATACATCATTCTATCATGATGTCAGAGCCAATCACTTGCCCCTGACAGATACCAACAGATTGCTCCATTTTTTAGAACTAACAGTAGTATAACACAACAATTCTATAAATGCAAACATATATTCGGAAAATATGTTCGGAATGTGTCAAAATCACGAGAAATTTTACTACAAAATTTCAACATAATATGGTATGCTGTAACTGTTCAGTACAGGTCTGCGCATTTACTGCGCTGACCGTAGGAAAACGTAATGTCTGCCATGCATCAAGCCAATCACGAAGTGATTTTTGCATGGCTTGATGCTCGTAACTATGAAGGTACTGAATAGTTACGTTATGCTTTACGTTGTGAATATAGAAGTCAGAAATGGAGCATGGTTATGTTAGAATTGAAGGATGGGCGTCCGGAGGACGAGAGCGGGCGTCTGGAAAAGGAAATACGAACCTACGATTTTCTGGATGGGCTGGGAATACGTTACAAGAGGGTGGATCATGAAGTGGCGATGACGATGGAAGCCTGTCAGGAGATCGACAAGGCGCTGCAGGCGACAATCTGCAAAAATCTGTTTCTGTGCAATCGTCAGGAGACGGACTTTTATCTGCTGATGCTGGCGGGGGAGAAGCGGTTTAAGACGAAGGATTTTTCTTCCCAGATCGGCGTGTCCCGCCTTTCATTTGCACCGGAGCGGTATATGGAGGAGTTTTTAGATATCACGCCGGGCTCGGTCAGCGTCATGGGGCTGATGAACGACAAGGAGAAGCGGGTGCGGCTCTGCGTGGATGAGGAGGTGCTGCGCGGGGAGGAGATCGCGTGCCATCCATGCATTAACACCTCCAGTATCAAGTTTGCAACGAGGGATCTGGTGGAAAAATTTATTCCCGCGACAGGGCACGATATGACGATCGTTCGTCTGCCGGATTCTAGTAATGAAAATTAGCGCGGGAGCTTTGCCGCAGGGAGCGGGATTTTGTCATGATAAGAAAACATATCCTTTTTTACGGGCGGGTACAGGGTGTTGGTTTCCGCTATTATTCGGTCAATAAGGCGCGTCAGCTAGGTCTCACGGGCTGGGTGCGCAACCTCTGCGACGGTTCGGTGGAGATGGAGGTGCAGGGGACGGAGGAGAAAATCGATGAGCTGATCCTCTTTCTGGAGGGCAGGACCTATATCTACATCGAGAATATGGATGCGAGGTCTGTGCCGCTGCAGGAGGAGAGGACTTTTGCGGAAAAATCATAATGTGTGATGCACAAAGAGAAGAAAAAAAGCGGGAGAGGATGAAAATGGATCAACAGTTAACGGTGAAGGGAAGAGTGCTGGGAGCGGGCAAACCGCTGGTATGCGTGCCGGTGATGGCAGAAGAAAAGGCGGAGATTCTTGCGGAGGCGAAGAGGCTGCTCGCGGCGAAGGCGGATATGATCGAGTGGAGGGCGGACGCTTTTGCGCAGGCAAAGGAGCCTGACGCGGTGCGGGAGGTGCTTTTGGAGCTAAAACCGCTGGTGAATGATACGATTCTTGTCTTTACCATTCGCACCAGGGCACAGGGCGGTCTTCTGGAGCTTCCCGGAGAGACGCTTCAAATCCTTCATGAGACGGCGGCAGAGAGCAGGGCGGCGGATTTTATCGACGTGGAATATTTTGAACGGAAACATGTGGAGCAGGAGATTACAAGGCTTCAGAATATGGGGGCGCATGTGATCGCTTCACATCACAATTTTCAGGAGACGCCTGCGCGTGCAGAGATTCGTTCCCTGCTCGAAGAGATGCAGGCGGGCGCGGCGGATGTGGTGAAGCTTGCGCTGATGCCGCAGCGGATGCAGGATGTATTTGACCTCATGGAGGAGACCCATGCCTTTCACGAGGCACATCCAAATCGACCTCTCATCACAATGTCGATGGGCAGGATGGGGATGCTCTCCAGAGTGGCGGGAGAGTTCACCGGCTCCTGTGTGACCTTCGGGGCGGGGGCAAAGGCGAGCGCGCCGGGACAAATTGCAATGGCGGAGCTTGCCCAGGTGCTCGCGGCACTGCATGGAGCTCACGACGACTGACGGTTCCTGCAGAAAGGGGCATAATAATGTCAAGAGGCGGTTTTTTGACAGGACAGCCGTAAGAGGATCGCGCGATGGAGCAAAATAAAAATACATTTGAATTGATCTACGATGTGGTGCGCCAGATTCCGCGCGGCAAAGTGGCAACCTACGGACAGGTGGCGGCGCTTGCGGGAAACAAACGATGGGCGCGTGTCGTCGGCTATGCATTGCATGCAAATCCCGATCCCGATGGCATTCCCTGTTACCGTGTGGTGACGAAGGACGGCAGGGTGTCACGCGCGTTTGCGTTTGGCGGGGAAAACCGTCAGATCGCATTACTGGAAGAGGACGGTGTTGCGTTCCGGGACGGACATGTCATCATGGAGGAGTATCAATGGGATACACCGTGGATCGATGAAGGTATGTAAGGTTCGCATGAAAAATCCGTGGAGGCGGCAATGGAACAGGTTTCATTTGTAGTGGATAGAAAACGAGCACTGGCGGCGTTTGATGCATATACTGCGGACTATGACAGGACGGATGAAAAAATCAGGCTGAAGGTCGATCACACCTATCGCGTGGCGGCGCTCTGTGAGCAGATCGGCAGGTCGATCGGTTTAAGCGGACAGGCGCTTGACCTAGCGTGGACGATTGGGCTTTTACATGATGTCGGACGATTTGAACAGCTTCGGTGTTATGGAACGTTTGCGGATGAACAGTCCATCGACCATGCGCAGTTTGGCGCGGATATTTTGTTTCGGGACGGAAAGATCGCGAATTACCTTCCGGATGACACGCCGCAGGAAGCGCTTGCGCTCATCGAGACGGCAGTCCGCAGTCACAGTCTTTACCGCATCGCGGAGGACATGGACGAGCGGGCGCGGATGTATTGTCATATTTTAAGAGATGCCGACAAAATTGATATTATGCGCGTCAACGTGGACGTGCCGCTCACGGCGATCTACAACACGACGACACAGGCGTTAAAAAACAGTGAGGTCAGCGAGGCGGTGCTTCGAAGCTTTTCGGAGGAGCATGCAACGCTGCGCAGCCTAAAAAAGACGCCGGTCGATTATGTGGCGGGGCATATTTCGCTTGTGTATGAGCTTGTGTATCCGGTCAGTGTCCGCATCGTGAGTGAGCAGGGCTATTTGGACAAGCTGCTGCATTTTGAGAGCGATTTTGCCAAAACGAGGGAGCAGTTTGCGTGGATGCGCGCGCAGGTGCAGGCATACATGCAAAAGAGAACGGAGCATGTTGAGCGGGGGGAGTAAGAGCCTGTTTTGAATACAATTCAAAAAGAGACTTCATCAATCAAAAAAAGCTATGACGGTGGTTATTATGTTGATTTTTGGTTTTATAGGATCATTTATAGGTGCTCTATTAAATAATCTTGTCGGACGGTGAATCAATCAGATTTGATGATGAAATTGCTGTCGCTAAAGACTCTATGCGTACCAATTATTAAATATGTGCACTTCGCTCTTAAAGGTACTTATGCTGCCATATGACTATCTAATTGTCTTTGATGGTGATGATATCGTTGAAATTTTAAATGAAAATGACGAAAGTATTTTTATATAAGGGAAAATTTAAAGGCACCCAGCTTTCTGGCGCTTTGCAAACTGAAATTTTGTTAAATATTATCAGGAGACCAGCTATGAAAGATAGATATTTCAATAAAGTGATCATGAAGCTAAATGCGCGGCGCATTTTGACGAAGAAAGAAAAAATCTTTGATTATATATACGGAAGCTTCATGGTTATTTCGTGGATTGGTGTCCCGTTAGTTGCGATACCGGTTTTTGGTACATTTGACAAATTAGAATCAGGACTGTTGATAAGTGTGCTGGTGTATGCGGTATCTTTAACGATAGGACTTTTCAGAAGAAATTGTATAATCAGACGGTTTTACAAAATAAAAAGTATTGAGGGGATAACCAAAATAGTTCCTGTGGAAGATTTAACTGTTCTGGATGAGTTATATAAAAGCTCCGCGCTTACATTTGTAGCGTTACCAGATCCGAAAGCGTTAAAATTTATCTATAATTGGCTGAACAGCTGCAATATATTAGGCGAGGAACCCTTAATAATATATGCGTTTGAAGGCAAATGCCTGAGAGAAAAATACGGATATGATATCGAGGCAGTACTTCCTTTTTTGAGTATTCCACTGAGTGAGTTAAACATCACAGCAGAAAATGTAAGGAAATTCGGAAACGAGTATACTACAGTAGGAGCCCAATATTTTGACAAAATGATAGATACCTGGGTGGATACTTTTTGAAGATGACTATTAAGGCTTCAATTCCTCTGGATTCATATTTAATAAAATAACTGCGTGCCTGCTGATAGGATACCTGAAACTTTTCTGCCGCTTCGGAATAATTCATGACCATTATACTTCAAAATCCAGCCTTGTAACTGGGTAGTTGACTTTATCCTGTATTTTTAACATTTTTGAATAATGCTTATGTCCTTTTTGTGTAAATGCAGACTCTCCCATGGACTCATAGTTTTTGATCCACATGTAAACGGATGCCTGTTTCACTCCGGCGACGCCGGCTATTTGTCCTTGGGACATTTTTCCTGCAAAGTATTGTTGGCAATAATAAATCTTATTTTTATTATTTCACTTGTCTACTTAAAAGGGAGCATATCATTTGTTATAGTCTTTTTTATTGTGAAGTTTTGGTAAGGTAGACCGACAGGCATGGAACAATCACAGCGAGGGATACGGTTGAACTTAAGACAACTATTGCGTTATTGAATTTGCAGATGCTCATGATATGATTTTATTATAATATTTATCAATGCGCATGATATTATTATAAATAATTATCAGGAGGGTACGATATGTTATATTTACCAGAGAACTTAAAGAAATACCGTATTGTAAAAAATCTTACACAAGAGGATGTTGCAGAGTATTTAGGGATTACACCACAAAGCGTTTCAAAATGGGAACGCGGCGAGTCTTATCCGGATATTACGCTTTTACCGGCACTGGCAAACATATTTGAAACAAGTATTGATTTGTTAGTGGGGATGGATACGATTCGCGCGGAAGCAACACGATATAACATTCATAAAAAAGCAAATGATTTTCAGAGAAAAGGAGATTATGATTCCGCTGAAAAAACTTATCGAGATGCATTGCTGATTTATCCAAATAAACCGGGAATGATTCTTGGGTTAGCAGGCACATTGGCGTTAAAGGGCAATACAGATGAAGCGATTGACCTGATGGAAAGAGGATTGTCTATATCAATCAATGAGAAACAAAAAGCCACGATGCGTGCAGCCCTGTGTTTCTTATATCTGAAAGCAGGATACGAGGACAAAGCTAACAGACTTGCATCGGAACTTCCTCATACGAGAGAAAGCCGTGAAGTAATTCAGCCACTCATTCAACAGGGCTTAACGGAAAGCGAAATAAACGAAAACATAAAAGGTATTATACTCGGTGATGGAAAAGGGATTTGGTGAAGCCACAATTGCAATAGAATAATTAACAGCGGCAGAGCGTATAGAAACTGATCTATGCGCTCTATTTAGTAAGGAACAGATAACAAAAAAGATCAAGGAAATAGTGGAAAATAAAGCCAATGGAAGCTTTGTTGATTAGTTTGCCAGGATTTGGTATAATTACAATAGGAGTAGCTTGACAGCTATGTAGAGAAAGGGTAACTCAAATGAAAAGAATAATTGCGGCTATAATGGTTTTGGTTTTTGTGTCGGTGTCGGTTTTGATACTGGTGAGGTTCTGTGACCCCTTTGATTTAGGTTGCGCAGGCTTATATCTTATGAAAGGGCGGGAGAGCTTGGATGAGGAAAAAGCAAAAACAATTGCACAATCCTATCTGGAAGAAAAGTATGACGAGGAGTTTATTTATGTTTCGAACAAAGTTCGTTCTCGCCGACATGAAGAGTTGGATGTTGTATGTGGTTTTATAAGAAAGGATGATGAGGAAGTAGAAGAACCCATGGAATATCACGTAGACATCATCTTTGATCCATATGAGCGAAAAGTATACACGGTTAAAGGCGACGATTATATGTTTGTGTATATCCGAAAGGCTGCAGAGGATTTTTTAAGACCATATGTTGAAAACCGTTTCTCGAATATAGAGTTTGTGTTTTTTGTTAGAAGAGCTAACGAACAATGTGGCGCTATAGATGGTGAATACTATGCTGATGCCAAAATTCCACGAAGCTTTGACGAATTATACGATCTTACTTCAAAAATATATTTTAAAATAATTGTGCCTGAATCGGAGGATCAAAACAAAGTTTCTGAGGCATGTGGGCTATTGAGAAGAGATTTGGAAGAATTAAATATAAAGATTGAAATTGGTGGTGTTATTGATGTGTATCAGAATGACGACTTTGCCGAAATTAGTCAATCGTCTGACCCAAGACGCGATGCTACAGTAGCTTACTCACGAGAGAAAATCATGTAAAATCAAGAAGGAAAAAATGGAACTTGCCAATTTGACAGCTATGTAGAGAAAGGGTAACTTAAATGAAAAGAATAATTACGGCTATAATGTTTTTGGTGTCGGTTATGATGCTGTCGGGGTGCAGCAAGTACTATTATTTGGGTTGCGTAGGCTGCTGCATTCCCTCGGAAGAGCAGAAGAGTAGGAATGAAGATCTTAGGAACTGGGATGAGGAACAAGCAAAAATAATTGCGCAATCCTATCTGGAAGAAAAGTATGACGAGGAGTTTATTTTTGTTTCGAAAAAAGCTCGTTCTCGCAAATATAAAGATTTGGTTGTTATATGTAGTTTTATAAGAAAGGATGATGAGGAAGTAGAAGACCCCATGGAATATCACGTAGACGTAGTCTATAAGTCAGGAGAATACACGGTTAAAGGCGACGATTATATGTATGTGTATATCCGAAAGGTTGCAGAGGATTTTTTAAGACCATATGTTGAAAACCGTTTCTCGGATATAGAGTATGTGTTTTTTGTTAAAAGAGCTGAGGATCAATGTGGTGTTTTAAATAGTGAATACTTTGCTGATGCCGAGATTCCTCGAAGCTTTGACGAATTATGCGACGTTACTGGAGGAATTTATTTTCAAATAAACGTGCCTGAATCGGAGGATCAAAACAAAGTTATTGAGGCATGTTCTCTTTTAAGAAGCGATTTGGAAGAATTAGAAATGAGGATTAGAATTGGCGGTTATCTTAAAGTTGGAGGTCGCAATATTGATATAATCGAGCCTAAATGGTGGATCAAAACTAAGTAGAGAAAGGGTAACTCAAATGAAAAGAATAATTTGGGCTGTGATGGTTTTGGCGTCGGTTATGATGCTGTCGGGATGCAGCAAGTACTATTATTTGGGTTGCGTAGGCTGCTGCATTCCCTCGGAAGAGCAGAAGAGTAGGAATGAAGATCTTAGGAACTGGGATGAGGAACAAGCAAAAATAATTGCGCAATCCTATCTGGAAGAAAAGTATGACGAGGAGTTTATTTTTGTTTCGAAAAAAGCTCGTTCTCGCAAATATAAAGATTTGGTTGTTATATGTAGTTTTATAAGAAAGGATGATGAGGAAGTAGAAGACCCCATGGAATATCACGTAGACGTAGTCTATAAGTCAGGAGAATACACGGTTAAAGGCGACGATTATATGTATGTGTATATCCGAAAGGTTGCAGAGGATTTTTTAAGACCATATGTTGAAAACCGTTTCTCGGATATAGAGTATGTGTTTTTTGTTAAAAGAGCTGAGGATCAATGTGGTGTTTTAAATAGTGAATACTTTGCTGATGCCAAAATTCCTCGAAGCTTTGACGAATTATACGATGTTACTTCAGGAATTGATTTTAAAATAATTGTGCCTAAATCGGAGGATCAAAACAAAGTTATTGAGGCATGCTCTCTTTTAAGAAGCGATTTGAAAGAATTAAATATGAAGATTGAAATTGGTGTTGTTATTGATGTGTTTTGGGATGACGACTTTGCCGAAATTCGTCAATATTCTGATCCAAGGGGTCATGATCTAGGATTTTACTCACGAGAGGAAATTATGTAAAATCAAGGAGTATTCCGGTGTTGACGAGCATCGGGAAGTGTGGTATATTAATATGCGTGTGAGGCTTTTTCATGAGGAGCATTCACAGTCAGCGGCCGTAGTATAATGGATAGAACGTAGGACTCCGACTCCTGAGATGCGGGTTCGATTCCCGCCGGGCGCATTATGTAATAAGGAGGGAC
>CAZWRT010000013.1:0-27037 GCA_964636375.1 uncultured Lachnobacterium sp. | reverse complement strand
CCGCTATGCGGGAGGATTCCTTATTACCCAGATAAGGAGGGACCCGCTATGCGGGAGGATTCCTTATTACCCAGATAAGGAGGGACCCGCTATGCGGGCTGCGGTATCCCGAAGGGATATCGCTTAGATGCCTTATTACCCAGATAAGGAGGGACCCGCTATGCGGGCTGTGGTACTCCTAGGGGTATCACATAGGAAACCCTATATTGTATGCATCTGTATCGCAATGTGATTTTCCGTGCAGATGCTTTTTTCAAGTACGGAGGATATCATGAGGGTAAAACCGATTAAAAAATTTTCTATAGATTATAAACGCTATATTGGAGCGGCAGTGCTGTTTCTTCTGCTGGTGCTGGTGCTCGTCAAATGTGCAGGCCCCGTCGAGCCGTCGGAAAAACCGGACAGTACGGAGCCGAAGAATACGCAGAACGAGAGTGAGAGCCAGGGAGACTCGCAGAAATTGCCCGAGCTGGAGGGCAAGGTTGAAAAGACGAGCGATGCGGAAGTGACCGCGCTGATTGCGAAGGTCTACCGTGCGTACACGGAAAATGATGTGCGCGCACTGGAGGAATCCTACTCGGTGCTGTCCGACAATGAGAAAAGCTATATTGAGGTATTTTCGGACTATAAAGAGGAGTACCGGAAAGTGGAGTGCTATGCGCTCAAACTGAATGAAAATGAGTATTTTGTGTCGCCGTGTTATGAACTGAAATTTTACAATGTGGACACGGCTGCACCCGGCATGGACTTCTTCTACTTACAGAGGGACGACGAGGGCAGGCTGTATGTCAACAGTGCCTACACGACCTACAATTTCAATTTTATGGAGCAGGATCTGGACGCCGGGATCTACTCAAAAATTCTTGCCTATGACAAGAGCGAGGTAGTAGAAGCGCTTCAGCAGGATGTGCAGAGCCGCTATGATGCGGCAGTGGCGGGAGACGAGAAGCTGGCTAATCTGATCGGGGGGACGCTGAGAGTCGTTATGACCAACTGGCAGAGCAGCATCAATGCCGGTTCGACGACGGAGCCGCCAGAGGATGATACACAGGGCGGTGACGACACACAGGGCAGTGAAGATCCGCAGGGCGGTGATGACACGCAGAGCAGTGAAGATCCGCAGGGCGGTGAGCAGACCGATCCTCCGGTTCAGGATACGACCTATCAGGTGAGGGTCTTGACGAACTCCAGAATCCGCAGATCCGCGAATGTGAACAGTGAACAGCTCGGTCGTGCAGAAGCAGGAGATACGTTTAAAGCCATTGGCACGGAGAACGGCTGGACTAAGATAGAGTTTGGCGGCGGAGTCGGATATATACGAAATGATTTGATCGAAAAGGTCAATTGAGATACGGACAATTACAATCATACAGCGGAGGCGTTTGTCTCCGCGTATTTGATTACGCGGAAAGGAAGAGGATGGAGGGCACAAGGATCAACAAATATCTGAGCGAGGCAGGCGTCTGTTCCCGCAGGGAGGCGGACCGGCTGATTGCGGCGGGTGCCGTGATGATCGACGGGCGCGTCGCAACACTCGGGGACCAGGTGATGCCGGGGCAGAAGGTTTTGTGTAACGGCCGGTCGGTGTCGCCGGAGGAAGAAAAGATTCTCCTCGCGTTTCACAAGCCCAGAGGGATCGTGTGCACGACGCAGAAGGCGGAGAAAAACAACGTGGTCGATTACATCCACTATGAGAAGCGTGTCTATCCGGTCGGCAGGCTGGACAAGGAATCCGAGGGGCTTTTGCTGCTCACGAATCAGGGTGACATCGTGAATAAAATGATGCGTTCGGTGAACCGACATGAAAAGGAGTACATTGTTACGGTCAACAAGCCGGTGACGGCGGATTTTGTCCGCGGGATGTCGGGGGGCGTTTATCTGGAGGAACTGGAAGCTACGACAAGGAAGTGCACAGTGGAGAAGCTTCAGGCAAAGCAGTTCCGCATCGTGCTGACGCAGGGATTAAACCGCCAGATCCGGCGCATGTGCGAGGTGTTTGGATACCGCGTGGAACGGCTTGTCCGCGTGCGAATTATGAATATCTGGCTGGGCGATCTGCCGGCGGGACAGTACCGCCAGGTGACGGACGGAGAGTATCGGGAATTAATGAAGATGATCGAACACTCGGCTGATGTGCCGTCTGTCCGGAAAATATAAAAACAGAAGGGGCCGAACGGGAATGGAAGAGAAGCGTTTGCGCATTGACGAGCTGACCGAGCAGTTAAATCTCGCGTCAGATGCCTACTATAACGGAAGAGAAGAGCGGATGAGTAACTACGAGTGGGATATGCTCTTCGACGAGCTGACGAAGTTAGAGGAGGAGACCGGCTATGTGCGGGAGGACAGCCCAACGGGAAACACGGGCTATGAGGCCTCCGGCGGAGAGAAGGAGGCGCACGAATTCCCGGCGCTGTCTCTGGCAAAGACGAAGGAAACCGCGCAGCTTTTGGAGTGGGCAGGGGACCGTGCGGTCTGGCTCAGCTGGAAGCTGGACGGTCTGACGCTGGTGCTGACCTACGACGGAGGCAGACTTACGAAAATTCTGACCCGGGGAAACGGGACGGTCGGGACGAATATCACTTTTTTGAAAAACGCGATCAGCGGCTTTCCACAGGAGATCGCCGACAAAGGCCATCTTGTGGTGCGCGGCGAGGCGGCAATTTCCTACACGGATTTTGAGCTGATCAACGACACGATTGAGGATGACGATGAGAAATATGCAAATCCCAGAAATCTGGCGTCCGGCACGCTGAATCTGGACGATCCTGCGCTGGTGAAGGAACGGCGGGTGCGCTTTCACGCGTTCACTCTTGTGCATGCGGACGAGGAGATGAACTCGTGGGGAGCGCGCATGGATTACCTCGAGCAGCTGGGATTTACCGTGGTGGACCGCGAGGCGACGGACGCGGCGCATCTGGAGGATGCGATTGCGCGCTGGACGCATCGGGTTGAGAGCGGGCAGATGGACATTCCGGTGGACGGTCTTGTGATCTGTTACGATGACACAGAATACGCCGCCACAGGAAGCGTGACCGGGCATCACGCCACGCGCGCGGGCTATGCGTTCAAATGGAAGGATGAGTCTGCGGACACGAGGCTTGATCATATTGAATGGTCATGTGCCGTATCGACGATCTCGCCGGTGGCGGTGTTCGATCCGGTGCAGCTCGAGGGGACGACCGTCACGCGGGCGAGCCTCTGCAATCTCAGCGAGATCGAGCGGCTGGGCATCGGCAAAACCTGTACGCTCTCGATCATCAAGGCAAACAAGATCATCCCGAAGTGCATCGCGGTAGCGGACGCCGCAGGGGAGGTGGAGATCCCCGCGCAGTGCCCGGTGTGCCATGCGCCCACGCAGATTGCCATAAGCAAAAACAGCGGGACGAAGACCCTGCACTGCACCAATCCGGAATGCACGGCGAAAAATGTCAAGAAATTCGCCCGCTTTGTCAGCAGGAGCGGAATGGATATTGACGGGCTCTCGACCCGGACGATGCTGCGCTTTATCAACGACGGCTATATTAGGGAATTTGCAGATATTTATCACCTGCGGGAGCACTTTGAAGAGATTGAGAAACAGGAAGGCTTCGGTGAGAAATCCGTGGCGAACATGGACCTCTCGATTGAAAAAAGCCGCGGGGTTCATCCCGTGAATCTGATTTTTGCGCTCTGTATTCCCTTGATCGGGACGGACGCGGCGAAACGGATTGTCTCTGCGATTGGCTTTGACGCCTTTTTGGGGCGCATGCAGAACGGGGAGGGCTTTGAGGATATCGAGGGGATCGGAGGCGAGCGCTCGAACTCCATTCTCGCATGGTATGAGAACGAAAAAAATCGAGAAGGGCTTGCGCGCCTGCTGCAGGAGCTGAATGTCGAGCATGTGCCGATTGAGCGTGCAGGCGGAGCCTGTGAGGGGCTGACGTTCGTCATAACCGGAGATGTGCATCATTTTAAAAACCGTGACGAGTTCACTTCCTATGTCGAGAGCCGGGGAGGCAAGGTGACAGGGAGTGTCTCAAAGAAGACGGATTACCTTGTGAACAACGATGCCGCCTCCAATTCATCCAAAAACAGAAAGGCAAAGGAACTCGGAATACCGATCCTCACGGAGGATGAGTTTGTCGAAAGGTTCTGAATGCCGTCTGACTGCATAACAATAGAGAAAAGAGGTAAAGATGTAATATGCCAATCCGAACACAGAGAGATCTGCCAAGCAAGGAGATTTTAGAGCGGGAAAATATATTTGTCATGGACGAGAAGCGTGCCATGCACCAGGACATCCGTCCGATCCGCATTGCGATCGTGAACCTGATGCCGCTGAAGGAGGACACGGAGCTGCAGATTCTGCGGTCTCTGTCCAACACGCCGCTGCAGGTGGAGGTGTCGTTTGTGAAGATGGGGACGCATGAGAGTACGCATACGTCCCTGAGTCATTTGAACAAATTCTATCAGACGTTTCCGGAGATCCGGGAACAGAATTACGACGGGCTGATTATCACAGGAGCACCGGTGGAACAGATGGAATACGAGGAAGTGGACTACTGGGAGGAAATCTGCGAGGTTATGGAATGGTCCAAGCAGCATGTCACCTCGACTCTGCATCTGTGCTGGGGCGCGCAGGCTGGGCTGTACTATCACTACGGCATCCCCAAATATAAGCTTGAAAAAAAGATGTTCGGAGTCTACGAGCACAGGGTCATGAACCGGAAAATTCCGCTTGTGCGCGGCTTTGACGACCGTTTTTTTGCGCCGCACTCGAGGCACACTGAGGTGCGCAGGGAGGACATTGAAGCGCAGGGAGAGCTCACGATGCTTGCGGAGTCCGCGGAAGCGGGGGTCTTTCTCGTGATTAATCAGGACGGGAGCCGTGTTTTTGTGATGGGGCATCCGGAATATGACCGCGTGACTCTGCATAAAGAATATATGAGGGACAAGGCGAAGGGGCTGCCGATTGAAATGCCGGTGAATTACTATCCGGACGATGACGACGCCAAAAAACCGTTGCTGCAGTGGCGCTCCCATGGAAACATCCTCTATGCAAACTGGCTCAATTATTATGTATACCAGCAAACCCCCTACGAGTTTATCAACACGGCGGAGATTTTAGGCGGCGGAAAATAATAAAATAACGAAAAGATACAAAAGGTACTATGCATATGGAAAATTTTGTGATATGATTACAAATATGTAAAACGTGAACAATATTATTTAAAAATAAAAGGGGGTTTTAGTAATTATGGCAAAAGAATTAGTTGCAATGCTGCTTGCCGGTGGTCAGGGCTCCAGACTTTATGCACTGACGCAGAAGCTCGCGAAACCCGCGGTTCCTTTCGGCGGCAAGTACAGAATCATCGACTTTCCACTGTCGAACTGTGTGAATTCCGGGATTGATACGGTCGGAATCCTCACCCAATATCAGCCCTTTGTGCTGAACGAATATATCGGGAACGGACAACCATGGGATCTTGACCGTCTGTACGGGGGCGTGCATGTCCTTCCGCCTTACCAGAAGGCATCCGGTTCGGACTGGTATAAAGGCACGGCAAATGCCATTTATCAAAATATCGCGTTCATCGAGCGCTACGATCCCAAGTATGTGATCATCCTCTCCGGAGACCAGATCTGCAAGCAGGATTACAGCGATTTCTTAGAGTTTCACAAGGCAAAGGGCGCGGAGTTCTCCGTGGCGGTCATGGAGGTTCCGTGGGAGGAGGCTTCCCGCTTCGGACTGATGGTTGCGGACGAGAATGACAAGATTGTCGAGTTTCAGGAAAAGCCGAAGGACCCGAAGTCCAATCTGGCATCCATGGGCATCTATATTTTCAACTGGGATATTCTGCGCAAGTATCTGATCGAGGATGAGGCGGACCCGAATTCCGAGAACGATTTCGGCAACAATATTATCCCGAACCTGCTGCGCGACGGCAGGCAGATGTATGCCTATCATTTTAACGGCTACTGGAAGGATGTGGGGACGATCCCCTCACTCTGGGAGGCAAATAGGGAGGTTATGGACCCGGAGCACAGCGGAATCGACCTTTTTGACGAGAAGTGGAAGATTTACAGCCGCAACAGCGGTATGACAGGACACCGCATTGGAGAGAACGCGCTGGTGCAGGATTCCATGATCACGGACGGATGCAGCATTCAGGGCACGGTTAAGCACTCCATCCTCTTCTCCGGCGTCACCGTAGAAGAGGGCGCTATCGTAGAGGACGCGGTCATCATGGGTCGCTCCACCATTAAGGCGGGCGCGGTCGTGAAGCACTGCATCATTGCGGAGAAGGCAGTCATCGGAGAGAACGCAGTTGTCGGCGCACAGCCGCAGGGCGAGGGCGTCGGTGAAGTGGCGACAGTCGCCTCGGAGGTGACCGTCGGCGCAGGCGCAAAAATCGGGCCGAACGCTATGGTATATGAGGATGTGAAGGAGGGCGAAGAGATATGTTAAATTCAAAGGCAGAGGCATTGGGAATTATCTTCCCGAACAGCTACGATTCTCTGGTTCCGGATCTGGTATCCGAGCGTTTGATGGCGTCCATCCCGTTTGCAAGCAGATACCGCATGTGCGATTTCCTGCTCTCGAGCATGGTGCACAGCAACATTGACAATATCTCAGTGATTGTCCGCAAGAATTATCACTCTCTGCTCGATCATCTGGGCAACGGGCGCGAGTGGGATTTAACGAGAAAGAAGGGCGGACTGAATATCGTTCCCCCGTTTGCACAGCGGCAGGTGAAGGTGTTTGCGGGGCGTATCGAGGCACTTGAGAGTATTAAGGGATATTTGAAGAAACAGACGGAAGAATACGTGATCATGTGCGATGCCAACATCGCGGTCAACTTTGATTTCAAGGCTCTTCTGGACACGCACGTAAAGACCGGCGCGGATGTCACGATGGTGTACCGCAAGCAGCCGATCCCGGAGGCGCTGATCCGCCAGAGCACGAACTCTACCGATCTGTATTACTCGTTAGGACTCAACGGGGACCGCGTCAGCAGGATTTACGTCAACCCCAGCGAGGACGGGGAGATGAATTTCAGCCTGAATATCTATGTGATCGCGCGCGAAATGCTCATTAAACTGATCGACGATGCCTATGTGCACGGATACACCTATTTTGTCCGCGACATTCTGGAGCCGCATGTCGGTCAGCTGGATATCCGCGGCTACTGCTATGACGGTTATGTGGCTCACATTCACGACATGAAGAGCTACTTTGAGGAGAATATGCGCCTGCTGGATGAGGAAAATCTGGACGCATTGTTCTCCGGAAATCAGATCTACACGAAGATCCGCGATGACAATCCGACCCGCTATATCAACGACTCCAAGGCGAAGAACGTCATGGTAGCTGACGGTTGCGTGATCGAGGGGACAGTCGAGAACAGTATCCTTTTCCGTGGTGTCAAGGTCGGCAAGGGCGCCCTGGTGAGAAACTGCGTGCTCATGCAGGACACGGTCGTCGAAGCAGGGGCGAATGTGGACTACGTAATCACGGACAAGGACGTGACGATCACCGAAGGCAAGTCCCTGACCGGAAACGAGTCGTTTCAGGTGTTTGTCTCCAAGGGACAGGTGGTATAAATAGAATTCTATAAAAAATTTAGGAGGCTTAGGAATGGCTGAGAGCAGGAAAACATTCAAGATAAAGACCGATGAGGTAGGCGAAGTCCGCGTGGCGGACGAGGTGGTTGCGATCATCGCGGGACTGGCTGCGACAGAGATTGAGGGAGTCAGTTCCATGGCGGGCAACATTACCAATGAGATTGTCAGCAGGCTCGGTATGAAGAACCTGTCGAAGGGAATCATGGTCGAGGTGCTTGAGAACGAGGTGAAAGTGGATGTGGCCATCAATATTGCCTACGGCTTTTCCATCCCGGAGGTTTCCTTAAAGGTGCAGGAGAAGGTGAAGTCGGCGATTGAGAATATGACCGGGCTTACCGTTGCGGTGGTAAATGTTCGCATTGCCAGCGTCGATATGCAGGCCAATAGCTAATTTGGTAACTATTCAGTACCTTCATAGTTACGGGCCTCAAGCCATGAAAAAATCACTTCGTGATTGGCTTGATGCACGGCACACGTTATGTTTTCTTACGGTCAGCGCAGTAAATGCGCAGACCTGTACTGCACAGTAATCTAATTTGTACTTTATAATTATTCATTAATGTTGTATAATAGAGGACATCTAAGGTTAGATGTCCTTTATTGTATGAAAGAGAAAGATGGTAGAAAGATGACACGACGGGAGTTACGGGATCATATCTTTAAGATGCTTTTCCGCATTGAGTTTCATGAAGCGCAGGAGCTCGAGGAGCAGATGCAGCTTTATCGGGAGGAGAACGAGAATCTGAGCGCGAAGGACTTCGAGTATCTCACGGCAAAGTGCAGGGGAGTGTTCGAATGCGTGGCGGAGCTGGACGAGAAAATCAATCGGGTGTCGGAGGGCTGGAAGACCAGCCGCATGGGCAAGGTAGATCTGGCGATCATCCGGCTGGCGGTGTATGAGATGCAAAAGGAGGAGGACATTCCGGTGGCAGTCTCAATCAACGAGGCGGTGGAGCTGGCGAAAAAGTACGGGACAGATTCCTCGGCATCCTTTGTGAACGGCGTTCTGGCAAAACTCGCATGACAAAGAATATTTATTCAGTAGGACAGGTAAATAATTATATCAAGAACATGTTTGCGCAGGATTTTTTTCTGCACAGAATCAGCGTTAAGGGGGAGGTGTCCAACTGCAAGTATCACACCAGCGGACACATCTACTTCACGCTTAAGGATTCCGGCGGAACCATCGGCGCGATTATGTTTGCGGGGAACCGCGGAGGGCTATCCTTTCCGATGAAGGAGGGGGACAAAGTCGTTGTAACCGGCTCCATCGAGGTCTATGAGCGCGATGGGCGCTACCAGCTCTACGCCAAAGAGATTGAGCTGGACGGTGCGGGCAGTCTGTATTTAAAGTTCGAGGCATTGAAAAGGGAACTCGAGGAGATGGGGATGTTTGCGGACGAGTACAAGCAGCCCATCCCCAGATTCGCGCGGCGCATCGGCATTGTAACGGCTCCTACCGGGGCGGCGGTTCAGGATATCCGCAATATCTCGGCGCGCAGGAACCCCTATGTGCAATTGATCCTCTACCCGGCTCTGGTGCAGGGGGAGGGGGCGGCGCTCTCTATCGTGAACGGAATCCGCGCGCTGGAGCGGCTTGACGTGGATGTGATGATTGTGGGGCGCGGCGGCGGCTCGATCGAGGATTTATGGGCGTTCAACGAGGAGATAGTGGCGCGCGCCATCTTCGACTGTACGGTTCCCGTCATCTCTGCGGTGGGGCATCAGACGGACTGGACGATTGCGGATTTCGTGGCCGATCTGCGCGCTCCGACGCCCTCTGCGGCGGCGGAGCTGGCAGTGTTTGACTATGCGCAGACGCTTGGAGAGCTTAGGGAATTGCACAGGAGGCTGGATGTCTGTGCAAGGCGTCAGTTGGACCAGGCGCGTGCGGTATTGGACCGGCAGGCGATGCGGCTGCGCTATCTAAGCCCGGCGAGCCGTCTGAACGAGAACCGTCGCAGGGCAGTAGATTACGGGGAACAGCTAGGTGCGCGCATGCAGGAGATTCTCAGGGACAAAAAGCACAGTTTGGCGCTCCTTGCCGGGCGCATGGAGGCATGCTCTCCAGTGCGCAGGCTGGGCGCGGGCTATGCCTATGTGTCCGTGGAGGGCAGGTCGGTCGCCTCGGTGCATCAGGTGCGTGAGGGTGACACCCTGCAGGTTGATTTGATGGACGGGCGGCTTGAAGCTGAGATCCGTGCAGTGACCGGGCATGAGTCCCTGGAAACGCAGATGAAAGGGTGAGGTGACAGGCAGATATGGGAAAAGAGATGGAAAACAGCAAGCCTAAGGAGAGTGAGCCGGGGCTTGAGGAACGCTTTGCGGCGATCGAGGAGATTTTAGATCACATGGAGGAGCCGGATGTGACGCTGGAGCAGTCTTTTGCGATGTATCGCAGGGGGCTTGAGGAGCTGAATGCCGCGAACCGCATGCTGGACGACTTTGAGAAGGCGATGCTGGTGATGGCGGAGGACGGAAGTCTGGAGGAATTCTGATGGGGATTGCAGAGGAGTTGGCGGCGCGTGCGGCGCATATTGACAAAATTATCGAGGGGTATCTTCCGACCGAAGAGGGTTATGCCCGGACGATTCTCTCGGCTATGAATTACAGTGTCAGGGCGGGGGGCAAGCGGCTGCGTCCGATGCTGATGGAGGCAGCCTATGAGTTGTTCGGAGGGCGGGGAGACCGTGTTTATCCCTTTATGGCGGCAGTTGAGTTCATCCACACCTATTCGCTGGTGCACGACGATCTGCCCTCGCTGGACAACGACGAGTACCGCCGGGGCAAGAAGACCACGCATGCCGTATATGGAGAGGCGATGGGGCTTTTGGCGGGAGATGCGTTGCTCAACTATGCTTACGAGCTCCTTGCAGAAGCGATGGTGAACGATGCACTGGCAAACGGCGCATGCGAAAAGAACATGGCACGGGCGTTTGCGGTGCTCTCATCCAACGCCGGATATCGGGGCATGGTCGGCGGCCAGGTCGTGGATGTGGAGAGCGAAAATGCAGGGGCAGAGGCGATGAGCCGGGAGAAGCTCTCTTATATCTATAGGAATAAAACGAGCGCGCTGATTCAGGCGGCGCTCATGATCGGCGCGATTCTCGCTGATGCCGACGAGGAGGCGGTCGGGAAAATGTGGGAGATCGGCGGCTTACTCGGCATGGCGTTCCAGATCAGGGATGATATTCTGGACGTGACGAGCACGCTTGAGGTGCTGGGCAAGCCGATCGGGAGTGATGAGAAAAACCACAAGGCGACCTATGTGGCGGTATACGGCATGGGGCAGGCAAAGCTTGAAGTGCAGCGGACCTCCGAGGAGGCGATCCGTATTCTGGAGACATGCGACGGGGATTGCCGTTTTATGCGGGAGCTTTTCCGCTATCTGATAGACAGGGAAAAATAGGGCGATGGTGTTAGATCTAATACAGAGAGAAAATGATATCAAACAATTGGACGAGAGGGAGCTGAAAGCGCTCGCGGACGAGATACGGACATTTTTGATTGAGAATATCGCGAAAACCGGCGGGCATCTCGCCTCCAATCTCGGGGTGGTGGAGCTGACCATGGCGCTGCACCTGGCGTTCACGCTGCCGGAGGACAAAATCATCTGGGATGTGGGGCATCAGTGCTACACGCACAAGCTTTTGACCGGGCGGCGGGACGGCTTTGAGAATCTGAGGCAGTACGGAGGCATGAGCGGTTTCCCGAAGGGGGAGGAGAGTGATTCGGACAGTTTTGACACCGGGCACAGCTCCACCTCTGTCTCGGCGGGGCTTGGGTTTGCGCAGGCGCGGGAGCTGACGGGAGGGCACTACTATGTGGTTTCGGTGATCGGTGACGGCGCGCTGACCGGTGGGCTGGCGTTTGAGGCGCTCAACAACGCATCGCGGATGAAAACCAACTTTATTATCGTCTTAAATGACAACAATATGTCCATCTCCGAGAATGTGGGGGGCATGAACCGCTATCTGAGCAGTCTGCGCACGGCGGACGCATACATGGATTTCAAGGACGGCGTTGTCAATTCCCTGAGTAAAATCCCGGTTTACGGCGAGCGCATGGTAAACCGGATTCGCAAGGCAAAGAGCGGAATTAAGCAGCTTTTTGTGCCGGGGATGTTTTTTGAGCAGATGGGGATTCTCTATATTGGACCGGTGGACGGGACAAATATACGAAGCATGACAAAGGCGTTCGCCGAGGCAAAGCGTGTCCGCGGGCCGGTGATTGTGCACGTCCTCACAAAGAAGGGAAACGGATATCTGCCGGCGGAGCGTCATCCGGCACGTTTTCACGGGACGGGACCCTTCGATGTGGAGACGGGGCTTCCGCTGAAAAAACAAACCAAAGCGAATTACACGGACGTAGTCTCCACGGTGATGAAGAAAATGGGGGAGCGGGAGCCGAAGGTCGTGGCAATCACCGCGGCTATGGCAGACGGGACCGGGATTGCCGGCTTTGCCCGTCGTTTTCCGGAGCGTTTTTTTGACGTGGGGATCGCGGAGGGACACGCGGTGACCTTTGCGTCAGGACTTGCGAAGGCGGGGCTGATCCCGGTGTTTGCAGTCTACTCCTCCTTTTTACAGCGCGCCTATGATCAGATTCTGCACGACGTGTGTTTACAGCAATTACCGGTGGTGTTCCTCATCGACCGCGCGGGGATCGTGGGCGGCGACGGAGCCACGCATCAGGGGATTTTTGACCTGTCTTACCTGACTTCGATTCCGGGGATGACGGTGATGGCGCCAAAGAATAAGTGGGAGCTGTCGGACATGATCAAATTTGCCATAGGCTTCGGCGCGCCGGTTGCAGTGCGCTATCCGAAGGGTGAGGCGTACGACGGGCTGAAGGACTTCCGCAGCCCCATCGAGGCGGGAAGTGCCGAGATGATCTATGAAGAGTCCGAAATTGCTCTTTTTGCGCTGGGGAGCATGGTGCAGACTGCGGAGCAGGTGCGCGCCCGCTTAAAGGAAGAGGGGCATCAGGTCTCGCTTGTGAACGCGCGATTTGCAGCTCCGCTCGATGAGGCGTGTATCCGCAGGCTGGCGCAGAACCACCGGCTGATCGTGACGATGGAGGAGAACGTCTCGGGCGGCGGAATGGGAGAGCATGTGGCGGCTTTTCTTGCGCGCGAACAGATAAAAAACTGCCATATGGCGGTCGCCCTGCCGGATCAGTTTGTGGAACATGGGAGTGTTGAAAAGTTAAAAGAAGTTTTAAGAATTGATGCATACTCTATTGTGTCGCGCATTTGTGCGACGCTTGATATGGGGCGAGAGGAAGAAGGATGAAGGAACGACTGGATGTGCTGCTGGTGAGCCGCGGACTCGCCCCCTCGCGGGAAAAGGCAAAGACCATGATTATGGAGGGCAATGTCTTTGTCAATGACAATCGGGAGGACAAGGCGGGCGCTCAGTTTGCGGACGACTGCCGGATTGAAATTCGGGGAAATACGCTAAAGTTCGTCAGCCGCGGCGGTTTGAAGCTGGAGAAGGCGCTGGCGCACTTCGATCTTGACTTAAGAGGGAAGGTGTGCATGGACATCGGAGCCTCCACAGGGGGATTTACCGACTGCATGCTGCAGAACGGGGCGGCGAAGGTTTATGCGGTGGATGTCGGCTACGGGCAGTTTGCGTGGAAGCTGCGGACGGACGAGCGCGTGATCTGTATGGAAAAGACGAATATCCGCTATGTCACGCCGGAGATGATAGAGGAGGAACTGGATTTTGCGTCGGTGGATGTCTCCTTCATCTCCCTCACGAAGGTGCTTTTGCCTGCGCGTGCGCTGTTAAAGGACAGGGGGCGCATGGTCTGCCTCATCAAACCACAGTTTGAGGCGGGGCGTGAAAAGGTCGGGAAAAAGGGCGTCGTGCGCGACAAAGCCGTCCATGAGGAGGTGATTGCGCGCGTGCTGGAGTTTGCCGTCTCAAACGGCTTTTTCGTACATGCGCTTGAATACTCCCCGATCAAGGGGCCGGAGGGCAATATTGAGTATCTGGTCGATCTGGAAAAATGTGAGAACTGCGCCGAGGAGGGACGCATGGATGTGCAGGCGGTCGTGGACGCCGCACACGCCGAATTGGATTAGGAATGCGCAAATTTATGTTGATTACAAATGCATATAAGGACAAAAGCCTTGCGCTCTCGGAGCAGATCGTGCGCTATATCGGTGAGCGCGGCGGTACAGCGGAAATCTGTGTGAGCTGTGCAGAGGAGGGTGTGGTGTGCGACTTTGCACTTGAGAGCATACCGGAGGACACCGAGTGCATTCTGGTATTGGGCGGTGACGGGACGCTGATCCGTGCTGCCACAAAGGTGCAATCCATGCAGATTCCACTGATCGGCGTGAATCTGGGACGGCTCGGTTATCTGTGCGAGCTGGAGGAGACGACGGTTTTTTCTGCAATTGATAAGCTGATGGCGGACGAATACATCACGGAGGAACGCATCATGCTCTGCGGCGGCAAGAGCATAGGCGATCCGACGAGGCTTGCATTAAACGACATTGCGATTCACTGGTCCGGAGATCTCTCGATGCTTGAGCTCATGGTTTATGTAAACGGTGAGTTCCTGACCACCTACCACGCGGACGGCTTGGTCATGGCGACCCCGACTGGTTCTACCGGCTACAGCATGTCGGCGGGCGGTCCGATTATGGACCCGCGTTCCCGGATGTTTGTTCTGACTCCGATCAACGCGCACAACCTGAATTCCCAGAGCATTGTCCTCGGCGGCGAGGATGTGGTGGAGATCGAGATGCGCAGCCGCGGTTATCAGAGGGCACAGCGCGCGGGCGTCAGCTTTGACGGGGATCTGGGATTGTACCTGACAGCGGGAGAGCGGGTCGAAATTAAGAGAGCTGCCAGTATCGTGAAAATCTGCAAGCTGAGTAACCGGAGCTTTCTGGAGATTCTCAGCAAGAAAATGCGCGCAAAGGGGGATTTATGAAGGCAAAAAGACAGGGGAAAATCCTGGAGCTGATTCAGGAATACGATATCGAGACACAGGAAGAGCTGTCCTCCTACCTGACCAAAGCGGGCTTTCAGGTGACGCAGGCCACGGTCTCGAGGGATATCCGGGAGCTGAAGCTTACAAAGGTGGTTGGGGCGGACGGCAGACAGAAATATGCGCACTCCACGCAGCGGGACCAGGGCATGGCGGATAAGTATGCGAGAGTCCTGCGCGAGGGCTTTGTGAGCATGGATGCCGCAGGAAATATTCTGGTGATTCACACCGTCTCGGGCATGGCTCCGGCAGTGGGAGCCGCAGTGGACGCGATGAAAATACGCGAGATCATCGGTTCGATCGCAGGGGATGATACCCTGATGTGTGTGGTGCGCACCGGGGAGGATGCGGTGGATATTATGCGCAGGCTGCGCAAACTGATAGAAATATAACAGGAGTGGAGAAAATGCTGCACAATTTACATGTGAAAAACCTTGCGCTCATCGACGAGGCGGAGGTGGAATTTACCGGAGGACTCAATATCCTCACCGGAGAGACCGGAGCGGGAAAGTCCATCATCATCGGCTCCATCAATCTGGCGCTCGGAGAGAAGGTCTCAAAGGGACTGCTCAGGGACAACGGGGACTCCGCATTTGTGGAGCTCATCTTTGATGTGGACGATCCGGATACGCTGGAGGCTTTACGGCAGATGGATATTGAGGTCGAGGACTCGACTATAATATTAAATCGTAAAATAACTTCTGGAAGAGCGGTGGCCAGAATCAATGGTGAGGCCGTCTCTGCATCAAAGCTGAAGGCTGTCGCGGCACTTCTCATCGACATTCATGGACAGCACGAGCACCAGTCCCTGCTCTACAGGAAAAAGCATCTGGAGATTCTGGACAATTATGCGAGAGAACAGCTGGGAGAGAAGCCGAAACAAATGTCCTTATGCTGCCAGGAATACCGAAAGCTTATGGAGGAGTGGGAACACGCCAATCTGGATCAGGAGGCGAGGCGCAGAGAGCTTTCGTTTTTGGAGTATGAGGTCAAGGAGATTGCTGACGCGAACCTGCATCCGGGGGAGGATGAAGAGCTGGAGCAGATGTTCCGCAGATTCTCAAACGGAAAAAAGATTATGGATGCGGTGGAAGCTGCCTATTCCGCTACCGGAAGCGGCGGGGAGAGTGCATCCGACCGGATCGGCAGGGCGGTTCGGGAGCTGGCATCCGTCTCGGATTATGATCCGAAGGCGGCAGAGCTGGAACAGCAGCTTTTGGAAATTGACAGCTTACTTTCTGATTTCAATCATGAGGCGGCTGCCTATCTGTCGGCAGAGGAGTTTGATGAGGAGATTTTTTACGAGACCAGAAAACGGCTGGATCTCATCAACCATCTGAAATCAAAGTACGGGTCCACGGTGGAAGAGATAATTGCATCATGCGATAAGAAACAAGAGAGAATAAATATTTTAAACGATTATGACGAATACTTAAATCAGCTTTCAATTTCTGTAAAACAGAAAAAAAGCGAGCTGGACGCTCTGTGTGACGAAGTGTCGAAAATCCGCAGGCAGGAGAGTGAGCCTCTTTGTGCGGCGATCCGGGAGGCACTCAGTGATCTGAATTTTCTGGATGTCGGGTTTACAATGGAATTCACGCAGACGGAGGACTACACTTCTACCGGAAGAGACGAGGCGGAGTTTTTGATCTCTACCAACCCCGGAGAACCGCTGAAACCGCTGGGACAGGTTGCGTCGGGCGGTGAGCTCTCCCGTATAATGCTTGCAATCAAGACTGTGATGGCGGAGAGCGATGAGATTGCAACCTTGATTTTTGATGAGATCGACAGCGGAATCAGCGGGCGGACGGCGCAGATGGTTTCTGAGAAGATGAATCTTCTGGCAAAGAGCCACCAGATCATCTGCATCACGCATCTGCCGCAGATCGCGTCCATGGCGGACAGCCATTTCCTGATTGAAAAGTCGGTGGAGCATCAGTCCACGGTCTCGAGAATCCGGCGGCTGGACGAGGAGGACAGCGTCGAGGAGCTGGCGCGTATGCTGGGCGGCGTGGAGATTACGGATGCCGTCAGGAATAATGCCAGAGAAATGCGAACCATGGCGCACATGAAAAAATAATTTATTGGACATATTATCTGTAATTGATTAGGAGAGATAATATGTCCAAATTTTTTTCGTTTATATTCAAAAACCTCATATGGATTTATTCCTGTGCGCTCATCTGTTTCGCATATACTTCGATGATGGCTTCCATTCCGGATCATGTGTATCTGGAAGAGGGGGAGGAGCTCGCGCTCGACCGGATGCTCCCGGTCAGTCTGGTATTGCATGACGGAGCAGAGGTTATGGCGAATGTGGCGGACAGTACTTATGAAATGATACAGAAAAGAAACAGAGAGTCGGACTGTCGCTCCCTCACCGTTGGAGAACACGAGGTTGTCTGCTATCTGTTTGGAATACTGCCGGTCAAGGAGGTGTCGGTGTCGGTGGTGGAGAGCCGGGAGCTCTTCGCAGCCGGGCATGTCGTGGGTATCTACGGAGCCACCGACGGCGTGCTGGTGCTCGGGACCAGCGAACTCGATACTGTGGGCGGAGGCCGGGTGGAACCGGCCAAAAATCTTGTGTTTTCCGGGGATTATATTGTCGCAGTCAACGGAGAGGGTGTGCAGGAGAAGGAGAATCTGATCCGTCTGGTGGACAAATACGGGAATGCGCCGCTGACCTTGTCGCTTTGGCGCGGCGATGAGCTGATCGATGTCTCGGTCCGGGCGGCACAGACGCCGGTTGAAAAATACGGAAGCAGCTACATGCTCGGACTGTGGGTCAAGGATGATATGGCGGGGATCGGGACGCTGACCTATTACGACTCTGCCGGAAATTTTGGCGCTCTGGGCCACGGGATCGGGGACGGAAAGACCGGAAAGCTTCTGCACGTCCGCGAGGGGGATCTTTACGAGTCGGATATTGTAGGGATTGTGAAGGGAAGGCGCGGAGCGCCGGGAGAACTTCAGGGCGTCGTCTATTACGGGGCGGATCACCGGATCGGTGAGGTGATTGACAACACGGATATCGGGATCTACGGGACGCTTGATGCGGATTGTTTTCAGAAGTACAGTGAGGAGGATTCTTTGTATGCGGTTGGGTATAAACAGGATGTCTGTCTCGGCGACGCTGTGATTCTTACGGATGCCGGAGGCGAGGGGAGTGTCTACCACATTCAGATTGAATCGCTCGACTACTCGCCCTCGGACCGAAACAAGGGCATCCGTTTCTGTGTGGATGACCCGAATCTGCTTGATCTGACCGGAGGGATTGTCCAGGGACTCTCCGGCAGCCCCATCATCCAGAACGGAAAACTGATCGGCGCTGTCACCCATGTGCTGGTGCAGGATGCCACAAGGGGATACGGGATTTTTATTGAAAACATGCTGGAGCATTGAAATATGCAGACGGCATAACAAGTCGGGGCTGCTTTTTTCCATAAATAATGCCGGAGCCAACGTCCGTTGTAAAACGAACATTTGACTCCGGCGTTCTGTTTTTATTGACAAAACCGTTTCTTACTTCTGGCCCGGTCCCATTCCCTGCATGAGCGCCATGACTTTTCGCATGCGTTCCTGCTCTGCCGGTGGCAGATCCTTGCACAGCAGTTCGCAGATCATCTGCACCTCCGGCTTCGTAAAATCCAGATTCTGCTGCTTTGCCAGATTCATGTTTGACATGAGAAAGGGCACTACGTCCCGCATATTGGCAGGTTTGTCTTTCTGCAAAAACGACATGAGAAACTGCAGCTTTTCCGGGCTCATTCCCGTAAAGGCCGGGTGGTTCAAGATGGATGTGTCCATAGATTCTCCTCCCTATTGTGTCAGGCGACGCATTATTTGAGCGGCGCAAGACCTGCGATGCTGTCATAATTTTCCATGACACAGAACAGATTTAAAATGGTGTCGATGGTTTCCTGCTCCTTAGGCGTGCAGAACTGCCGGACCGCGCTCAAGACGGCGCTGCGCCGGTCGGGAGTCTCGGGAATTGCACAGGCCGCCATGGAGCTCTCCCTGGTGGAAAAAACCTGTCTCGCCTGCACAAATTCCAGACACTGGATCAGCATTGCCGCCGAGCGCCTCGAAGAATAGTCCAGAAACGGAACAATGGACTTCAAAATCTGTACATCCCTTGTCCCAATCATTTCGTCATATGTGTTGACGGTATTCTTTTCTTCCATGAGAAACCTTATATATTTTTTTACATATTATGGGGATTTTTCTCGAAATATGCATAATCTAAAGAAAAAAGGAGCATGGAATGTGGGAAAGCTGATCATTGAAGGAAACAGCGTGTATGAGGTTGATGAGGAGTGCATCAAAAGGCGCGCCGTGCCGGAGAGCTGCGAGGTCTTAGAGGCGATTAAGCGCATGGAGCAGAGAGCGAAAGAGCGTGGAGCTGCTGTCGGTCAGGGACAACATGACTAACGAAGGTAAGGTCTTTGTCTTCTGTTAAAATAAAATCGGTGGGACGTCCGGGACCACCGATTTTTAATGATAAACATTAAAAAGACGACGGACAGCCGAAGCTGTCCGCCATTGTCATTGCATCCGCAATATTCAGGAAGCGGTGATTTTATCAGCGCTTTCTTAGAAGATGCCGTTGCCGCCGCAGCCGCCGCAGAGCAGCAGAAGAAGGATGATCCAGCAGCTGGAATCATTTCCGCCACAGCCGTTGCCGTTGCTCAGGAAAGAGCCGTTTCCGCCGCAAGCGCAGGAAAGCAGAAGGATGAGCCAGATAATGTTGCAGCATCCGTTATCAGAAGTAGAGCAGCCACAATTGGTAGCAGTTAAATCACTCATAGGTGACCTCCCCAAAATTTTTTTTTACAGTATATTGTATGATATAGGGGGCGAGGGGTTCCTGTTTAGAAAAATTTTTTCCACCTGTGCGGTTGGATACTCAAAGGAGCATCCAACCAATTCCCACATTCGCAAAATCCGCGCTTACGCGCTCCTGCGTCTGCTTACGCATCCGCATTTTGCTCATTTGGGAGTGGGTTGCTAATCCAACGCCCCGTCTGCATTGCCATAAATGGCATGCAGACAGGTCGTTGGATTGCAACCGCACAGGTAGAAATTTTTTGTTGACAGAGTGGGCGCAAGGAAATATAATAAATTACATTAAAGCATAATTGTATACAATTATTCGATAGAGGAGTGAGTAGCATGAGAGAAGTGGTAATGAACGAAAAGACGAATCTTCTGCAGTTGGAAGAGCATTTTTATCAGCTCGCGGATGTGGAGGAGCCCAACACCTTCCGCAATCTGTTTCCCTACGACGAGATTCCCAAGATTGCCTTCAATGACCGGATCGTCCCCCACAATATGCCGGAGGAGATCTGGATCACCGATACGACCTTCCGCGACGGACAGCAGTCCAGAGCGCCTTACACCACAGAGCAGATCGTGACGATCTACGACTATCTGCATCGGCTGGGCGGTCCGAAGGGGCTGGTGCGCCAGAGCGAGTTCTTTCTGTACAGCAAGAAGGATCGGGATGCACTGTACAAATGTCTGGAGCGGGGCTACAAGTTCCCGGAGGTGACGGCGTGGATTCGTGCGACGAAGAAGGATTTTGAGCTTGTGAAGGATATCGGTCTCAGAGAGACAGGCATTCTGGTGAGCTGTTCAGATTACCATATCTTCTATAAGATGCGGATGAACCGCAGGGAGGCGATGAACCAGTATCTCGGAATTATCAGGGAGTGTCTGGAGACAGGGATCAGCCCGCGCTGCCATCTTGAGGACATTACGCGGTCGGATATCTACGGTTTTGTCATTCCCTTCTGCGTCGAGCTGATGAAGCTCATGGAGCAGTATAAGATTCCGATCAAGGTGAGGGCGTGCGACACGATGGGCTTTGGTGTGAATTTCCCGGGAGCGGTGATTCCGCGGAGTGTGCCGGGGATTATCTACGGTCTGACCACCCACGCCGGTGTCCCGTCGGAGCTCATCGAGTGGCATGGGCACAACGATTTTTACAAGGCGGTCAACAACTCGACGACCGCGTGGCTCTACGGTGCCTGCGGCGTGAACTGTTCCCTGTTCGGAATCGGGGAGCGCACGGGCAACACTCCATTGGAGGCAATGGTGTTCGAGTACGCGCAGCTGAAAGGCACACTGGACGGGATGGACACGACGGTCATCACGGAGCTGGCGGAGTACTTCGAGAAGGAGCTGGGTTACATACAGCCACAGCGCACGCCCTTTGTGGGGAGCAACTTCAATGTGACACGGGCGGGCATCCATGCAGACGGACTCTTAAAGAATGAGGAGATTTACAATATCTTTGACACCGGAAAATTTTTAAACCGCCCGCCGCTTGTCTCCGTGTCCAACACCTCGGGTCTTGCAGGGATTGCGCACTGGATCAACAATTTCTACCATCTTTCGCAGGAGAAGAGGGTAGACAAAAACTCCGAGCTCGTCCAGCGCGTCCGCGACTGGGTGGATGAGCAGTACGACGAGGGGCGAGTCACAGTCATGACGGATCAGGAGCTGGTTGTCAAAATTACGGACACTTGTCGGGAATTAGGGATTGTATTATAGAGAATTATTGGTAAAATAGTAGGTGAAAGAGATGCCAGAGGAACAATATTCAATGGGCTCCAAAGTGTTCCACGCGATCCGCGAGGATATCTTAAACGGAAAATATGAGGCGCACGAGGAACTGAAGGAAAAGGCCATCGGCGATGAGCTGGGCGTGAGCCGGACTCCGGTGCGCGAGGCACTGCGCCAGCTGGAGCTGGAAGGTCTGGTGCACATTATCCCGAACCGGGGAGCCTTTGTGGAGGGAGTCTCCTTAAAGGATTTAAAGGAGATATACGAGATCCGCACACTGCTTGAGGGGCTGTGTGCCCGCTGGGCGGCAGAGAAGATCAAAAAGGAGCAGCTTGACGCGCTGGAGGAGACGATTTTTTTGACGGAGTTTCACTGCTCCAAGGGGAATCTCGACCAGATGGTCGAGCAGGACAACCGCTTTCACCAGATCCTCTACGATGCCTGCGACAGCAAGGAATTGACCCGCGTCTTAAAGGACTATCATCATTACCTGCAGCGCATCCGCAAGGTCAGCCTGGAGGATGAGAGCCGCGCGAAGGCGTCGGCGCTGGAGCACAAGCGGATCACGGAGGCACTGGGCGCACACGATCCGGATGCCGCCGAACATTGTGCAAGAGAGCATATCCGCAACACGATATCCAATATGAATCGGATCGGATGGGAAAACCTGTGGAAATAAATATGCGACTGGTTTTGCGCATGGGGTGGAGAGGCTGTGAATAGCCGCACTAACGGAAAGGAGAAAACTTATGGATAAGATCAGGATGACGACCCCTTTGGTGGAGATGGACGGGGATGAGATGACCCGCATTCTCTGGAAGATGATTAAGGATGAACTGCTGCTGCCGTTTATCGACCTGAAGACGGAATACTATGATCTGGGGCTTGAGGAGCGGAACCGCACGGACGACCAGGTGACGATTGATTCTGCCAACGCCACGAAAAAGTACGGCGTGGCTGTCAAGTGCGCCACGATTACCCCGAATGCTGCCCGCGTCAGCGAGTACAATTTGAAAGAAATGTGGAAGAGTCCGAACGGGACGATCCGCGCGATGCTGGACGGAACCGTGTTCCGCGCACCCATCGTGGTCAAGGGCATTGAGCCGAACGTCAAGACCTGGGCGAAACCGATCACGATTGCCAGACATGCTTATGGGGATGTCTACAAGGCATCGGAGATAAAGATTCCGGGACCGGGAAGGGCGGAGATTGTCTTCACTGCGGAGGACGGTACAGAGACGCGCGAGCTGATACACGATTTTACCGGCGCGGGAGTGATTCAGGGACAGCACAACCGGAATGACTCGATCGAGAGCTTTGCGCACAGCTGTTTCAAATATGCGCTGGACACGAAGCAGGACTTGTGGTTCGCGACAAAGGACACAATCTCCAAAAAGTACGACCACACCTTCAAGGACATCTTTCAGGAGATCTTTGACAAGGATTACAAGAGCGCCTTCGACGCGGCGGGCATTACCTATTTCTATACGCTGATCGACGATGCGGTGGCTCGCGTGATGAAGTCGGAGGGAGGATTTATCTGGGCCTGCAAGAATTATGACGGCGATGTGATGTCTGACATGATCAGTTCCGCATTCGGATCGCTGGCGATGATGACATCCGTTCTGGTGTCTCCGCAGGGCTATTATGAGTACGAGGCTGCGCACGGAACCGTACAGCGCCACTATTACAAGCACCTGAAGGGGGAGGAGACCTCCACAAACTCCGTCGCGACGATCTTTGCGTGGAGCGGTGCATTGAGAAAACGCGGAGAGCTGGACGGTCTTGCGGAGCTTGTCGATTTTGCCGACCGGCTGGAGCAGGCCTGCGTGAGAACGATCGAGGAGGGGGAGATGACGAAGGATCTCGCTCTCATCACATCGATGAAAAATCCGACGGTACTCAGCTCGGAGGGATTTATCCGGGCGATCCGCAGAAGACTTGAGGCGTAGAAGAGGACAGGGAGAGAAGCATGAGCAATGAAGACTCGTTCAGACAGGCACTGAAAAATAAAAAAGTGCCGTTGCTGGTGTTGGATCAGAAGTGGCATCGTCTGTTTGCAGTGCACGGGAAGCCGGAGGAGGTCAAGGAGGCCGAGACGGAGATCAACCGCCTGCTCGCCCGGCAGGGCAAGCTGAACACTGATCTGAAGGACTGCAAAAAACTAAAAAACAAGCTGATGTCCGGCATTGTCCAGAACATGGATGAAAACGGTGACTCCTCGAGGAGCAAAAAACTCGAGGAGAGTAAGCGCATGATTGACGAGGTGAATGAGAAGATCGAAGCGTGCGAGGAGGAGCTGGCGGACATCCCGTTTCAGATTCGGGATGCCAACGAGCGCCTGATGCTCTTTAGCATGGATTATTTCTACGAAAAGCTCCGCGTGAACGCAGAGGAGTCGAAGGAGATTCAGGAGTGGATCGATCAGGTGCGCGTCGATCTGAAGAAGAACATTATCCGCAAGCAAAACTGCGATATCAATAACCGTGAGATCTACGCATATCTGCATGATATTTTCGGCGCGGGCGTTCTGGATCTCTTTGATATCAAGTATGAGAGTGAGTCGGAGGAGGAAGAACAGAAACAGGAGCAGGAGGAAAAGCAGGAGCAGCCACAGCCGGAAGGAGGTGCCGATTCTTGAAATATCTTGTAACGGGAAAGGAAATGAAGCTCTTCGACGAAAACACATCTTCGCATTTTCATGTGCCCGAGCTGGTGCTCATGGAACAGGCGGCGATGGAGTTCGTCCGGGAGCTTTTTTGTCTGGAACAGAGGGAAAACAGACATTGGGAACAGGCATTGATACTCTGCGGCAGCGGCAACAACGGCGCGGACGGGCTGGCGATCGCGCGCCTTTTATCACTGCGCGGGCGCAGGGTGACCGTGTTCGCCTGCGGGGAGGCGGCGGGGCTAAAATCTACGGATTCCTACTGTGTGCAAAGGAAAATCTGTGAGGCATACGGCATTGCTATGGTGCGGGAATTTCCCGGGGACGGAGCGTATGACCTGATTGTGGATGCGGTGTTCGGGACAGGGCTGACGCGAGGGGTTGAGGGAGCGCTTGCAGGCGTTCTGGAGCAGGCGAATGCGCACGACGCGTGGCGTGTGGCCGTTGACATCAGCTCCGGGCTCATTGCAGATAACGGGAGTGTGCCGGGGGCGGCCTTCTGCGCGGACGATACGATTACCTTCTCCTTCGGAAAGCTGGGGCAGTTTTTATGGCCCGGAAATGAGAAGAGCGGAGCAGTCCATATTGTCCCGATCGGAATTACCGGGGAGAGCTTTCTCGGGACAAAACCAAGAGTGGCGGCACTGGAAAAAAGTGACCTTGCGCTCCCCGGGCGGCGCGCGCACTCGAACAAGGGAACCTACGGCAGGCTTCTGGTAATTGCTGGCTCGGTCAACATGGCGGGAGCGGCCTGTCTCTGCGCAATGGCGGCGTATCGCGGCGGCTGTGGCCTGGTCCGTGTGCTCACGGCGGAGGAGAACCGTCCGGTGATACAGTCGACAGTGCCGGAGGCAATTCTTACCACTTGCGATGAGAGGATCGATGGGTCGCAGGTAGAGCAGGCGGTTGGCTGGGCGGATTCCGTGGTCATTGGCCCGGGGATCGGCACGGACAGGCGGGCGCAGGAGCTCCTGGCTCACGTGCTGCGCTGTGTGCAGGTGCCACTGGTGCTGGACGCGGACGCATTGAACCTGCTGGCGAAAGATGAGGCGCTGCTTTCTTCTCTGCCGGAGAATGCCATCCTCACCCCGCATCTGGGGGAGATGGCACGGCTCACCGGAAAAAGCGTGGCATATTTGCAGGAGCATTTGTGCGATGTGGCGTCGGATTTTGCCGGGAAATACGGCGTGATCTGCGTGCTCAAGGATTTTCGGACCGTCACGGCACTGCCGGACGGCTCCTGTTATCTGAATCTCTCCGGCAATCCCGGCATGGCAGCCGCAGGGAGCGGGGATGTGCTCGCCGGGATCATCGGGAGCTTTCTGGCGCAGGGGATGCCTTTGGAGCAGGCGGCAGCCCAGGGGGTGTTTTGGCACGGGCTGGCGGGAGACGCCGCCGCGGAGCGTGTCGGAATGCGGGCGATGATGGCCAGAGATATTGTGGAGGGGATGGAAAAACTTTAAAATTTTTAGTAAAAAACATTAACCGGTCGGTTCCGCCTGATACTATACAGGTGAAAGCTTTCAAAACAAAGGAGAACAACCATGACCGAGACGCAGGCATCCGAGCTTCTTCTTGAGAACCTGAATGCTATATATGGCTACGCGTTTGCGCGGCTGTACAGTAAGGATAAGGCAGAGGATCTGTCCAACGAAATTGTGTGCGAGATCTTATGCTCCGTGGGAAATCTGAAGGAGGAGGATAAATTCTGGGGATTCGCGTGGAAGGTGGCGGAGAATACCTTTCGCAAATTTATCCGCCGTGAAATTCTGCGCCAAAACATAACGGAATATGATGCCGATGATTTTAGCGTGTACGAATCTTCGCCGGAACAGGAGTATATCGTTAATGAGGAGAAACACGAGCAGATTTATCTGCTCCGCCGTGAACTCGCGCTTTTATCCAGAGTGCACCGTGAAGTCTGCGTCGCCTATTACGTTCAAAACAAGGGTTGTTCGGAAATTGCAAAGGAACAGGGGATCAGTGTGGAGATGGTGAAGTATCACCTGTTCAAAACGCGCAAACTATTGAAAGAAGGGATCGGTATGACGAGAACACTTGGAGAAAAAAGCTATAATCCCGGAACATTCCGGCTGGGTTTTTGGGGAGACGTGAACAACTATGGACAGATCTGCGAGCGCAGGCTTCCCGGTTCTATCCTGCTGGCGGCCTACAATGCGCCGCTTAGCCTGCAGGAGCTGTCCGTGGAGCTGGGCGTTGCGATGCCTTATCTGGAGGAAGAGGTGGAAATTCTGGAATCCGCGGGACTTCTCACGAAGAAGGGGGCGAAATACCAGACAGGCATTATCATCCTCACAGACGAATATGAGGCAGCGTTTGAAAAGAAGAATGCCGCTGTCTTTGAAGGGATTGCGGAGAGCGTCTGGACCAAGATTACGGCGCTGCTGCCGCAGGTTCGCGCCGGGGGATTTCCCGGCAGTGAATATGATGACAACCGGCTGATGTTTGAGCTGTTGAACATTGCCATGGTGACGGCCTATAGCCGCAGTGATGACAAAGCACCAATGGGGAAAGCGAAGGCCCTGCCTCTTGGAGGATATGGCTGGCTATACGGATTGGACGATGACAGAAGCCACTTTAACGGGGTCACGATGGAGACGTGGAACAGGGAAAAGAGCGCCTGGTTTTCGGCCGAGAATTACAGAGTGATTGCCGGGGCTCAGATTTTTGATCACTGGCATTTTGGGGACAAGGTGGAGGCCATGTGTGATGCGGTTCTGGAAAAAGCGGCGGACAACAATAATGACACACTTCCGTGGCTGATCGAACAGAAGTTTATCATCTGCCGGGATGGGCGGCTGTCTGCGAATTTCCCGGTCTTTGAGGAAACGCAGTTTGCGCGTCTGTGCGAAATGCTTTCGGAGGTTACAGAGGAGATCGCGGATGGTATGGTGAAGATCTCCGAGATAGGCGGCAGACTCCTGGAGGGGTATGTGCCGGCCGAGGTGCGGGATCAATGCGGCGATATCGCAAAGCATCATCACCGCATTGACGTTACTGCAATCCTGATGGAGGAGATGGTCGCAAAGGGCAGGCTGACAGTTCCGAAGGAACGGGTTCCGCTGTGCGTCTGGGGAGTGAAGCGTGAAGCTTAGGGAAACTTGACAAAGCGAGGAATCTGTTGTATGATTTGTAAAAGTATTACCAAAGGCTATGAAGAGAAGAGTA
>CAZWRT010000012.1:0-48797 GCA_964636375.1 uncultured Lachnobacterium sp. | reverse complement strand
AGGAATATGCTTGCCGATCCGCCTGCATCTCCAAACACATTCGCCTCATTCGGGACAAAGGAGAGCTTCACACACACGGTATCCGGCAGCTGCTCCCCTGATGCCGTGCGGACACCAAAGGAAAAGGTCTTCGTCTGCATCAGATTTCTTGCAACAGCCACGGACGCATTCTTGCCGTTGACTGCGACATACATCGCATTGCGGTCGCTTGCATCCCCGGAATCAAGCAGGCACACCTGCGCGCCCGCGAGGTTGTCGATGACGAAGGAGAGCGGCTGTGTGCCCCCTCTGGTCACCGGGAATTTTGTCTGATAGTTTCCGGTCACACCGGAAAGCCGGATGCGCACCGGTGAAAATGCCAGCTGAAATCCCGGCCCGGCTGCCTCGCCGCCCGTTTTGACATCCGTGTAGCTGGTCGAGAGTGACACGGCGACATTTGTCGTGTAATCCCGCACATTCAGATCGAGCTCATAGCCCTGCCCGCGCGGCGTCACCGAGATATCCGAGTTGTCAACCATAAGGCTCCAGTCGCTCGGATCAATGATATTCCACGGACCCGTACCGCCGTACTGCACCTGAAGCTGAAGCACCTTCTTATCCCCCCGCATTGCGGAGACACTGCTGTAGCTGTCCGTCGTGTAAGCCACACCCGCGCTCTCATCCCAGAGACGCACCGTGGCGACTTCCATGTTCTCCTCCATCGTCGTCGGCGTAAAACGGATGCCGTCCAGTCTGCAGGTCTTGGTCTGCCCGTTCAGCTTATATCCCACCACCAGCGAGTAATCCTTATCCTTGTATTTCGCCGGACGGCGGATTTTTACCTTCCAGCGCAGTCCCGACGGACCGCTGGAATCCTTCAACGGCTCAAAGGTAGCGCTCACCGTGCTGCCGACATCGACAAACGGAACGCTCCCCATATCTTTCTCTTTCTGCAGATTGCCGCCGTTCACCGAGAATATTGCCTCATAAATTTTGTGGTCGTCCTCGGACAGCGGAGCCGGATTCGACAGGCTGACACTCTCAAAGGACTTCACATGCACCGTCGCATAAGCGCTGACATAGTCATCCTTCTTATTTCCCGCTGAATTGATGCTGTTCACTGCTGTCGCCTCGACCGTCAGATCGCCGGTCACATCGCTCTCTGCGCGCACATTTCCCGAGGAGCGGTTGATCGTCGCGTTCACGCCGGCGGGAGCTGTGATGTTCCAGACAACATGCGCTCCCGTGTGCTCCTCGCCGTTTATGACGGCGGTCACGGAAAACGGACTCGCCAGCGAGCTGCCCTGCCACATGTAAGTGTCGGACGGGCTGATGCGCAGCGCCGTGATGATGTTGGACTTGTCTGCCGCAGCGTCCGTCTTAAAATAATCGTCCGCGCCCCCGATCGGATTATTCGAGATCTGGTTGCGGAGAAAAAAGGTGTTCTCCGTCGTGTAGGTCTTCTCCTGATTCTTGAAATCCACGCGGATTCCGACCGAACGGCTCTGCGTGAACTGACTTAAATCCACAATAAAACCGTCTACAAAATCGGCGAGTACCAGAGGCGCACTCTCCGCGCTCAGAGAAGACGAGCCGGAGGCGTCGAGCGTGTAGCGAATCGAGCTGTACAGGAGCCTGGAGCCATTCCTGTAAATGTGCGTGATCAGATAATCGCCCGTCTTGTAGCTGCCCACGCCGGAGTCCGTCTCCTCGCGGTTATAGACATAGAGATCCGTCCCGGTCAGCGCAGCCGGCACCGCAGGATCGGGATTTATGCGCGGATCGACCACGCTGACTCCGTGGCTCGCATTCACAACCATCGACTGCAGGCGCGTCATCGTGAGCTGAGCCTCATTCTGCAGATTGGACTCGCGGCTGCTGCGGTTGAACGCTCCCATGGCATGCGCAAGAAATCCCAGTGCAACGCCTACCACAATGGAGAGAATCGCCATCGCCACCAATAATTCCACCAGGGTAAATCCCCGGTTATTCAGTTTTTGTCCTGCTCTCTCACTCTTCACCGTCATCAGTCCTCATCTCATTTCTTGTTCAGTTCATGCTTTCCGGTCTCCGGGTAAAGCGTCAGCTCGTACCCATTGCCTCCCGCCGAGACCGTGATCTTTTCACAGTAGACATCGCCCGGAAGGTAATTGTAACTGGCGAGTCTGGAACCGTCGTCCGCCGTACTCGTCGAGACGGAACCGATCATCGGAAGAAATACTCCGCTCGCCCGCGCATAGCTTAAAATAAACGGGTGTGAACCGTCGATTTTCTGGGCAGCGCCTGCCCCCCGCGCCTCGTAGGTGATATCGCATTTTTTCCCGAGCGTCACATCGCCGCAGTAGGAGGTCGAGATCACATAGCCCTTATTGCCGTCGTATCTGATTTCCATCCACGCATTTGCGCGCGAGAGCGACTGCACCCGCGTCTCAGACAGCGCTGCGCTGATCTCCTTCGACGCCTTTTTTATTTCCCAGCTGGATCTCGAGAGCACGACTGTCACGACACCCGCACTGAGAATCGCCATAATCGCGATCGTCACAATTAATTCAATTAGAGAAAAGCCTGCATTCTTTTTCAAAGCAATCCCCCCGTTACTGTTTCACCCAATTGTGATAGGTCACATAATCCGCATAGTTAATCTGTCCGTAAGTATTGCCTCCGGTTCCGCTCGTGTCCGACAGATAATTTTTCCCGTTTACGAGATACTCCACCGGAGTGATTCCGCTTGCATCCGGGATCTTGAGCGCCTGCTGTGCCAGATTGCTGTCCGCCGAAACCATAATCCCCCTGTTTGTGAACGTCACATCACCGCCCGCAATAATGATGCCGCGGTAATTGCAGTCCACCGTGACATTGCCGGACGCGATCACCAGATGCAGCGGCAGGCTCTCCGAGTGGTAAGTCTCATAGGCGTCGTCGCCCGAGCCGGTCAGCGTGTAGTCGCCGTTTACCACAACCGCGCACATCTGCGCCTCCGGGTCAATCCCGGAGGTTCCGGTGCTGAATACCCGCATTGAGCCCGGAGCAATATTCTTTCCGGCATCCGCGCCCGAGTATCCGGTCATCGGATTCACCAGATTCGTGTAAATCTCATTCTTCCGCTGTTCCGAAGTGAGGAGCGAATAGTCCGTCAGCAGCGCGTGCGAGAGCGCCGCAAACGTATTTTGGTAGCCTCGCGCCTTTGACGCCAGCGTCTGGCTGGAGAGGTCCGAAATTCTCGTGCACTGCCCGCTCACGAATTTTGTGTTCGCCCGCTCATCGCTCGGCACAAGCACACTGCCGTTATAGTAGAAGGTAAAGTCGCTGATCGCGGCCGCAGGCGAATTCATCTCGCTGTACATCGCGGACGGATAGGTAATCTTGGTGTTGTAGTGCTCTGCGTCCACGCGCACCTGCATCGCGGAGAGATTCTTATCCTTCGCATAGTAGCTGTCGCCGAAATTCATCGCGTCAGCCTCCGAATCAAACTTTAAGAAAAAGTAAATCATATTGACCGCACCGTGGTCCGTCAGAACACTGTGCACTTCCCTCTGAATTCCCTTCACATGATATCTGTCCAGCTCCGCCGGAATTGCAATTTCCGAGCTCAGCGAACCGCGCAGATAGTCCATATCCTGAATCTGAAGCACATCCGTATAGCCAAGCGCGTCACAGATTTCAAGCTGGAGCTTGCTGTAATCGTCCGCCGAAATCGGATTCATCCCCCCGTACACACAATAGGGAGCTATGTACTGTGCCGGCACCAGATACGCTCTCTGGCTCGCCTTCAGCGATATCGAGTCGCCCATCAGCACATCCGTGTTGGCGGGAGCGCTGCTGCTTTCCGTCGCCACATAAGCATTGCCCGCGATGATCAGATCCTCCAGACCGCTCATGTCCAAAACCGCATTGCGCCCGTTGATCAGAACCGCGCTCGAATAGTTGGCCGGATGAGCCCGCAGATCCGTCAGCAGAGCCGCATCCAGCATAAACACGTCGGCACTCTGCGCGGTGAACGGGTTTCCGTAGGCGAAAAGCCTGCCGCTCAAGCTCACATTGACGCTGCTCCTCCCCAGAGGGTTCGCGATCACCAGATCATCATTCAAATAAGTAGTCCCGTTCAAAGCAATGCTCGCCGCGGAATCCGCATAGACCTCATGCGCCCAGAAATTATAGCCCTGCCCCACCGAGGCGGACGCGCCGTTGCGCACATAGAACTGCCCCGCTGTCACCAGCTTGCCGCCGCCGTTGACCGATGTCGGTTTGAAATCCACGGTGCAGGTAGAAAAATTCGTTCCCTCATTGCCGAGATAGGCGTTGCCGTTCACCTGAATCAAGCCGCCCTTTGCCACCGTCTGTCTGTTTGCCACAAATACATAACTGGTCAGATCCATCGGCTCCGACCCTTTCTGCGTAAAGTCAATCTTCGGGCAGGTCAGGATGATATCTGTCCGAATTTCCGTCATATATTCCCGGTCATCCAGAAAGCGCACCCGAAGGTTGCGGATCGTGTAACTCCCCTCATTCGGATTCTGGTTTAAGGCACAAAGACCGTCAACGGAGGAGATCAGCGGAACATCGGTCGAGGAGACATTCTTCGCAGCATTCTTCACCTCATCCGGCACGAGAGCCCGCAGATGATCGACATCGTACTGCCGGATATACACTCCGCCGGTCGGATTCAGTTTTGACAGAAGCACCTGTTCAAAGCGCTCCACATAGTTCGCCCTTCTGGTCTCCTCGTCCGCATCGCTGTAATTCTGCAGCGTCCACGAATAGGCATTGCCGGCCGCCGCCGCCACATCCTGCTGTAAGCCGACATAGATCGCGTCCATCACGCTCTCCGCATCGTAAAAGTTCTTCTGCGACGCCATATAGGTTTCCTTCATCCGGAAGGTCACCAGAGTGACCGAGAGCAGCACCGCGCCCAGGATCCCGACGACCGCCATGATCGTCATGACCAGCGCGAGCGAGGAACCGCGGTTATCTATGTGTATCCTATTCCATTTTCGTTCCTTCCAACGTCGTGAGCAGCTCATTGTTCCCTCCTGCATTCGCATCATAAACCTCAATCTTCACATCATAAATTCTGAGCGCCGCTTTGCCGCGCCCCAGACCGTCGGCTCCCGCCGAGAGATCCAGAATATCCGCAGCCGTTACCCCCAGCGGTATCGAGTTGCCCGAGTAGGACAGCTGCAGCTCGCTGCCTGCGGGCGTCACCTTGTCATAAATCAGGTTTGTCGCCAGCGGCGTCACGCAGACCCGGTTGCCGTCCGCATCCTTCTGATCCACATCCCGGCTGCCCTCCTCGACCTTGACGCCGAGGGAATAGCGGCTCTTCTGCCACGCGTTCGCATTCGCCTCCTGTTTGACCAGATACAGGCCAACCGGATAGTTTCCCTTGTTCTGGAAGGTCACGGTCTCCGTCGGACTCGTTCTTCCGCTGTTGTTGTACATCGGCGTGTAGCACACAAAAACGTTTGTCAGCGTGTTGGAGAGCTCCGTCCCGTTATTGTAGAGCTCCTGGCCGTCCATCGCGAGGAAGGTATAATCCGTCCCGTTGTGCCTGAAGGTGTAGACCACGCTCGCCTTCACAATGGAGAGCCCTGTGCTCGCCTTGTGAGAAACACTGAGCGTAATATCCCGCTTCAGTCCGTCGCGCACCGCGTCAGCTCCCACGCCGGAATCCGGCGGCAGCTGCGCCTCGATCTCCTGAGCGGCATTCAGCTCGTCGCCCGCCTTCATGAGAAGAAAGGCATTCTCCGTCTTCGAGAGACTTGACAGCTGCGCCCAGAGGGAGCTGTTGTAGTTCGTCTCCACGCCTGCGGAACCATTCTCCGTCGTGTAATCCTTCGGGTCGAGCGTCACCTTCATCTTATAACTGCGCCCGTTCACCGAGCGGGTAATTTCCGAGCTCAGCCTGTAAATCGTCCTGCCCTCCGCGTCCGTCTTTCCGGTGTCCTCCTTTGAGGCGGCAGGCATGAAATCCGCAACACTCCTCGCCTTCAGCTCCTCGAAAACATTCTGTCCCGCCGTCGTCGCCTCCATAATGCGCTTGGCACGCCGGTTCGTCCGCGCGGCTGTCACAAAGCTGCCCATAAAAGGAATGAGAACCACCGCAATGATCAATGCCGCAACCAGCAGCTCAACCAGCGTGAACCCCTCATTGTTCGGTTTTCGTTTGCTGACAGCACATTTCCTGCGCATAGGCTCCTCTCCTCTCCTCAGACCTCCGGAGCATCCGGATTAGTCAGATAATCAAGCATATCATCAAGCAAATTTTCCAGGTTATTCCGATTCGGCAGACTCAGCGTGCCGAACGGGTTCTCATTGCCCATGATCACCACGCCCGGGTCCGGCTTACTGTAGATCTTTCCGGTGTTCGTCATGTAATACAGATTGACGCTCAGATTGCCGATCAAAAGACCCGACTGTTTGTCTCTCGTCAGGGACATCTCCGGCACGTTGCGCTTATCCGGGTCTGACAGGATCTTCGCAAAGGCTGCCTTCATATTCTTATAGTCTGACGCGAAATCGTAGCTTGCCGCCACACTGTAGAGATTGTAGTCCGGGCAGACAATCGTGCTCTCGTCCAGAATACCCAGATCCACACCTCCCTTCGCCGGAGTCTGTGTATCTGTATCTGCAGCAGGCGGGGCCGTCTGCGCATTCATCGCATACAATAGATTTGCCTGGGTCATTCCGACCGTTGATACAGATACGGTCGCCTTCTTCTCCAGCTCCCGCGCGAAAAGGATCACATCCTCCTCGAAAACGCACGCCGGATATTTCTCAATAATCTGTGCGATCTCCTTCTCATAGAGCTTTGTCTGTTCCCTGTAAGTATCCTCATTCAGCGCAAGATCCGTGATCTCCCGCTGCTGTTCTTTTAATATTTCATTTTCGCTCTCCAACGCCTCCGTCTGCGCCTGCAGCTGCGGCAGCAGCAGAAAATAGGAAACCAAAAAGGTCAATGCTCCCAAAAGACCGATCAGCAGTTTGATCGCCGATCGCGTATTCGAATTCGATTCTTTCATAGCCGTCCGCCTCCTACTCTGCCTCGGAGCCTGCGCCGCCTTCGGTGTTTTCGGTGCTCTCCGTCGAGTTCTCTTTGTCCTTTGCCTCCACAAGCTCCTTCGGCAGATAGGTGAGCGCAATCTCTATGCGCTCCATCACGATACCTTCGGAATCTTCATCAGTTACCGAGCTGCACGCCACCTGCAAAACCGTATCGAAGGATCTCAGCTGCATGATCGCCTTCGCCGCAGACTCCTTTGACCTGCAGAGCGCCGATATCGTCATGGTGTCCTCCGTGACACTCAGACTGTCAATCATCAGATCGGAGGGCATATTCACCTCCATGTCCGAGAGAAACCGCAAAAACAGGTCGTTCGGCACATCCGAATTGTGGTCTGCCGCGCGAAGTCCGGTCACGGTCTTCTTCTGGATCAGATAATTGTTGTACACCTCCACTACCGGCAGCTTTCGGTTGATATCCTCGGTCATGACCGCATTGTCCACCGCAAGGCTCATGATATTCATAAACTCCAGGCCGAGAAGGACGCCGGAGAGAACGATGCCGCCGACCAGCACAATGACCGGCAGCGCAAACGAACCGCCCGACTTCGAGGAGCTCTTCTGCCCCCCCGCCGATGCCAGTTCAAAATTCAACGGCTCAAAGGTCGCGCCGACCGCGACGATATACTCTGCGAGCTTAAACTTATTGCGCATCAGATTGCGGCTCACGCCGATCCTGCTGTCCCGCAATATCGTGACCCTGACGCCCAGCTCATTCGAGAGAAGGCTGTCAAGCCCCTGACAGTCCGCCGCAAGACCGGCCAGACGGATCTCCTCGATCTCCACCTCGGGATTGCGTGAGGTATAGTAGTCAAACACGCGGGAGAGGCTGCCGATCAGCATTTCAAACTCCCTCGTCACCTTTTCGCGGAGCTCCATGGTCTCCGGGTCCTCCACGTCATCCCAGTCGTCCGACTCCCCTGAGGCCCCCGACGCTCTAAGCTGCTTATTCAGGTAATTTTTGCTGCGCATCAGGCTCAGCGCTTCCGAATACGTCATTCCCGGACTCTGGCCAGGCGCCTCCGGACTCGCATACTCCGCCCCCGCGCCTGCCGCTCCGCCGGTGCGGATGACCTCAACCGCATCGTCGATTCCGTAGCTGATCGGACGCTGGAAATCCACCTTACCGTCCTTCACGATCGTGAGCATCGAGTTCTGGTCCTCCACGCAGACCGTAACGGCAAGCGCCGGGTTCATGGTGCGCATCATCGCCTGATGGATACTGTTGCCGCTGTAGTCCACGCCAATCAGCTGAAACCCCCACGCCTTCGCGAGCTGCTGATAGGACAAAAGAAGCCCGCGCGGCACGGCATATACCATGAGCTTTAGCTGATTCTCCGCCTTCATCCGCTCCAGAATCCGGTAAACCAGCTCATACTGCGAGAGATCCACCGGAAAATAGTCCTTGGAATTTGCGAGCAGCACCTGCTTGATCTTGTTGTCCTTCACCGTTGGGATGATCACTTCCTTGCTCGCGATCCGCGACGAGGCGAGGGCAAAAATTGCCTTGTTCGTGTGAATGCCGTTCTGGGTCAGCCCCTGCCGCATGAGCCCGACCATGGTCTCATTGACGGTCACGCCCTCATCGCTTAAGGTGCCGGGCGGGGTCTCAAAGGAAAACGCATTGTAGATCCTTGGGCTTTTCACCCCGTAATCCATCTCCACCACACGGGTTATGCTCTGTTCAACCTCGATACTCAGTATTTTTCCAGCCATGTTTTCTCCAAATTCAGTGTTTGCTTCACTATTTTATGTTTTAAGATACCAACGGGTTGCATTTATCACAATCCCGGATATCGTTGTCGTCAAAAGAAAGACAGATACATCTGTATCCATGCATCCCCCCACAGGGCGGACAGCATGATACCGCAGGACAGGTACGGTCCCATGGCGAGCATGTGCTCCGCGTGGGAAACCTTCATGCGGATCAGATGAATCACTGCTCCGGCAATACAGCCGATCAAAAATGCGAGAAGAATCTTCTGCCATCCCAGCAGAAGCCCCGCCGCCGCCATCAGCTTGACATCCCCGCCGCCGATGGCCCTGCCCTTACTGATCAACAGAATCAGCTCCAGAGGCAGACTGATGACAAAGAGACCGATTACATAGGTAAGCCAGTTCTGATAATCCAGCCACATATGAATCAGTCCCAGCATCAGTATCATCACATTGATTCCAAGCGGAATCTCATAGGTTCTCCAATCAATGACAGTCAGCACCAGAAGCGCTGACCCGAGCAGACAATAGATAACACTTGTCCATTGCATGCCACATACCAGAAAGACCGTGACATAGAGGACTCCGCCGGCAGTCTCTATGAGCGGATACTGCGCGGAAATCCTTGTGCTGCATTTGCGGCATCTGCCGCGCAGCGCCAGCCAGCTGATCACGGGAATCATGTCGTACCAGCCGAGCTGATAGCCGCAGTTCATACAGTGCGAGCGCTCGGTCACGACGGACTTTTTCTCCGGTATGCGAAGGATACATACATTCAAAAAGCTTCCGATGACTGCACCAAACACAAATATAACAAACGAAAATATGATCGTTTCCGGCAACATGGCTGCGGCGTCCTTTCTCTTTTCATATCCATAGTAGGGATGGATACGACTCTCTTAAACCATCAGTTTTTGTAAATGGGCCTGCGGGGCGGAGTACTCCGCCCCGTAGGAGTTATTCTTACGCCCACGAAATATCGCCAATAATGTACGCCTGACGGGTTGAACTATATGTTGCAGTGATTGTGCATGTTTTGCCCTTCCTGTCCTTTGAAGCAATCTTAATCTGCGGCGTCTTAGTGGAATCATCTCCGCCTATCGTCTGCCAAATATCTGTTTTGATCGCGTTATCACTAGAATCGCCTGCAGTAACTGCTACCACTCCGGTACTACCAGTAATCGTAACCGTGATGGTCGTGCTTCCATTTACCTTCTCGTAAATTGTATTGTCCGCAAGCGCATTCTCCAATGCACTGCGTACCTCGGACGCAGCAGAATCATCCTTCTGCATCCTTGTCTTCTCCACATAGCGGAGCATTGCCGGAGCAAGCACAACCATGAGCACTGCCATGATCGCAACTACGACGATCAGCTCGACAAGCGAGAAACCTTTGTTGTTTGTCTTGACTTCTTTTTTCATACCTTTTCTCTCCTTTTTTGAAAAATTGATATGTAACATTTATCTTAAAATCCCATCGCCCTATCGACGAGATTTTAATTCCTGATTTAAGAAACCGTCCATTTAATGGAGGCATCGGATGCGTTCGGCTTTGCAACATAAGCCTCGCGGCTGCTGCTGTACTCAAAGAACAGGGTGAAGGTCTTGCCCCGGTAAGTGGCAGAGCTGAACCTTATCTTATCCCCGATGGCAGCCTGAATGTCCGCCTTTAGATTTCCGGCAGCACCTGGGTCCGCGCCTGCCCCGCAGGTCACGGAGAACTCGGTGTCGTCCTTCACCGTCACGGTGATGTCCCCCCCGCCTGCCTCTGTATATAATTTATCGTCAGCCAACGCCAGTTCCGTAACCTTAAGAACCTCCGCCACGGCGGATTCATCCTTCTGGACACGGGTTTTCTCCACATACCGGAGCATCGCCGGAGTCAGCACAACCATCAGCACCGCCATGATCGTAACCACGATAATCAGCTCCACGAGCGAAAATCCCCGATTGTCCTTTCTTTCTACCAGAAACATACTCTTTTCCTCATATACGGTCAAGCTCATTGTACAGCTTGAGCATCGGTGCAAGAACCGATCCCAGCAGCACGCAGACAATACCAGCCAGTAACATGATAATCATCGGCTCCATCGCAGCGAGCACCGTCTGTGTCGCCATCTCGACCTCTTCGTCGTAGTAGTCCGCCATCTTGGTCAGCATATCCTCAAGCTGTCCGGTCTCCTCCCCGATCTTCGCCATGTGCCCGATCATCGGCGGAAAGAGCTTATCCCGCAGAAGCGGCTCCGAGAGCGGGATTCCCCGCATAACCTCCTCCTTCGCCTCCTCGACCTTGCGGCGGAACTGCACGTTGGACATGGTCCCCGCGGTAATGGAGAGCGCCTCGACCATCGGGAGTCCCGAGTAGATCAGGGTGCTTAAGGTCCGGGCGAAATTTGCCGCCGCAGTCTTGACCGTCAGCTTTCCGAAAATCGGCGCACGCCTTGCAATGGTTGCAAAGATTTCCTTTCCCACATCGCTCTTTTTAAAGAGAGTAAACCCTACCACTACTGCGGCGACTACCGCAATTGCAATATACCACTTGTACCTCAGAAAATCACTGGCGGCAACCACCATAATCGTCAGTCCCGGCAGCTCAGTGTCCAGATCATTAAACATATCGGAATACCGCGGAATAACGAAGGTCAGCATGACGACAATGACGATCACCGCCAGAAGACCGATCATGATCGGGTACACCGCCGCCTTTTTCATGATTGCTTTTAACTTGGCGCTCTTCTCGAAATGGGAGCCCATCCGGTCGAACGCCACCTCCAGCTTGCCGGAGGCCTCGCCCGCCGCAACCATCTTCACCATGATATCCGGGAAGACCTTCGGGAAAGCTCCCATGGCATTGGAAAGAGTCTCGCCCTTTCCGATCTCCATCTTGACACCTGCGAGCGCTTGCGCCAGCACCTTGTTCTCCGTCTGCTCCGAGAGCATATCCAGTGCGTCGATAATCGTTACGCCGGCAGCCAGCATACTGATGAACTGGCGGCAGAACACGGAGAGATCCCGCGGCTTGATCGGGTTGCCGATGTTGATATTGATCTCACGGGTAAAAAGAGTCGCCTCGCCCACCTCGACCGGCGTCATCCCGTTCACGCGCAGTGTATCGTAGACTGCCTCGATCGTATCGACCGTCATATTTCCCTTTTTCTCTTTGCCGTATTGGTCTATGGCTTTGTAGGTATACTCTGGCACGTTGCTCTCCCCTTTATATTATGTAGGTTTAAAAAATCAGTGCGGTTTTTGCAATCATGGCTGTCTGGTCCAGCGCGAACTGGATCGCCGTCTCTTTCGTGATCATCCGATCCATCAAAAGCTCGTAGATCGTGTCATCCATGGTCTGCATCCCCTCTTTCCTGCTCGTCTGGATGATGGAGGGGATCTGAAAGGCTTTTGCCTCACGGATCAGGTTTCGCACCGCCGCATTGGCAAGCAGTACCTCGAATGCCGCCACACGGCCGCCGTCCACGCGCGGAAGAAGCTGCTGGGCGATCACGCCCTCAATCACCGACGCGAGCTGGATGCGGATCTGCTGCTGCTGGTGCGGCGGGAAAACGTCCACAGCGCGGTTGATCGCGTCGGAGGTGCTGTTGGTATGTAAGGTCGAGAATACGAGATGTCCGGTCTCCGCCGCCGTGATGGCGATGGATATGGTCTCAAGGTCACGCATCTCTCCCACGAGAATCACGTCCGGGTCCTGACGGAGCGCCGCACGCAGCGCGTTCGCATAGCTCTTGGTGTCGTTTCCGACCTCCCGCTGGTTGACAATGGACTTTTTATGCTGGTGGAGATATTCAATCGGGTCCTCCAGTGTGATGATATTCTTTGCGTAGTTCTCGGAGATCACGTTAATCAGCGACGCAAGCGTGGTGGACTTTCCGCTGCCGGTGGCTCCCGTGACGAGCACCAGGCCTCTCTTGCGGCTTGTCAGCCCCACCACCGAGGCCGGAATCCCGAGTTCCCTCGGCGACGGTATCATAAAGGAGAGGATGCGCATCGCCATCGCGCAGGTGCCTCTCTGCCGGAACGCATTCACACGCACGCGGGAGAATCCCGGAAACGAGTACGCGAAGTCCAGCTCTCCCATCTCGTTAAATTCTTTCCACTGCTCGTCGCTCATCATCGGACGAATAATGCATTCCGTCTCCTGCGGGGACAGATTGTGGTCCGACACGGCGATCAGCTCTCCGCCGATCCGGATCATCAGCGGTCCCATGGGCGCCAGATGAATGTCCGACGCACGATGCTTGTTTGAGTATTCGAGGATTGACTGCGCGGTCAATTCTCCGGTCAGTAATTCCATAACAGATCTCCGTCTATACTTTTAGAAGATATTCCTTCGGAATACCTCATTCTGCAGTATCATTGTCGAAGGACACTTTTATCATCTCAGAGAAGGAGGTGACGCCTTTGAGCACCATTGCAGAAGAGCTCATTCTCAGCGTGTGCATGCCCTCGGACAACGCCGTATTCTTGATATCCTCGGTCGAGCCATGATTTGAAATCACATGGCGCATTTTCGGGGTGATTGTCATAATCTCATACACGCCGATTCGCCCCCGGTAACCGGTATTGCCGCACTGCTCACAGCCGCACGGCTCATAGATGATGACAGATTCTGCCTCATCGCATTCCAACAGCCTTTTCTCGTTCTCGGTCGCCTCGTGCTCCTTTTTACATGCGGGGCAGAGCCTGCGCACCAGACGCTGGGCAATAACGCCCACCATGGAGTCTGCGAGCAGATAGCTCTCGATCCCCATGTCCATCAGTCGCGTCAGGGTCGCGGCAGAGCTGTTCGTGTGCAGCGTGCTCACCACGAGATGTCCGGTGATGGACGCCTGAACGGCAATCTGTGCGGTCTCCGTGTCTCGGATCTCTCCGATCATAATGATGTCCGGGTCCTGACGCAGAATGGAGCGCAGAGCCGACGCAAAGGTAAGATCCGCCTTGTTGTTGGTCTGAACCTGATTAATTCCGTCAATATTTGCCTCGACCGGGTCCTCGACGGTGATGATGTTTACGTCCTCTTTGTTCAGCTCGCTCAGCGCGGTGTACAAGGTGGTGGACTTTCCGCTTCCGGTCGGTCCCGTTACGAGAATGATCCCGTTCGGGTTTCTTAAGATGTTATCGAACTGCTTCATCTCCTCGGGAGTGAAGCCCAGCTCGCTCTTGTCCCTGGTCAGCATCTTCTTCTGCGCGAGACGCATAACGCATTTTTCCCCGTAAACAGTGGGAAGTATGGAGGCCCGGATATCGTACTCTACATGGTCAACCACGTAGGTAATACGTCCGTCCTGCGGTTTCCGCTTCTCGGAGATGTCCATCCCGCCGACGATCTTAAGGCGGGCGATAATCGCCGGAAGCAGGTGTATGTCGTAAGTAAATTTTTCGTAGAGCGCACCGTCGATACGGAACCGCACGCGCACATGGCGTTCCAGTGCCTCTATATGGATATCGGAGGCGCGCTGTCTGGCGGCCTGCTCGATCATGGCGTTGACAATCTTGACGATCGGTGAGTTGTTGAGGCTCTCGTTATACTCCTCGTCCTGACTGGCCTCCTCAATTGCGCGGCGCTGATCCGCGTACTTCTGGGCAGCCTCCATGTTCTCATCGTCGCCGAAATACCGGTCGATGGTCATCATGATCTCATTCGGAAGCGCCAGCACCGGCTCTACCTGCAGATTCGTGATGATGGTAAAGTCGTCGGCGGCGGCCATGTCCATCGGGTCCGCCATCGCAACCTGCACGATGTTCATATTGCCGCGGAAATACCCCAGCGGAACCATGCAGTGCTTGCGCAGGATGTTGGAATTGACCAGACCGATCATCTCCTCGGAAATCCGCACGCCGGACAGCGCTACGATTTCAATCGAGAGCTGGTTGGACAGCGCGTGCATGATCGCATCGTCTGTGGTGTAGCCGATGTCCACAAGCGTCTCTCCGATCTTCTTCCCCTTTTCTCTGGCGATCGGCAGAGCCTTGACAAGCTGTTCCTCTGTGATCAGCCCCTCTTCTATCAGCATGTCTCCTATGCGTTTTTTATTTCCGCGAATTGCCATCTCTGTCTCCCTGCAACGCACACTATAAATCTAAATTTTTTATTAATTTTAACATATGTAATAAAAATAAACAAGGGATTTGGCTGAAATTCGATAAAAAATATTAAAAATTTCGGTAAAAAAATTTAGTAGGGCAGCCATACCCTCTCACGCTGCGAACCGGAACCGAACAGGATATCATAGTCAACCACCTGAAAGTGCCGCACTGTTTCTCTCTGCCTCTCATTGTAAAGCTCAAGTTTCACTCCCTGATCATCTGCCGTCCATATACGGGTATTGGTTTTTAAAGCTTCTCTCTGCTGCCTGAGTATAAGTGTCATATCTGCATCCGGAAGTCCCGCGTACTCCAGCAGCATCTGCGGGAGATAATTAATATTCTCGCCGTCCGGTTCGATCCGGTCCGCATAAAAGTTGCTCCATATCAGTACCGGCACGGAATAACACCGCCTCTGAGTCTCAGCATCCGAACCGTCCAATCCCATTAATTCAACCATTTCCCTGGAGAAACCCGGTATGTGGTCTCCGTACATCGCCAGTACCACAGGCTCGTCTGTCTGTGCAAAATAAGCCGCCAGCTGTTCAAAGGCCACACCGGCCAGATAGATTCCATTGACATAGCTTACCAGATCCATATAAGCTTCTTCCTCCAAAGAGCCGTCAATCTCCACGGAAATCGGATACGGGTAGGGTTTCAGAGAGCTGTGGTTACTGTCGAGACCTTTGATATGATTCGCTATGGAAACCGCAAAAATAAATTTTCCTTCAGCCTCACTCTCCTCATATTCCCTGATGATCTGCTTCACAAGGCTCTCGTCGGAAATATAGCACGAATAAATATCCGTATAATCCATGTCCTCCTCAAACACCATTTTATCAAATCCCATGGAAGAATAAATGATATTCCGGCCGTAAAAGTCTCCGTCATACGGATGAATCGCCACCGTATCGTAGTCCAGTGCATGAAAGTAATCCACGATGGAGGGTATCCTGCGCTTCCGAAGCTCCGTGCTTATCCCGGTGTATGACACAAAGTATTTCGTGTTCAGACCTGTCAAAAACTCTGTCTCCGAGCCGATGGTTCCGCCGCCGAATATATTGGCTGTAAGCTGGCCGGCGGAACAGCTCTCTCCCAGCCTCTTATAAGCCTCCATCGGATCCGATGAAAAAGTAATGCCGCTGCCGGTAATATGATTTGTGTCCCACCATGATTCATTCATGATGACAATGACATCCGGCATTCTCCCTGTCTCATCCGTGCCGCTGTCCGTTTTCTTCCCGTCCAGGAAAAAGCGGTAGCTTTCCTCTACATTGTCCAGATTAATATTGGCCAGGCTGTCGTTTTTCAGGAAATTGTACACGATATATCGATCATGACCTAAATTATTTACGCTTACTGCGTCAATAGAATCTACACCATATGCGGCTTTTTTAATAAAATATCCGCCATAGCCAAATACTCCCACCAAACAGACGCAGCCAAAGGCAAGCCTCAATATATTCAGCCTCTTATGCAGTCTTGAATTGTTTTGGGCGAAAAGCGGATATTTCCTGCAAAACCGATCTGCGATAAAGCCACTGACACATAAAAAAAGTACGCACGCAATTACCTCAAGCTGCGCTAAACTGAATTTCAGGTTGAGATATCGCAGTGCTATTCCCGCCGCTTCCGTAACCATCAGGTCATTAAGCCGCAAAAGCTCATTAAGGGCAGCAAATTTAATACTGTCTGCATAGGCCAAAAACATGAGAAGCAGCGACGGCACTGTCAGCGCCGCCCAAAGCCGCCCGCAAAAGCACCACAGGGACATTATGGTAAAAGCTGTGAGGACCGTTTCAAAGATATAGTACCTGTTGATCGAATTATCCGCATAAAATGTAAGTATTGAGCTATCCGGCTCAAGCACATAGTAATCAGCAAGATATGGAAGAAATGTAACAGCCGCTGCTGCCAGCCCCACCGCAAGTACACGGGCATATATTGTGTAACGTTTTTTCGTCTTTTCCATACATCCTGCATGATCCATCTTCTATATTCCTCTTTCGAAAATCCTTTCAAAACTGCCTGTGTATTTATCACCGTTAATATACCTTACCATAGAACCCTTGAAATATCAAACCAAAATACATTTCGAAAAAGCGACCACTTGATTGCCGCATTTTTCTATGATAGGATAAATTATCAGGAGGTTACGTTTATGAAAAGCAAAAAATTATTCACAATTATGTTATCTCTTATCTGCTCTGCTTCCGTACTTGCATCCTGCGCGAAGGCTGACAAACCGCAGCCCACGGAGAGTGCCCGGAACACGGAGGAGAACCTGCCAAAGCTTCCCGATCTGCCGGACCTGATCGTTGCTGCAGACCCGGATGCCGCCCGCTTCACGATGAACGAGTGGACCGGCGCCACGGACAGCAAGGATGCAGACGGCAATGCCGTCAATCAGTCCGACATTGTGACAGTCAACACGCTGCCCGACCGCACTTCGGAGGCACTGGTCTACCCCACCGTCGAGCGGGCGGTCCGCGGCGCCAGAGATTACGACTACGCCCAGTCCGGGTATTACAAGCTGCTGACCGGCGAGAACAATCCCTGGCAGCTTGCCGTCTATGAGAATATCGCCGACGCGACAGAGGCAGGCGTCTACGGCAATTTCTTTAAAACGGACTACGACATGGCAAACGCTCCCCAGTACAAGGGCATGAACCGGGTGAGTACATACGGCACCGCATATTACGGCGGTTTCAAGGAAGTCACTCTGCCTGCCTCCTGGCAGACGCAGGGCTTTGATTTCCCGATCTACTCCAACACGGCCTATCCCTGGAATGCCTACAAGAACGGCAGCGTGGCACTGCCAAACGCCCCGCGGGAGACCAACCCGGCAGGCTTTTACCGCACTACCTTCGATGTCAGCCCGGAGTTTATGAATGGTCGCTCGGTCTATCTCTCCTTCGGCGGCGTGGAATCCTGTTTCTATGTCTGGGTCAACGGAAAAGAGGTTGGCTACAGCGAGGATTCCTATGTGGCTACGGAATTTGACATCACGCCCTTCCTGAACGAGGACGGCAAGGACAATCTGCTGGCGGTCATGGTATGCCGCTGGTGCGACGGTTCATATTTTGAGAATCAGGATTTCCTGCGCCTCGCCGGAATCTTCCGGGATGTCTACATCCACTCTGCCCCCGGTGTGCAGGTCTTCGACTACACCGTGAAAACCGATCTGGATGACTCCTACAAAAATGCCGCCCTGCAGGTGGCCGCCGAGATCAAAAATCTTACGGCAGAGGAGGCATCCGGCTATTATCTTGGCGTGCAGCTCTTCGACGCCGACGGCAGCTCAGTCTTCGGAGACGATGTTACCTCGGACAAATCCGGCATCACCGCGGCCTCCGGCGAATCCGTGTCCGTAATGCTGGAAAAGAAGGTGGAAAATGTACACCTGTGGTCGGACGAAGCCCCTTATCTCTATACCCTTGTACTGACGCTCTACAACGCCGACGGCATCTCCTTCGGTTCCCAGGCACAGCAGCTTGGTTTCCGTGAGCTGACCTTCACTCCCGGCTCTGCCTCGGGCAAATACGACACCGTGCTCTTAAACGGCAAACCCATTCTCTTAAAGGGTGTGGACCGGCATGACACCAGTCCCACCGACGGCAAATATGTCTCCCACGAGCTGTACGAGACCGACCTTTCCACCATGAAACGTCTGAACATCAACGCGGTCCGCACATCCCACTACCCGGACGACAAATACCTCTACTATCTCTGCGACAAGTACGGAATTTTTGTTCTCGCCGAGGCGAACGTGGAATCGCACTATGCCGTGAACGACAGCGACACTGTCAAATATTTTAAGAACGTGGTCACCGACCGCATTATGTCCCAGATACGACGGGAAAAGAATCGCACTTCCATCCTGATCTGGTCACTGGGCAACGAGTCCTCCCGCGCCTTGATCTATCCGACCATCATCACCCAGATGAGGGAACTCGATCCCACCCGGATGATCCACTTTGAATCCTACGGCACCGACGGCGGCGTGGACCTGGGCTCCGGCATGTACTGGGATCTGACCGGCATGGAGAACATGGGCAGGGCCTCAAACCACAAGCCCTGGATTCAGTGCGAGTATGCACACGCTATGGGAAATTCCGTGGGCAACCTGATGGAATACTGGAATGTGGTGCGCTCCTACGACAATCTGCTGGGCGCTTTCATCTGGGACTATGTGGACCAGAGCATCGCCACGCCCCTCCCCATAACGGCCGCCCAGGATTATTATGGCAACAAACTCTACTACGCCTACGGCGGATGCTGGGATGATCAGATCAACTCCGGCGATTTCTGCCAGAACGGTATTTTGAACCCCGACCGCACCCTGCAGCCCGAATCCTACGAGGTGCAGTACGTCTACCAGTCCGTGTGGTTCTCTGCGGAGCCCTCCGATCTGGCAGCGGGAAAAGTCAAAATCTACAATGAATTTTCCCACACCGATCTCTCCGCCTTCGATTTTGCCTATGAGCTGATGCTAAACGGCAAAGCCATCGACAGCGGCAGTCTGGCAGTCTCCTGCGCCCCCCGCGAGACTGTGGAAGTCGCCGTACCCTTTAAGGTCGGCGCTCCTGTGGCAGGCGGCGAATACTTTTTAAACCTGACCTGCTCCCTGAAAGAGGATCGTACCTGGGAAAAGAAGGGCTATGTCATCGCCCACGAACAGCTTGGCGTCCCGGTGGAGGTTCCGGGCGCTCCCTCGGTTGACACAGCGGCTATGCCCGCTCTTTCGGTTGACGAGGACGATACAAATTTTGTAATCAAGGGTAATCATTTTGAGCTGACACTTGAGAAAAAGACAGGCACGATCGCCACCTACACCTACAACGGCGAGATGCTTCTGACCCAGGGGCCCGCGGTGAACTTCCGGCGCGGCAAGCTGGCAAACGATCCCGGTGACTTCCCGTGGAACGGCGCCGCCGGCGGCGATGCCCTCTCTCTGGAAAAGGCCACAGACCCTGACGGCAAGTGGGTGCGTTTCACCGCGGTTCAGTCGCTGAAAAATGCCAAAACCTCAACGCTCAAGAATGTGTACACCGTCTACGGCTCCGGCGAAATCAGCGTGGAATCGACCCTCACTCAGGATCCGGAAATGGGCGAAATGGCAAAATTCGGCGCAGTCCTGACCTTGCCCGGCAGCTACGAGAACATTACCTACTACGGCGGCGGATTCTGGGACAGCTACAACGACCGCAAGCAGGGAACGAGCATCGGAATCTGGCAGACGACGGTCACGGATTCCTTCTTCCCATACCCCACGCCCCAGGATACCGGCAACAAGACCGATGTCCGCTACATGGCGCTGACCTCGGACAACAGCAGCATCGGCCTCATGGTAGTCAGCCGCGACGAGATGGAAGCCTCAGCGCTCCACTACCCCGCCTCTCTGCTGACCACCTCCCGCCATATTTATATGCTGCCCAAGTCATCCGCCACTACCTACCTGAACGTGGACTACGGTTCCCGCGGCACCGGCGGCGCCTCCTGCGGCCCCGAGACTCTGCCCCAGTACCGTCTCTCCAACAAAGGCACTTACAGCTACGGCTACACCATCGTTCCCTTTGACAAGGGCAGTGCGGATCTGACCGAGATCTCCGCGCCCTGGCGTAACCCTGCCACGGAATGACCGGCTTACTGATCGCCGTCTCGGTTTCATCGACATAACAAAACGCCGTTCCGGAAATCATCTTCCGGAACGGCGTTATTTTTATTGTCTGTTATGCTTGTCCAACATTCTATCCTTACCGCATTAAGCAACCTTGCTCTTGGCGAGCTCTACGAGCTTTGCAAAGCCCTCAGCGTCCGTGACTGCCATGTCTGCAAGCACCTTGCGGTTTAAGTCCGCCCCTGCAAGCTTGAGCCCGTGCATGAATTGGCTGTAGGAAAGTCCGTTCATGCGTGCCGCCGCGTTGATACGTGCGATCCAGAGCTGACGGAACTGTCTCTTTCTCTCTTTTCGTCCCGCATAAGCGCTGGTCAGTGCACGCATCACGGATTGTTTTGCAACCCGGTACTGCTTGGAGCGGGCTCCTCTGTAACCCTTTGCCAGTTTTAAGGTTCTGTTATGTCTTTTCTTAGCGCCTAAGCCGCCTTTTACTCTTGCCATTGTTGTATTCCTCCTTCAAAATATTTCAGGTACTGCACTACATATACGGTAAAATCTTCTTCATATTCTTTACGTTGGTCGCATCAACGATCGCCGGTTTTCTCAGATTTCTCTTCGTCTTTCTGGTCTTCTTGGTCAGAATATGGCTCTTGTAGGCCTTGTTCCTCTTCAGCTTACCCGTACCTGTAACTTTGAAGCGTTTTGCAGCAGCTCTGCTTGTTTTCATTTTTGGCATTGTGTATTCCTCCTTATCACTATCTTTTTTCTGCCAGCACCATGCCGATACTTCTGCCCTCGACCTTCGGTGCTTTTTCCACTATTGCGACATCGGCGAGAGCCTCAGCGATATCATCCAGAATGTGCTTGCTCTGATTCATGTGCGCCATCTCACGCCCGCGGAAACGAAGCGTAATCTTGACCTTGTTGCCCTTCGTCAGGAATTTGCGCGCAGCATTCATCTTCGTGTTGAGATCGTTCGTATCGATGTTTGGTGACAGACGAATCTCCTTGATTTCAACAACCTTCTGCTTTTTCTTTGCGTCCTTCTCCTTGCGCGCCAGTTCATAACGGTACTTGCCGTAATCGATCACCTTGCACACCGGCGGCTGAGCATTCGGCGCAATCTTTACCAGATCCAGCCCGGCCTCATCCGCGATCTTCTGAGCCTCTCTCGCGGGCAGAACCCCAAGCTGTTCGCCGTCTGCGCCAATCAAACGCACTTCCTTGTCTCTGATTTGTTCATTAATCATTAATTCGCTAATGGTCTTGTACCTCCAATAAAAATAGTGGATAGCCAGACTATCCACTACTGATCCCTGCTGAGTCCTGTAATGACTTCTCTGAAATCATTACATAGACCGGCAACTTTCGATTGCCGCCAAGCCACGATAAAAATCGTGCCGATGAACGCTAAGTCGCCCGATTGCGCTTAGGTGAGAGTGGATACTCTACTTGCTTTTTATAACTCTGTTACCTTATCACATATTATTTGTAATGTCAACAACTTTTTTATTACTGTGTCACGGAAAAAGTGGCGTTTGCCTTATCGCTCCCATCCGAGAGGATGAGTACACGATCCTTCACAGTCAGGAATTTTCCCGGCTGGGACACGCTCTCAAAGGAGACGCCTGCTTCGTCGGCAAGCCCCTTCACCGTGCGGAAGGTCTGACGGTTCTCCACGTCGGTGTCTGCCTTGCTCTCCTGCGCCAGCGTCACGGAGCCATCCTCGTTCGCCGTGAGAAAAAGACCCTGTTTGTTCTCGGACTCGACGGAAACATACGCCTTGTTGCTGCGGTCCGCTTTCCCCGGACGAATCACCCAGAGCGAGTCCGTCTCCTTCGCATTCTCATAAATCCCGACCGCAACCTTCGTGTAGGGATAGGCGTCGTCCGACGCCGAATTGTTAAAGTGCTCGTGCGAGAGTCCGCCGCCCTCTAACAGAGTGATCCTGTCTGCCGCCCCGCTCACGCCGGAGGCGGTCTCCTCAAACGGATCAATACTGCCGTCCGCGTTAAATGTCAGCTCCCGGATACAGGCGGAGCGCCGGAAACCGCTGCCGCCAGGCAGAGCGCCATTGTGATAGACAAAGTACGTTTTTCCCTTGAAATCGATCACTGCCATGTGGTTTGTGTTCGAGGTTGCGGAGGGCGTTCCGATCACATCCCCGTACATCCATGACCCCTCCATCAGATCATCCGTCGTGGCATAGGTCATGCCCTCTCTCCAGCCGCTGGCATAAAACAGGTAATAATCCCCGTAATAATTGCCGTTCCCGTCCTGCCTGCGGTACAGCCAGGGTGCCTCCGTATAGCTGCCCACCGCCTTTTGGACAATGTCCCCGTCACCGCCGCAGGTGATCTGTCCGTCACCGTTTCGATCCCTGACCGAGATCATATCTTCATTCAGCTCGCAGATATAGTAGTTTCCGTTGCCCCAGGCCAGATAACGGTGCTCCACACCGTCCGCGCCCGTCTCGATCCACACAGTTGGGTCGATGTCATTCCAGTCGCTGCTCTGTGGCTCCGTCACCGTGCCCTTGACAAGCGGCTGCCCGATGTCCTCAAAGGGCCCCGTCGGGCTGTCCGACACCGCCACTCCGATCGACTGCCTGCCGTTACTGGTGGCATCCCATGTGCAGAAATACAGGTAATATTTGTCTTTCCCAGCGGCGGCGTCATAGTGCTTTGCAACCTGCGCCGCCCAGGCGCTGGTGTTCGTGCTCGCCCATGAGACCGTGGCCTTGTCCGCCTTCATCACCACGCCCTCCTCCTTCCAGTTGACAAGGTCCGTGGAGGAATAGCACAGATACTCCGGAATTATGTACTCCTCCCTGACCGCCGTATCGTGGCCGGTGTAGAGATAGACGGTGTCGCCGTCCACCAGCGCCGACGGATCGCCGCCATAGATGTAAGTTCCGTCCCCAGCATCTCCCACAACCGGATTTCCCGCCGTGCAGACGGTGAGGCTGACCTCCTGAAGCTCAGCGGCCACGTTCGCAGAATTCTCTGTATCTCTGGTATCCCCGTCCCCGCACGCCGGCAAAAGCATTGCCGACGCCAAAATCAATCCAAGTGAACCTGTTCTTTTCTTCATACTGTCCCTCCCCGCAGACGCCGCACCTGTCTCCTCTAATAAAATATAAAATATTTTACAATTTATTAAATTATAATTGATCTGTTTTGAAAAATCAACGTTTCATTTTTATTTTAGAAAAAAGTAAAATTTTAAGCCAAAAACTAAACCAATCTTGACGGAGCGCACAAAAACGGATATAATTATTTTAGATAATTGTTTAATAAAAGGGGAAATTCATGTTACACATCACAAAATTAAACGATGGAATTGATTTGTTTAAAGCGCTGGGCTCCGAGGTGCGGGTCGAAATCCTCAACATCCTGTTGAAGGACAGCAGCATGAGCATGAACGAGCTTGCCGCCCGCCTGAACATCACCAACGGCGCACTGACCAGCCATATCAAGAAGCTGGAGGGCTGCGGTCTGATCACGACCTCCAACGAGTCCGCCGGGCACGGCAACCAAAAGATCTGCGCCATCCGTCAGGACCGCATTCTGGTCGAGCTGGAAAAAGAAGAGAACAATAAAAACGTGTATTCCACCGAGCTCTGTATCGGACATTACAGCAAGGCTGAGGTCTGCCCGACCTGTGGGCTCGCCTCCTCCTCCGCCGTCATCGGCGAGGTGGACGACGCCCGCTACTTTGACCACCCGAATCGTTATAACGCGGAAATTCTCTGGTTTACGAAGGGGTATGTGGAGTACGTGATACCTAACTTCATCCCCGCCAACCAGCAGATCACCCAGATCTCCATCTCTGCGGAGCTCAGTTCCGAAGCGCCCGGAGTCAACAACGACTGGCCCTCCGATATCAGCTTCTATCTCAACGATGTCCTGGTCGTAACCTGGACATCCCCGGGGGATTTCGGCGATATGAAGGGTCTGTTTACACCGGACTGGTGGTTTCCAAACTGGAACCAGTACGGGATCTTAAAAATGATTGCTGTCAACCGGAAGGGAACCTTCATAGACGGTCTGAAAATCTCGGACACTACGATCGATCAGGTCATTCAGGGCCCGCATAGCGGCATCCGTTTCCGCATGAGCGTCGAGGAAACTGCCAAACATGTCGGCGGTTTGACGCTGTTCGGCAAATCCTTCGGCAACTATGGGCAGGACATCCGGGTCAACATCACCTATGCGCCGAATGTGTAAAGCCTGTTGGAATCTGACGGCTTTGCTGTCACTTCAGGACAACGAGAACACGGGTGTTCCGCTCTCATTCCACCGCACCTGCATCAGCATGGCATGGCGGTTCGGATTGTAGAGCGGGTCTCCCTCGATCACAGACTCTTTCCTCGCGTGGTACACCATCACATCGTTCCCATCCTCATCCTTTGTAAAAGAATTGTGGCCCGGCCCATAGATTTCCAGCCCATTATCAGATTTCAGCACCGGATAACGCTCCTTGACCCACGAGCGCGGGTCCAGAAGATCCGAGTCCTCATCCGCCGTCAGCATACCCACACAGTAACAGATACCGGTGGAGCTCGCCGAGTAAGTCAGGAAAATTTTTCCCTCGTGCTTTAAGATGCCGGGGCCCTCATTGACCCAGTATCCTACGCGTTCCCAGTCGTAATCCGGTGTGGTGAGGAGCACCTGAACCGTCTTTAAGGTGTAGCCGTTCTCCATCTTAGCGATGTAGAGGTTGGAGATCTGCGGTCCCACACTGACCTTCTCCGCCCAGATATAATACCACTCTCCCCTGTGCTCGAACACTGTTGCATCCAGCGAAAATGCCTCAAAGGAAAAAATATCGTCCGCCGCCCGCCGCATCTTGCCCATCTCCAGCCACGGGCCGCTCATCGGGTCATCGCTCTGGCATTCCAGCACATAGGGGCGAATCTTGAAAATATCCTCTGCTTCACCGCCGGCGTAATAGATATACCATCTGCCAAAGAGATAATGAAGTTCCGGCGCCCAGATATTCGCGCTCATCGGGCCGTTTTCGTGTTTCTTCCAGATCATGACCTCCTCCGCCTCAGGCAGCTCCTCCAGCGACTTCGCCCGGCGCAGCGCAATTCCGTCATACTGCGGAAGAGACGCCGTAAAATAGTACCATCCGTCCCTGTGCAGGTACACATAGGGATCTGCGCGCTGCAGAATCCAGGGTTCATTGTATTTCAGTTTTCTGTCTGTGCTCATTGCTGACCTCCTTCACCTTCAAGCGACTCCATTCCTCTTCCCGAAACAAATCATCACCTGTCCCCGGAAAAAGAATGGAGCTGCCACGAATGACAGCTCCATCCTATACTGATCCGTATCGGACTGTCTTAAGCCTCTATCACAATTACTGAATATCCAGACAGCATCCGTCAACCGTCAGGCAGAAATACAGATCCCCATCTACCGCAATATTGCTGTACTTCTGCTGATAGGTCTTGCCGTCTGCAGTGGTCACGTCCGCCACAACCTCAGCAGTGGTTCCGTTGTTGGTCACATTCACGACTACGGTCGCACCCTGCATATCTGCCGGAAGTGTATCAAAGTTCCAGTTGTTATCAAGCACCCAGCCGAGATCCGCCAGATGTTCGCCGGTGTTCTGCGCTCCGCACCATCCGTAGTTGTCTGCACGAACCACGCCGTACTCTTTGTAGTCCGCATTGGCATCCGCGCTGTGAGCGTCGGCCACATTCTGCAGAACCACGACGAAGTTGTTCCAGTTGGCAGGAGCATCCGTCTTGTGATAATTCTTGAAGGTCTTGGATACGGTCTTGCCGCTGTCTACCTTCCAGGTCTCGCTGTGCGCGGTCCAGAACCCGCTGCTGCAATCCGTCTCTCCGACTGCTGTTCCGGTAATCTTCACTTCTACCGGCTTCTCCTCATCTCCAGAACCCGCTGCTGCATTCGCTACCGACTCAACGGCAGGATTACCCTCTGAGAAGAGCTTTGCAACCTGACCGTCGGTCAATGCCTTATTGTACACATATAATTCATCCATGAAGCCCTTGAACACTACATCCCAGTAGTTAATTCCGAGATAAGCTTCAAATCCGCCGTAGGAAGCGGTGAAGATGTCCTGAGCCAGTCCGGAATATCCGTCCATGTTCTCTCCCCGGGAATCATTGACCAGCATGCCGTTGACATAGAATTTGGAACGGATACGTCCGGTAACCGCACCGGAAGTAGCGTCGGTAAAGTCATACTTCTCACCGGTCGCCACCAGTGTCACCATGACCCACTCTTTCTTTCCATGAACCGAATCGTCATACCATCCGGTCCACGGCCATGTATCATTGGAAGAGTTGCGGTTCCACACTACCGGGAACAGCGGGCCGCCGGTACTGCTCCACGGTCCCTGGGTAAAGTTGACCCATGTAACCGTATTTCCTTCCTCTGCAGCGTCGCTCATACCCATGTTGTGTCCCATCTGAAGGGTTGCGCCGTAATCGCCCATGCGGTCTCCGTTCACCCAGAAGGAGATCGTAAACTCGTTGGAATCTAATGACTCCATCGGAAGCTTGATGCCGTACTTTCCATCGAAGTAAGTACAGTCACCTACCGGTCCGTTCGCAATGATCTGCTGAACACCCGCATCCTCTTTGATGCCATAGTTTGCGCCGGTATTGCCGCCCTTGTCATTTTCATCTCTCACGACCATCGTGAACCCCGAATCCTTGCCATCCAGGCCGAAGTGATACACCGGCTCGAAGCCTATGTCCTCCGCATTCGCCAGCGTCGGGCCGGACTGGCTCTCCGGCGGCTCAGTTCCCTTCTGGCTTTCCTGCTGTGATCCCGGCTGGGAATCGTTCTTCTGTGTGTCCTTATCCTTGTCGCCGCAGCCCGCCAGCAAGGATACCGACATTGCCGCACATAAAAGTGCTGCCAAAATTTTCTTTTTCATACTTGACCTCCTTTTGTCATACAACTACATATGATTAAGCTTGCGCTTGAATCCGTCTGCTACTCCTGCTCGATGATCATCGCCTGATATTTCGCAATCTGCTCCTCCGAGAGGATATCGTACTTATCCGGACCGAAGTAGTCGATCATCGCTTCCGCGTGGTAAGAGTTCGCCTGGCGGGTTCCCTCATCCGCGTAGTCTGCCGCCTTCTTGCTGCCGTTGTCCACCAGATCGTGGATTTTTATTTTGTTGAAGTACCCGTCGCAGAAATTCCAGTAGCCTGCAATGCTGGTCCAGCCGAACGGGATCGGCTGCATTACCGATGCAAAATACTCCTTCCAGTATGTCTTATGGGTGTCATCCATTCCCTCGCAGTACATATCCGTGTATGCATCCCACACTTCCTGATCTTTGGTGATCGGGCAGGGCATAACGTCGAACTTGAGCGGAAGGCCGGATGCGTTCACGAGCTCCTTGTTGTTGTACGCCTCAATTCTGGTTTTCCATCCGTCGATTCCAAAGCTCATGAACTTTAAGAGTTCATAGGCTTCACGCGGGTATTTACAGGAGGTTGTCACCCCCCCCGAAATCGATAGTGGAGATGGCATGGTGATCCTTTGTCGCATCCTCCGCGCTCACTGCCGGTACGACATAGGGAACAATGTCCAGATCGTACTGCTCTTTGTACGCATCGGTGTTCCATGTGCCCTGGAAGGTCCAGAACGCCTCGGAGAAGAGAGCCACATGACCGGATGCTCCGCACCAGCCGTCAAAGTCGCCCATCCACTCTTCCATCTCCAGCGTACCGCTTCCCGGCGCCGCATAGCCCGCCAGCTTCAGATCCGCGAACTCCTGCTCTCCCACTGCCCAGGTGGCAAGGTCAAAGCTCTCGCCGTTGAATCCGAACTCGCCCTTGATGGTCTGGGCCGCTGCGATTCCGTAATAAGAATCCAGACGATTGTACACGCCGATTCCGTAATACTGCATTCCGTCCGTACCCTTCTGGGTAGCGTCCTTGATCAGCTGGATCATCTCCGCCCAGGTCCAGTCTCGCTTCGGTGCCTTGATGTTCAATGTCTCAAGCACGTTTAAATCCACCAGCATCGCAGTCGGGAAGAACTTCACCGGCACTGCAAACCGCGCGTCCGTCTCAAAGCATCCCAGCCCGCAGTCGTTGACGGTGTCTGCGAGATTCTTCGTCTCCGGGTCACTGTCGTACCACGGGGAAATATCCTTATACAGCATGTTGGACAGTGCAAAGTCGCAGTCCGAACTCATGATAACATCCGGTGTCTTCTTATCTCCCACCATCGCCGCCAGCACGTCATTGTAGCCGTCGCCGGCTCCCGGACTGCTCTCTCCTACCGTGTTATAGATAACTTTGACATTAATGTTCGGATAGATTTCCATGAATCGATCCGCCAGATACTCGACCGTCTCCTTCTGGTCAAAGTGGAAATAGGTCAGCTCAATCTTATCCTCGGTAATATCCGTCGCCTTGTGGTATGTAATGCCGTTGATCTCAGTATCCACAGTCTCTCCGGACACATTCGGTGCAGATTTCCCCGATCCGCCCCCGCAGCCCGTTGCCAGTCCGGCAGTCATCGCCAGCACCAGTAACAAAGAAACGATTTTCCTTTTCATACTGATTCCCCCTTTTTTATTGAGGATGAAATCCTTTCATCCCTTGATAAAACTATTATATCACAACCGTCCCTGTTTTGTATACCTTTTTCTAAAATATTTTTGTTTTTTATAAAATGTTTTATTCTCCGGTGATACCGGTGCGGTCGATACTCTCCACAAAGTAGCGCTGCAGGATCAGATACATCAGCAGCAGCGGCAGAATGCTGAGTGTCGTGCCCGCCATGTTGATCGACTCATTCAGGCTCGTCACCGCATTCGTCGCGGTCTGCGCGTAGGAATTGTAGTTCGTCGCAAACGCGTCGAGCTGGATGACCAGCGAGGTCCATCCGGTTGTTGCCGTCACTCCGTGCACATACATCTTCGTCAGGTATGCCTCATTCCAATACCACACGAAGGAGAACAGCGACACGGTGATGATCGCCGGTGACGCAGAGGGGACGGAGATGCGCAGGAAGGACTTTAAGTACCCTGCCCCGTCGATCTGGGCCGCCTCGATCAGAACCTTCGGCACCTGGCGGAAGAACTGCCAGAAGATCAGGATGAAGATCGGAGCGTTGATGCCCATGCCCAGAAGCGAGGGCAGGATAAACGCCCAGATCGTCCCCAGTATCCGCATGTTGGAGTACAGCACGTAGGTCGGAATCATGGTGATCTGTGAGGGCAGCACGAAGGTGAACACAATGATGCCGATCACCAGTTTCTTGCACGGGAACTCAAATCTCGCGAGTCCATACCCGATCAGCCCGCAGGAGAGCAGGTTGCACAGCGTCGGAACTCCTGCCAGAATAATACTCTGCCCCAGGGATTTCCAGAATTCCATGCTCTTCGCCGCCTGTGCATAGTTCGACAGGTTAAAGGAGCTCGGAATCCAGTTGATGGAGGAATCCAGCAAATCATCCAGCGACATAAAGCTGGTGCTGACCATGTGCAGGATCGGATACAGGTAGATGAATCCGATACAGATGAGCAGCGCGTAGATGACAAACATCTTTAAAAATCCCTCGTGCTCCTTGGAACCCAGCATGAAAATGCGGAGCTTATCCTTACTCAGATCCTGATACCACGGTTTTTTCCTGTACGCGGCCTTAGTAGTCGCCTGAGCTGTTGTAGGACTTGTAGCCGCGTTTCTGTCTTGCTTTTTGGATCTTTTTGGCATTTCTTGCGCTCCTCCTTTCTATTTTTTTGCGCGTTTTGATCTCTGTGCGCATCGCTTTCTTCGCCTTCCTGACCTGTCTCTCATAGACATCCTTCTTCGCGAGGAAGACCACCGCAAAGATGCCTACGATGAGGAGAACTATCAGCGAGTACATCCACGCCATCGCGGATGCATATCCGTAGCCCTTCTCCTTAATGCCGGAGAACATGGAGGACTGGATCAGCCCGATGATGGTGTTCTGGTCATTGTTCGAGATTGCGATGATGGTGTACACACAGTTCAGGAGAATCATCGGCTTGATGGTCGGCAGGGTGATCTTCCAGAAGCATTCCCAGCCGGAGCCTCCGTCGATCTTCGCCGCCTCATACATGGAGCGGTCGATCTTCTGCAGCGCCGACAAAAAGATCAGGATCTGCACACCGGAGTACCACAGGATCGTGATCATATTCGTGAACAGATCGGACACCGGCGTCGCCAGAGCCCTCGGCAGAAAGCTCTTTATTGCCTGTGTGACCGCCTGCGTATCGATCGCGGTGATGCTCCCCGCTCCCTCCGCCGTCAGCATTCCGAGGATCGGCCCGCTGACGATGATGACCGGAAGGAAGAATACGGAGCGGAAAAATCCCTTCGCTCTGATATTCTGGTTCAGCATCATTGCGATGATCAGCGCAAACACGACGATGATCGGCACCGAGAGGAGTGTCGAGGTAATGTAGTCGATGATCTCCAGCGGAAAATCCGCGTCGCGGAACAAAATCTCCGTGTAGTTCCCCTGTCCGAGAAAGGTGTATTTCTTGCCCAGCGGAGTCTGGCGGATATTGTTTAAGCTGTACCAGAAGGAGGCGCCCAGCGGGTACAAAAGGAACATGCACGCCCCGATGATCCACGGGCTGATGAACGCCAGCCCGACCATGGCATCACGCTTGGCGAGCCTCCCCGGTTTGACCCTGACGCGGTTTTTCTTCTCTTCTCTCTTTCTCCTTCTCTCTTCCCTCGCGGACAGCAGCTCCGCTTCGTTGTTTACCTTTTTCTCACTCATTTCGCCTCACCTACCTTATAGGACAGGGCATCGACCGTGACGCCGTCCACGTTTACCGCACTGTCAGTATAGTTGACGTAAATGACAACATTGTTGTCATAGACGACAACGGTTACGCCGTTCGGCAGTTTCGTGTGCTCCACAATAAAGGAAGACCCCACCGCCTCCGCAACCTCGCGGAGCGCTTTGTCGTACTCGGTGATTGTGTCCCTGTAGATCCTGTACTCCGTGCTGTAGAGATTCGACGAGTTCGTGTAGATCAATGCGGACGAGTTCTCGTAGGTCACATAGAAGGACGGATACACGCCCGACTCCACCATCTGTAAGAAGAACTCGGTCTTGTTCGCCTCGAAGTTCACATAGTCGGAATACATCGGCATAATTCCTTTGAGGACGATCGAGAGGAACGGCACCTCCTCATCCAGATACATATAGTCGGAGGAACCGAGCGGCATGTCGAGGAAAGCGTCCGTGTGATCCCAGAGATAAGCGTACGGCTGCTCCAGAATCAGGTTCGTGCTCTCATCCAGACCTGCGATTGTGTTCTTAAAGCTCTCCGCAGTCTGGGCCCGCCCGTAGTAACTGCCCTGTGAGCTGTAGGAAAACAGCGTGTCGGACAGTCCTGCCAGCGCCAGATTCTCCACGCCCTTTTTGGTGTAGGACTTCACAAATTTGTTAAGCGTACCCTGCGCCCGGTTCGGCAGCAGGTAGTAGAATGTGTCGTACACCTGCGCGCGCACCTTTTCTTTTAATGTCCGCTTGTTGACCATCTTCACCGCGTTGAATGTCATCATGTTCGTCGATGCGTTCATGCGCAGCGCATCGTTGTAGAGGTAAAGGCTGTAATCCTTCTCGGCGGAATCCCTGATCAGGCCCGTGAGGGCGCCGGTGCCGCCGATTTTTCCGTCCGCCTTGTACCTGCTGATCGGGAGATTGTAGATTCCGCCCTTCTGCCAGCCCTTGTACACGCTCAGAACACTGTCCACGCCCGCATCCTGGAGCTCTCCGTAAATCTCCCTGACGTTGTCCACGGTTGTCATGGTGACAGCCTTCGTCCCGATCAGAAACTCCTCGCGGTCGGTTCCGAGGAAATCCACCCGGGTGTTATAGTCCGACGGCTTGACAGAAACCAGTTTGTTGTCCAGCAGATAGTTCCGATAGGCAACTGCCATGCCCGAGTAATCCGCGTCCTCCCCGCTCAGGAGAAGGTAGCGCACCTGAAGGTCATTGTGCGTCCGGTCGCGCTCCGCGTTGGTGACCGTTCCGCTGTTAGAATTGTTCAGCGGCTGCACATAGATATCTCTCAGCAAAAATTTTGCAAAGCAGCGGTTGTAGTTCACTGCCACTCCATTCGGGTGAGCCTCGATGCTCGCGCGGGTGTCGCCCTTTTCCACAATGGCGAGATACGCCTGCCCATCCTCCGTGTGTGCCATTCCGAACACCGGAGCAATGACATCGTTTGTCTCCGTGACCGTCTGATAGCGGTCCCAGAGCAGCTTCTCTACTTTGTTCTCCTCGAAGCCGTGATCCCTGCCGTAGATGAGCTGTGAAAATCCGCTGTTATAGCGTCCCTCTTTGTCGTCCAGATAAATTAACGCTCCGTTTCCGTCCGGAATCAGCATGTAGCCATCCTGCTCATCCAGATAGGTGTAACCCATGAACGGAAACAGGCTGATCGCAGAGATGTAGCGCTCGCTGTCCAGCTTATCCTCCCTGATGGAGTCCTCCGGCACCCGTACCACCAGCTCGTCGCCCTCAAGCTTTACCTCCACATCCAAGTGAAAACCGTACTCCGAAAAGTAGATATTTGCGGTAAAACCGTTGTCCCCATAGGTGTACTTCAATTCATTTTTGCAGGTCAGAAGATCCACCTGATAGGTGTTCGTCGCCTTTATGATCGCGTTGATGACGATACCGGATTTCATGTATGCCGTCCAGGTCTTGTTCGCCGTCCCGTCATCCTTCTCATCACTCAAAGTAGACTCGAGGATCGCGCCCGTCTTCTTGTTCTCAAGCATGACCGACAGGCGCGGCTCATAGAGATAAAGAATATAGGTATCGCTCTCCGCAACCTTCCTGTAGTCCGCCTTTGTCACCCACTCGGAGGGGTCAATTTTTCCTGAGTCCTCCCCGTCTTCTGTCTCTTCAGCGGGCGTCTCCGGCTCCGCTGCCGGACCCTCCTCTTCTGGCTGCTCCGTGTCCGTGACAACCGTCGCAAAGAAGGACTGTGCAGGACCCGCCGCGATCAGCAGCGCCGCCACAATAAGTAAACTGATCATTCGTTTGATTTTAGTAGCCAAGTCGATACACCACCTCTCCAAAGATTGCGCTGACGAACTGGAATACCTGCGCCCAGAGTACATAGATAATGAAGATTAACAGGGCCACGATCAGGATGGTAAAGATGGTCAGCGCGATGACCTTTGCAGTCTCAGACGTCTTAAAATTATTGACCTCCTTGATCGCCAGCACGCCAAGCACGACGATCCATCCCATGATCAGCATATCCAGCATGTTGATGAGGAACTGTTCGTTTGTTGTCAGCACATGCGACAACACAAATTTAACCGGTGTCAGGAAAATGTACGGCAGCAGGCTGTAGCAGAAATAAGTGTAAATCTTCTTGACGGTACCCTCGCCCTCGTTGATCGTACATACCAGATAGTTGCACATGGTCAGCCCCACTGTCACAAGCAGGATCATCCCGATGTCGGAAAAGATCTCATACCGCCCTTCACGAACCGTCTTCTGCAGGAATCCGCAAAGGTATTTATTGATGACATACTCGGCCATAAAGATCGCAAGAAGGATGGATGGCGCGGCCCACGAGGCTCTCCCCTCTCTCGCGATCCCGTAGGAGCCGTCAATCGGATGTCTCATAAAATATTTCGCATAGCTCAAATTCGCCATCACCCGTTTTTCTTTGATCTTTGCGGTAAGCTTGCGCGGCCGGTCCAGAATATGCTTTTTCCTGTCCAGATACCTGATCCCTTTAATGCCCACATAGACCAACACGATAATGAACACCGCCATAACCAGGTTTTTCTTCAGCCACACATTTCGTATCTCCCAGTAGGCGTCGGAATATCCCTCGTAGTCCTTTGCGAGTCTCGCGTAGTGGAGCGCCATCTCGTAGTTCTCCTCCTGGAAGTACGCGCGGCCCATCGCCCGGTTTGCATAGTCGAACATACTGTTCATCTGGAGAACCTTGATCAGCGGCTCCTTGCTCTCCGTGTAGCGCCCCTTCGAGTACAGGTACAGCGCCTCGTGCAAAAGATCCGTGAACTCGGTGGAATGGTAAACCTGAATCTGTGCCTTGTCGGAATCTAAGGTATAAATCCGGTCAGATTTATCCGCCGCAATCGCGGTGATGATTGTTGAGAGGCCGACGCGCTGCGTCCCGTCATCCGGTCCGCCGAACACGTATAACAGATCTCCCTCATTATTGTACTCATAAATATAACCCTTCTGATCCACAACATAGACATTGTCGTGGTTTCCCGCGGTCACGGCCGCCGGGATGTCGGCGTAATCCAAATGGCCAAAAAGGTTTGTGCCCGCAATATTTAAGTGCTTTAAGGTCTTCGTCTCATCTCCGCGGGTCACGGTATAAATCAGTCCCTTGTTGTCGATCGCCAGATTATCCGGAGTCGAGGGGATATTGCTGACCATCTTTGCCCGCTGCGCATCCGTCATGATGGCGCGCTGAATGATGATCATAATATCGCTCGATGCGAAGTTTGTTCCAAAATATCCGAGAAAGGTTCCTCCGCCCGTCGGTGAGATCTCGACAATTCCGTTTGTGTTCGACTGGCAGACGATGTACATCACGCCCGCGTCGTTCACAACAATCTTGATCGGCTGAAAACTGAGGCTCTCGCCGTAAAGCGGATTGTCCGGCTTTGTGTACTTGTTCAGGACTTCCCCGGAAGGATCGAACTCAAACACGGCCTCCGCGTCGCGGTCCGCCACATAGATGTGTTTATTCTTCGTCACGAACACACCCATCGGCGCAGCCAGTGTTCCCTGCCCGACAATTTTGATCAGCCTGCCGTCGATGTCTCCGACGATGACACGGCCGTTTCCGGTATCCGCGACATAGATCTCTCCGTCGTCCGTCACACACAGGTCGTTCGGTCCGCTCAATGCCTCATCTCCAAACTTGATGATGGTTTCCACCGGCAGATACGCGGACATTGTCTCATTGATTGAGCCATAACCGTCAATGGTATAGGTCTTATAAGGGGTGTCGGCATAGGCAGTCACCTGGCCGACTCCGGTAACAAGGACCATTGCAGAGAATATGGCTGTTAATTTTAAAACGTTTTTCCCATTCTTTTTCATGCTCAGTGTCCTCTTTCCTACTTGATACCGGAATTTGCCATCGTGTTCATAACGCTCCGCTGGAGAATGATGAACAGGATCAAATTCGGCAGGAACATGATCAGGGAGGCGGCCGCCGCCATACCCTGACCGGCTACCGTATTGTTCACATTGACCAGAGAATTCATGTAGAAGGTCAAGGTCTTCCTGCTGTCGTCGTTGATGTAATAGTTCGAAGTCTCCATGTTCGTCCACACCTGCTGGAACACGAGGATCGCAGCAGTCGCGATGGCTGGGCGTATCATCGGAATGATGACCTTGCGGTACACCTGAAAATCCGTGGCCCCATCCATGTATGCCGCCTCAATCAGCGAGTCCGGCACCTGATCCACGAACTGCTTCACGAGAAAGAGAGCCACCGGCATCGCCACCAGCGGAAGAACATGCGCCCACATGGTGTCAATCATGCCGATTTTGCTGATCACCAGATATCTCGGGATCAGAACGGCGGTCGCCACAAACATCAGCGCGATCTGATTGATCTGCATCAGGAGGTTTCTTCCCTTAAATTTAATCTTGGAAAGCGCAAAGGCGGTCATCGTGGTAAACAACAGCGATAATCCGACCGTGAGCGCCGTCACCAGAAGACTGTTGAACACATAGCGGCTCATCGGAGTCCCCGACGTGCGGCTGAATTTGATCAGCCGGGTAAAATTCTCCATTGTCGCGTTCCGCACAAAGAAGGTAGGCGGAAATGCGAACAGCTCCTCCATCGGCTTAAATGCATGGTTCGCGATGAAAATGAGCGGCAGTGCCATAAAGATGATGAGCGGAAGGAGGATGATTATAATCTTGATCTGTCCCCGCTCGAATTTCTGTGGATTGATGCGTTTTCCTTTATATGCCATGTTCTGCCTCCCCCTCTCTAAAATTCGTCTTTTTCCGTCAAAAGCGAGTTCGCCGCCTTTGAGAACAACTGTACGATCAGAAGCAGCGCAACAGAGACTGCCGCCGCATAACCCATCTCATACCGCAGAAAACCGAAGTCCTCAATATGGTTCACGAGGAGCTGCGCCGCGTAGCCGGGGGAAGGGTTTCCGGTCAAAAGGCTGGAGATCATGCCGTTCTGGAATGCCCCCACGATCGCCATTACCGCCGCGAAAAGCATCTGCGGTTTCATCTGCGGGATCGTGATGTAGATCATCTCCTGAAAACGGTTTTTCACGCCGTCGATCGCCGCCGCCTCGTACAGGGACTCATCCGCATTTAAAATGCCGGCGATCATGGACAAAAATCCGATGCCCATGGAGGACCAGAGTCCGATAATCACGACAATCGGCAGCAGATACCTCACGTCCGTCAGCCAGATGATCGGGTCCGTGATGACTCCGAGGCTGATCAGCCAGCTGTTCAGCAGTCCGGTCTGATCCCCGGAAAAGATGACCTTCCACAGTACCGTCATGGAGACGCCAACCGTCATACTCGGCGAGTACAGGATCAGCGCAAAGATCGTCCTCGGCAGATGTGAGAGGTTGCACAGCGCCCATGCGAGGAGGAAGGATAATATGTAGCCCCCGATGCCGACTGTCACCGCGTAGATCACGGTGTTCGGCAGGACATGCTGCATGAAGGTTTCGTCGTTTGTGATCAGCGTGATATAGTTCAAAAATCCGGCCCAGGTCGGCCACTCCATGGCGTTAAAGTTCGTAAAGGACAGAACCGCCGCCAACAGAACCGGGATCAGGATGAATACCACAAACACGATTGCGAACGGCGCAACAAAGAGATATCCGTTCCTGTTGTTCTCGCGCTTTGCAATTTTGTTGTTTCCCCTTTTATTTTCACTCATGCACTCACCCCATTTCTATTCCCGTCCGAGCAGTTTTTTGACGCTGTCGTAGGTCGGGATACGATACTCCTCCACCACATTTCCCTCGCTGTCGTTGAATCCGAATTCCTCCAGCTTACGTTCAATCTCGCGGTTGATGGTCTTTACCGCCTTGTCGATGCGCATCTGCGCCGTGTCGCCGTTGACGACGATATCATTGAACGCGTTGCTCATCTCACGCTCCAACATATAAGTGCCCGGCACGCGCGCCACATCAACGACATTCTTTGCGAACTCCATGATCACTTCCTTGTCATCCGTATCCCACGGGAGCTGCGCGAACGCCTCCTGATTGGCGGTCGGCCACATGTACTCATCTCCGTATGTAATCTGGATCGTCTGCCCGAACTGCGCCTGCACCTCGGCGGAGGCCCACCACCTGACAAACTCCCACGCCTTCTTCTCGCGCTCGGAATCACTCTTAAAGATCACGGTGCTCTCCGCGCATCCGCAGGTGCTGCGGTTGATGCTTCCGTCCTCCTGGACGATTCCCGGGATCGGCGCGATCTCCCACGAGCTCGAAAGCTCCGGCGCTGCGTTCGTCAGCAGATTGTAGGTGCTCAGATCCGCAATTCCCATCGGCAGGTCACCGTTGCGGAAATGCTGGTAATAGTTATCAACATTGACGTCCAGATCGTAGATCGTGAACAGCTCGGTCAGCTGTGTCATTCCGGCGACTGATGCCTCGGTCCCGAGCGCCGTTCCCGCCGCAGCATTGTCAAAGTAGAGTGATCCGCCGTTCTGTACAATCAGCGGAGTCGTGCCGTGGAAATTGCGCATAACGATCATTCCGGCAGTCGGATAGTAAAAGTTTAAGCCCCTCATCTGCAGCTCCGGCAGCATATTGATCACATCGTCCATCGTGTCCGGAACCTCCAGTCCGAGTTTTTCCATGACATCCGTGCGGTAAAACAATACCCAGAAGTTCATGGTCTCCGGCATGGAATAGACGCTGTCGCCAATGGTTCCGGTCATAAAAAATCCCGGCTCATACGGCTTTGCCACCTCCTTAAAATCGTCATACTGCGTCATGTCCGCCAGAGCGCCCCGCACAGCCAGCTCATAGGGTACGGTATAGTTGATGCCCGTTGCCACATCCGGCGCGTTGCCGGAGGAGTTGGACAATACAAGCTTATACTGGTCCGGCATAATACTGATATCCACCTCGATTCCCGTCTCCGGCGTGAAGGACTCGTCGATCATCTTCTGCATGATCTGCACATACTGGCTGGATCGGTTCACCCACACCTGCAGATGGCTGCGGTCCGTGTTGCTCGTGGAGTACGCCTGCTCGGTAAAGGAGGCGAAAAAGCGCTTGATATTCATCCAGAGGGATGCAAAGAAACCCGGCTTGGAAGGGAGCTTTGCATCCTCCTGATAAAGGTAAATCCGGTCGATTGCAAGTCCGTTCTTCATCAGGCTGTCGATTGTGTTGGCAAGGTAATGGTTCACGGAGTTCATGCTCGAGGAGAGCTCCGCGACACGGTACGGAATTTCGTCCGGTTCGTCGCCCAGGCTTTTCAGCTGCTTCGCCGCGATAATCATGGACGCCATGACTGCAACGTTTTTCCTGCTCTCACTGTAGGGAAGTGCACTCCTCTCCAACCCGTACAGCTCGTCGGCGTACCCGTACAGGGTATCTTCCAGATCCGGTATATACCGGCTCAATTTCAAATCACGGTACTTGTCGGAGTTGGTTCCCGCCACCTTTGTGATCTCAAGCGCCAGATCGTTGACGCCGGACATGATCTCCTCCAGCTCCTCCATGATCGTACAGATCGGGTCTAAGCTGATGGTGAAGGAAATTGTGTGCATGCCCTCATCCAGATAGACGCTCAGCTTCTCCCCGTCGTCATCGGTCAGCGTGGTGGTCCGGTACTTTGTTGTGTACGCCATAGGGTAGGACTCGAACGCGCGGTTTGGGATCTCTCCGTCCACCTCCACATCGACGAACACCGGGAAATCCATTTTGTCGGACTGGCGGTAATTCATCCCAATATAGTAGAAGCCGGCCTCCGACACAGGAAATTCGTAAGTCACTTTCTGTCCTGCAGAGTCGAAAGAATCGGAATCCAGAGTGTTCAGCACCTTATCCACAGTCTCATACGGGGTGATGCTGGTGTCGAACTCCACTACTCCGTGGATTGAGGAGTCGTTGGTCAGGGCATATTTTTCTCCCTGGACCACGATCCGCTCCCCGCCCTCCGCTTTCTGCGATCCTGTATATGCCGGGGTTGTAAACGGCGCACGCAATGTAATGTTGCCGAGAAGGAAGCTTCCCTCGTTCACAGTGATCTCAAAGTCGTGAGTCCCGGCTGAAAGCTCCAGCAGCAGCGGCTTTGCGTGGCGGTAACTGGAATCCATCAGATATTTGCTCTCCCACCGGATCTGTTTCTCCGGAATCGTCACAACCTCGTTGTCATAGCGGTCGTAGGACGGCGGATTCGGCCGCCAGGCAGACTCAAATTTTAAGCTCCTGCACTCGTAGAAGGGATAATCCCCGTCCACCTGCAGGGAAAATTCGATCGGAAGAACCGATTTATCATAGGAGATATAATCAAACTCTACATAAAACTGTCCGTCCTCCGGCACCCGGACCCTGAGGACTGCGGTATCCCTGACGCCCAGATCCAGCACGTCTGCAGAGCCTTCGTATCCCATGGTATCCTTCACGAGCCCTGCGCTGCCGGAGACAAACGCATCCCCCATCGAAACTACGACATCCTCCCCGTCGTAGACACTCATCCCGTATCCGGCGCTCACCTTGGAATAGTTGTTTGAGATGCGCTCGCTGACATACTCTTCACCGCCGGCAGCAGATGTCCGAATACTGCCCTGCCCGGCCATGCCGTCCCCGGTCTCGGCCGCCGCCAGCTCACCGTCTCCCGCCACGCCAAGGCAGATCGCTGCCACAAGCACCAGCGATACCGCCTTGGGGAAGTTTTTTTTCAACTTCATAAGCCCCATATCGTCCCTCCTTAAGATGGTGGTTCTTTTTATTTTATTCTTTTCTAAAATAATTTAGTTTTATTTAATGATACTATGATATTGACGAAAAGTCAATGAATTTCTGAAATGATTTAGTGAAATTTGCGAAAGATTCTTATCCCCGCATAAACCACAGAGGTTATGACGCTCAGACAGATTCCATAGGCCAGCAGTTTCTCCATGCTGACCTTCCAGATATTCATCAGAAAAATTGATGCGAGCAATAGGACTGCCATCCAATAAAAAAAACCCAGCACGGAGACGACAGCCCAGGCCAGGACGCCCTTTAGGACGTCCGTGACCTGCTCTCTTTTTCCCGTGCTGTTCTTCCTATTCCTCATATTTCACGCCCCAGATGCTCGTGTTCGCTCCGACCGCCGTAAAGGTCATGACAGAAGTGCCCCCCTCGTCGTTCATCGCACAGAACACGCCGCTGTACTCCACATCGCCGATTTTAATGTGCATGTAAGGGCTGCCCTTGGTCATCGCCCAGGTGCCCTCGACCTTCTCGCCAAAGACACTGCCCTTGTCCGTCAGATAAAGGACAATGGGCTGCGCTACATCCGCGTTGATCGCCATGCCCTGATCCACCATGTAGTACCTGCCCACTACCTCATCCCTGGTGTAGCCCTTCTCGGCGATGGTCTCACCGTCCGTCGCGTAGGGCAGCATGCAGGGCCAGCCCTCCTCGTTGACAAAAAACTGTTTCACGCGCGGATAATGCACCTCGCCGCTGTCTGCGAAGCGCGTGTGATATACGATGTAACGCTTTCCGTCCTCATCTGCCATCGCCGAGTTATGTCCGGTCGCCTTGTACGGTTTGGAAATACTCGGCAGATTGTAGTTCCCGGAGAGCTTTAAGCCGCGATAGGCGTGTGCCCCCGCACCGCCGTCCGGGTATTTCCCCTCCATATCCACATAGGTCCCGTCTACCGTGTCAGAGCGGAACACACGGATCTGGTATCCGCCGTCCGCAGTCAGAGCGCCGTAGGACACAAACAGGTAGTAGTATCCGCTCGCCTCATCCCAGAGAATGTACGGGCCCTCGATGGACTTGTGCCCGCCGCCTAAAAGGCGCTTGCCGAAGTACGGGTCCACATTGTTTTCCGGGTCTGCCGCCGGATGGATCACTTTTCCTGTCTTCTCGTCCAGCTCCAGCAGGAAGATGCCGCCGGACCATGAGCCGTACACCATCCACAGCCTGCCGTCCCCATCGTAAAACACGCTCGGATCAATCGCGTTCGGCCATGAGCGGAAATCGTACTCGCCTCCCACCGTCACGTAGGTATCCCCGGCGTACTCCTTATCCACAAATTCAAGCACATCCGTACCGGAGATTGTGTTCATGTCAAATCCGGAATAGATGAGCGGCGCCTCCCACTCGTAAGGCCCCTCAATGCTGTCCGAGATTCCGAAACACAGGTTGGACGTACAGAACGTCGATGTCACACAGTAGTACAGACAGTATTTGCCCATCGCCTTATTGTAAATCACATCCGGCGCCCACAGACGAACGCCGCCATTCTCGTCCGTCGGAATTAAGCTGTCATTGTTGCCCGCATAGGCAAACACATCGGTGTGCCCGTCAAAGAGATTGCCGTACACACGGTTTGTCGGCTGGTAGCCGTTGCCGAGCCGGTCCCACATCCTCAGATCCGCCGACTTCGCGGATTCCATGTGCGAGCCGAAAATATAGTAGGTTCCGTCCTCCGCGCGGATGATCGAGGGATCGTGCACGGAGGTCTTTGCCGGAATCGCTTTTTTGGTATATTTGCTGAGATTCACCGTGAAATCCAGTTCCATCTTCCCCCGCTCCCTGTCCAGCTGTTCTTTTGTCTTATCCGGTACCTTCTGTGTACTGTCCACTCCGTTTCCTCCGCATCCTGCCGACAGCGCCATCACAACCGCAAGTGCGATACAGCCTGCGGCTGATCTAAGTTTTTTCCTGTTCATTGTATTTTCCCCCTCATTCCTTTTATTCGATCGGCTCCGCCGGAATAAAAATCCGCTCTCCGGCTCTCTGCACCTCATTCGCCACAGCATCCACCGCCTCCCTGCAGAAAATTTCCTGCGAGTTGACTGCTGCCCTGCCGCGGCGGTCCACTCTGGTGTATGTGCCGTCTGCCTCCAATATGCGCGCCTTCACATTATCCGCCATCTCCACTTCCAGAATGTGCTTCACCTTTTTCTTCAACGTCTCCTCCAGAACCGGGAAGATGATCTCTACCCTCCGGTCCAGATTGCGCGGCATCCAGTCCGCGCTCCCCATATAGAGCTCCTCATCGCCATCATTGCAGAAACAGAAGATCCGGCTGTGCTCTAAGAAATTGCCGACGATGGAACGCACGGTGATATTCTCGCTCACGCCGGGAATCCCCGTCTTCAGACAGCAGATTCCGCGGACGATCAGGTCGATCTTAACGCCTGCTGCAGACGCCTCGTAGAGCGCCGCTATGATATCCGGATCGCACAGGGAATTCATCTTCGCAGTAATTCCTGCTTCCCTGCCCTCCTTCGCATGCTTCCTCTCCCGCTCAATCAGCCGCATAAATCTGTCCTTCATCCAGTAGGGAGCCAGGATCAGCTCATTCCACGAGCGGGGCTCCGAGTAGCCGGAGAGCATGTTGAACACGGCGGTCGCATCTTCGCCGATCGACTCCTTGCAGGTAAAAATGCCGCAGTCCGTGTAGAGCTTTGCGGTAGAGTCGTTGTAGTTGCCGGTACCCAGATGCACATAGCGCCGGATTCCGTCCTCCTCCCTGCGCACGACCAGCGCGATTTTGCTGTGGGTTTTTAACCCCACCAGACCATAGATGACATGGCAGCCCGCCTGCTCTAACTTTTTCGCCCAGACAATGTTGTGCTCCTCATCAAAACGGGCTTTGAGCTCCACGAGCACCGTCACCTGCTTGCCGTTCTCCGCCGCCTGCGCGAGGCTTGCAATGATCGGTGAATTCCCGCTCACGCGGTACAGCGTCTGCTTGATCGCAAGCACGTCCGGATCCCTCGACGCCTGGCGGATGAAGTCCACGACCGGGTCGAAGGTCTCATACGGGTGGTGAAGCAGAATGTCGCCCTCCCGTATCGCGTCAAAGAGATTGCTCCCCGGCTCGATCTCCGGCACACGCTGCGGCTTGTAAGGCTTGCAGCGCAAATGGTCGAAACCCTCGATGCCATAGATCTTCATCAGGTAGGTCAGATCAATCGGGCCGTCAATCCGGAAGATATCCTCCTCCGCCACCTTGAGCTCTGATTTTAAAAATTTTAAGAGCTTTTTATCCGCCTTGTCCTCGATCTCCATGCGGATGACCTCGCCCCATTGGCGCATTTTCAGCTTATTCTGAATCTCCTTCAAAAGATCCGACGCCTCGTCCTCGTCGATCGTGAGGTCGGCGTTGCGCATGACGCGGTAAGGATGCGCGCACAGCACCTTGTAGTTGGAAAAAAGGACCCCAATGTTCCGCTCAATCACTTGCTCCAACAGAATGTAAGTAACCCCCTCTCCGCCCGGAATCTGCACGATCCGGGGCAGCACGGACGGTACCTGCACAGTGGCAAACATCGGCTCCTCGTCGGAATGCCTGCTGCCCAAAAGTGCCGCGATATTTAGGGTCTTGTTCCTGATCAGCGGAAACGGCCGCGACGCGTCCACCGCCATCGGCGTGAGAACCGGGTAAACGCAGTCCATAAAATAGCGGTCCACGAACTCCCCCTGCTCTGCGGTCAGATCCTCGTGCGCGTCGATGATCCGGATTCCCTCCTTCTCCAAAAGCGGGAGAAGGGAGCGCATGTAGGTGCTGTACTGCGTGTCCACAAGCTTCCTCGTAGCGGCGTTTATCGCCGCGAGCTGCTCGGCAGCTGTCATTCCGGCGATATCCCTCTTTTTGTAGTTTGCGTGCACCATATCCTTTAAGGAGGCGACCCTCACCATATAGAACTCATCGAGATTCGAGGAGGTAATGCTGACAAATTTGAGTCGCTCCAGGAGCGGAATCGTCTTGTCTCTCGCCTCGGAGAGCACACGCTCATCGAACCTGATCCAGCTCAGCTCCCGGTTCTCGTAATACTCCGGGTTTGTAAAATCGTTCTTCGCTTCCATAAAATAACCTCCAAATAAACACTCACACAGAATAGGTCTTTTTCTGTTTTAAGAGCGGCTTTATGCTGAACACATCCTCAAAAAACCGGGTCTTGGCGTCAAAGAGCGCCTGCTCCAGCGAGATATCCTCTAACGCCTCCACGGTAATCACCAGCTCGCGGTCCCTGACGGCGATGCGGATATCTTTAAATTTCTGTTTGTGGCTCTGATCCAGCGCGTTCGCCACGCGAAGGATCGCAGACAGCTTGGCGACCGTCAGATAAGACTCCACATCCAGCCGGTCGGAGAGTTCCTCGTAATCATCAAGCGGCTTTGAGTTGTACAGGACAGTCAGGGCCACGATCTCCCGCTCCAGATGTGTCAGCCCGATCAGCTCGGAGGACAAAATAATCTGGTACGCGCTCTCCGCGCTGCCGCTCATGGAGACGAACTTTCCGCAGTCGTGCAGAATCGTCGCAACCTCCAGGAACAGGCGCTGCCGCTTGCCGAGTCCATGCACCTTCTTAAGGGTATCATAAATCTTTGTCGAGAGGCTGCGCAGCGCATCGATGTGCGGACTGTAGCTCTTGTAGTGCTCGGACATGGACAGCGCGGCGGAGATGACGTCCGACTCAAAGTCGTGCGCACACTTCAGCAGCTTATTCCGGTACGCATAGTCATATGCCATGCCGTCCTGAATGCCGTAGCCGGGCACCCAGACCTCCTTCGGCGCGATGTTCTCCACCAGCGTCCGAAACATCATGATGGACGGAACAATCAAGGGTTCCCTCTCGTTGGGGAGGTTGAGCTCGCTCGTGATCTCCTCCAGCGTATTCTTCTGCAGCTTGTCAATAAATTTGATAAATTTTTCGGACTTGACCAGCTTGTCGTTTGCACCGTTCTTCTCTATCTTCCTGATCAGCTCGGTCCCGTAATCGCTGATTAAGATTACGTAATCGACATCCCCGATCATGTACATTGCCCGGAAACCCTCGAGCTTTTTGTTGATGTACTCCTCGATCTGCTTCTCATAGAGCTTTAAAGAGTGCCCGCGGTCACCGAGCAGGTTGCGCAGCTTCATCGTCCCCGCCTCGATGTGCTGGGTCGTGAGCAGCCGCCCCTCCCGAAAGAGCGTAATCTGCAGGCTGCTGCCTCCCACATCCACCACAGCCGCCTTCGTCCGTATCATGCTCTCAAACACCTCGTGCCCCGCCACCGCTTCATAGCTGATAAAGCGGTGCTCCGAGTTGCTTAAAACCTTCACCGTAAGGCCGGTGCGCAGCAGAATCTGGTCCAGAATAAACAACCGGTTCGTCATCTGCTGGAACACGTCCGACGCGTAGACCTCGCACCGTTCCACCCGATACCCCTCTGCGATCCGCTTAAACTCCGCCAGCTTATCGCACAGAAGCTCCACGAGCTCATAGCCGATGCTTCCGTTCACAAACACGTCGCGCCCCAGATCCATCCGGCAGCGGACGTAGTCCACCTCATGCAGATGTTTTTTGTCCGAAAATTCGAACACCTTTAAGCTTACATCGTAGGTTCCGATGTAGATCGCCGCATAGGAATGTGTCGCCATAAAATCCCCCCTTGAATCAGTGAGTCCCCAGAATTTTTAAGAAATTGGTTTCCTCTGCAAGACCCCGCAGCGCGTTTGTGACTGCGTGATCCGTCAGACGCCCCTCAAAATCAATGAAAAACCTGTATTCCCAGTTGCGCTCCGGAATCGGGCGGGACTGGATGTTCGTCATGTTGAGGCCGTTGTAAATAAAATGCGAGAGCACGTGGTAAAGCGAGCCGCTCTCGTGCGGAATTTCAAAACAGATGCTGATGTTCTCCGCAGTCTTCCTGTACTGCTTTTTGCCCGATACGATAATGAAGCGCGTGGAATTGTTCTTGTTGTTTTGGACGGCATGCTCCAAAACCTTCAGCCCGTAGATCTCCGCCGTAAGCGCGCTGGCAATCGCCGCCTGGCAGAGGTTTGCATCCTCCCGCACCTTCTTCGCCGCCTCCGCCGTGTTCTTCATGCTGATTTTTTCGACCTCCCTGCGGCCGTCTAAGTACGCGCTGCACTGCATGAGCGCCTGCGGATGCGAGAAGATGCAGGTGATATCGCCCGGCTTTGCCTCCGGCAGCGCCAGCAGCGCATGATCAATCCTTAAAATCTGCTCCCCCACGATATAATTATCGTACTGCACCAGCAGATCATAGTTTTCCGCCACAATACCCGCCGAGGAATTCTGGATCGGGAGCACTGCATAGTCTGCTCTTTCGTCCGCAATCGCCTCCATCGCGTCCTTCCACGTCTCCACCGGAAGTCCGTCACAGTCCTCCCCGAAAAAGGCGTTCATCGCCTGCTGGCTGTATGCGCCCTCCACGCCCTGAAATACGACGCGCACATTCTCCCGCTTCAGGCAGTCCACCCCGGTGAACTCCTGCTCCTCCACCATCCCGTGCTCCGTCAAAAGCTGATACTGCTTTTTGCGGCTCATGGACATGATCTGCTCAAACAGCTCGCGGATTCCGTGCCGCATGAAATCACTGTCGGCAAGCTTCTCGAGCGCATTCAGCTTCGCCATCTCCCGCTCGCGGTCCAACACCGGTTTTCCAACGCTTATCTTATATTCCGCCACCTCCGCGGCAAGCTGCATCCGATCTGCATACAGCTCTGAAATCCGCCGGTCGATCTCATCGATCTCACTGCGCAGTTCTGCCAAATCTTTCATCTCCTGCACCCTTTTCCCTTGCTTATGTAAAAAATCTGTAGCTAAATAGTTACAAAAATTTTATTACAAACATTGAAAAAAGGCAAGTATGCCTTGCAAATTTCTGCGCACAAGGCTATACTTTTTGGTAAGTATAAAGCAATATCTGATCAACGGGGGATTTCACTTATGAAAAAAGCATGGACCATTATGATCTGTATTATCCTGGCCGCTGCGGCGATTGCCGGAGGCATTTTCAAAGCCTGGCACGACCGGTTCCGCTACAACGAGAGCTATGTCAACGGCAACACGGCCGGAAACCTGTACAACGGGGGGCTCTTCTGCGAGAGCAGCGGCACCGTGTTCTTCGCGAACCCGGACGACGGAAACCGCCTGTACTCGATGGATCTGACCGGCGGCAATTTAAAAAAGCTCTGCGACGACATTGCGATGTACATTAACGCGGACAGCAATTACGTCTATTATGTGCGCCGCAACAAAGAAGCCGCCCACGACGGCGCGCTCGGGGTTTTCACCTTCCACAACAACAGCTTATGCCGCATCTCAAGGAGCGGCGGCAGGGTGACAATTTTGGACGAGGACCCCTGCATCTACGCTTCACTGATCGGCAACTATATCTACTATCTCCACTACGACAATGCGACCGCCACAAGACTTTACAAGGTCGGGATTGACGGCAAGGGCAAAAAGGAATTAAGCTCTCAGTATTTGTTCACCTGCAGCACGCTCGGACAGTATTTCTACTACAACGACATGAGCACAAACGGAAGCCTCTGCGAGTATGACACCGCAGCAGACAGCTCCCGCGTGATCTACGACTGCAACTGCTACAAGCCGATTGTCACGGGGGACAACAACGCCTACTATCTGGATGTCAACAGGGACAACGCCCTGGTTCACGTCAACATTCAGTTTGGCAACCCCGTCACGCTCTCGACGGACAGCATTGACCTCTACAATGTCTATGGGAGCACCATCTTCTACCAGCGTTACCGCAAGGACGGCTCCGCTCTGTGCATGGTAAAAAACGACAACTCCGGCTTTCAGGAGCTCGCGGGCGGCAATTACTCCAACATCCATGTGACGTCCTACTACGTCTACTTCACGGATTTTAAGACCGGTCAGGTATTCTACACTCCGACCGCAAATCCGGGCGAAATCTACAGCTTTCACCCGGGCGTGATCAACAAGAAATGAACGGATACAGCTATTCAAATAATTCCCCTGCTGTATCTCTGTAATACTCCGCCTGTGCCGACCATAGCCTGCTGTAATTACCGCCGGCTGCAATCAAATCATCGTGACTTCCGCGCTCCACGATCTCACCATGATCCATAACCGTGATCTCATCGCAGAAACGACAGCTTGAAAGCCTGTGCGAAATATAGATAGCTGTCCTCGTGCCCACAATGTCGTTAAACTTTGTGTAAATGTCATGCTCTGATATCGGGTCAAGTGCAGCCGTAGGTTCATCTAGGACGAAAAACGGAGAACCTTTATATATCGCCCTTGCAAGACATATCTTCTGCGCCTCGCCGCCGGAGATTTCAACGCCGTG
>CAZWRT010000011.1:0-49175 GCA_964636375.1 uncultured Lachnobacterium sp. | reverse complement strand
CAAGCTCCATTCCGTTCATATCGCCCATTTCAATATCAAGCAGGAGCAGATCACAGGAAATATCCGGATAATTGAATAGAAATTGCTCTGCTGAGTTGTATTCGTTTATAATAGTACTATCGTTCCATTCCGTCAGCATTTTTTTCAGAGCATGAATCTGACTATTATCATCATCGCATATCGCTATTGTTATCATCTGCCCCCACCTCTGTATTTATGCACCAAAGTCAAAAAGCGACAGCTGGTTGGACTCCGGAATATCCCCGAACAGACGCAGATCCGCCATCAGCTCGATCAATGTCTTGGACACCCTGGTCCGCTCGCGGAAGTCATCGAGCGACAAAAACGGTCCGTCCTTCGCCGCCTCCGCGATCGCAATGGCCGCATTATCTCCAAGCCCCTCGATGGTATTCAGTGACGGCAGGAGCTTCCCGTCCACAATCTGGAACCGATGCGGCTGCGAGGTATAGAGGTCGATCGGCAGGAAGGAGAAGCCTCTCGCGTACATCTCCTGCACGATGCGCATATCCTTGTAGATGTCCTGCTCCTTCTTTGACAGCTCATCCTTTCGCTTTTTGAAATCCCTCATGTAAGCCTCCAGCTTTTCTTTTCCCTGACACATGAGCTCGTAGGAAAAAGCGGTCGCGCGGATGGAGAAGTACGCGGCGTAAAAAGCCAGCGGATGGTAGAGCTTAAAGTAGGCGATGCGCCACCCCATCATCACGTAGGCAACGGCGTGGGCCTTCGGGAACATGTACTGGATCTTCTGGCAGGACTCGACGTACCATTCCGGCACATCGTGCGCCAGCATCTCCTGTCTCCACTCGTCCCACTTGTCACACTTTTTCTTCGCGACCATTCCCTTGCGCACCGCCTCCATGATCTTGAATGCCAGCTCGGGGGCCAGCCCCTTTCCGATCAGATAGGTCATGATGTCGTCGCGGGTGCAGATCGCCTCCGCCAGCGTCGCGGTCCCGCTCTTGATCAGATCCTGCGCGTTGCCCAGCCACACGTCCGTCCCGTGAGAGAGTCCTATAATCCGCACCAGATCCGAAATCTGCCTGGGCTGGGTGTCGATCAGCATGCCCATGGCGAAATCTGTTCCCAGCTCCGGGATGCCCAGCATCCCGAGCGGACAGCCGTCAATATCCTCCGGCCGGATTCCCAGCGCACTCGTCTCCTGAAACAGCGTCATCACCTTCGGGTCGTCCAGCGGGATCTCCGTCGGCTCAATGCCGGTCAGATCCTGCAGCATGCGGATCATCGTCGGATCGTCGTGCCCGAGGATGTCCAGCTTGAGCAGGTTGTGGTCAATGCTGTGATAGTCAAAGTGCGTGGTCGTGATATCGACCGTCATATCGTTGGCAGGGTGCTGGATCGGCGTGAAGGTACAGATCTCCTCCCCCACCGGGAGAACGACGATTCCACCCGGATGCTGTCCCGTCGTCCTGCGCACGCCGACACAGCCCTGCACGATGCGCTCAATCTCGCAGTTTCTCTTGTGGACGCCCCGCTCCTCGTAATATTTCTTCACATATCCGTAGGCCGTCTTGTCCGCAAGCGTGCCGATCGTACCGGCCTTGTAGGTCTGCCCCTCCCCGAAAATGACCTCCGTGTACTTATGCGCCTTACTCTGGTACTCTCCTGAAAAATTCAGGTCGATATCCGGCTCCTTGTCGCCCTTGAACCCGAGGAAGGTCTCAAAGGGGATGTCAAAACCGTCCTTTAGGAGCATTGCCCCGCATTTCGGGCATTTCTTATCCGGCAGGTCACAGCCGCAACCCGTGAAGGAAGCCACCTCCGGCGAGTCGAAATCGCTGTAGCTGCACTGCCCGCAGCGATAATGCGGGCGCAGCGGATTGACCTCCGTGATGCCCGACATCGTCGCGACGAAGGAGCTCCCGACGGAGCCCCGCGAGCCTACAAGATAACCGTCCTCGTTGGACTTCCACACGAGCTTCTGCGCGATGATGTACATGACGGCGTAGCCGTTTGAGATGATTGAATTCAGCTCCCGGTCAAGGCGCTCCTGCACAACGCCGGGCAGGGGATCCCCGTACATGCCGCGTGCCTTGCTGTAACAGATATTCCTGAGGGTCTGATCCGAGTTCTCAATGACGGGCGGACACTTGTCCGGCCGCACCGGCGAAATCCGCTCACACATATCCGCGATGCGGTTCGGGTTGGTGATGACGACCTCCTCGGCCTTGGCCCTTCCCAGATAGTCAAATTCCGCCAGCATCTCCTCCGTCGTCCGCAGGTAGAGCGGCGCCTGATCGTCGGAGTCGTTGTAGCCGTAACCGCCCATGATGATCCTGCGGTAGACCTCGTCCTCCGGGTCCAGAAAATGCACGTCACAGGTGGCGACCACCGGCTTTCTAAACTGCTCTCCCAGAGTTACAATCCGGCGGTTCATCTCCTTTAAATCCTCTTCGGAGGACACCCAGCAGCCCTCATCCCGTATCATAAAACCGTTGTTCCCGAGCGGCTGGATTTCCAGATAATCATAGAACGACACAAGCCTCGCGATCTCCTCCTCAGGCCTTGCGTTCAATATCGCCTGATATACCTCCCCCGCCTCGCAGGCAGAACCGATCAGAAGGCCGTCCCGGTATTTTAAAAACTCACTCTTCGGTATCCGCGGGCGCTTGTGGTAATACTTGATGTGCGCAAGCGAGGTCAGGCGGTACAGGTTTGTCCGTCCCTGGTCGCAGGTCGCCAAAATAATTGCATGGAATGTCTTTTCCTTCTGTATGTATTCGACCGAGGAATTCCGCAGTGCGTCCGCCGCATCCAGATCCTCAATGCCGCGGTCCTTTAGCATCCCGATAAATTTCACGAAAATCTCTGCCGTGCAGCCGGCGTCGTCCACGGCGCGGTGGTGGTTCTCGAGGCTGATGTTCAATGCCCGCGCCACCGTGTCAAGCTTGAAGCGGCTCAGGTTGTGCATGAGCACGCGCGCAAGCCCAACCGTGTCAACGATGGTGGGCCGGCATTCGATGTCGAGCCTTGCGCAGTTTTTCTTGATAAAGCTCATGTCAAAATCCGCATTGTGCGCGACCATCACGCATCCCGCGCAAAATTCCATGAATTTAGGCAGAATCTCGGAGATCACCGGCGCATCAATTACCATGTCGTCGTGAATCCCCGTCAATTCTTCAATGCGGAACGGGATCGGAACCTTCGGGTTGACAAAAGAGGAAAACCGCTCTGTGATCTTCCCGTTCTGCACCTTAACCGCGCCGATCTCGATGATCTGGTTCGTCTCCGGGCTAAAGCCGGTCGTCTCCAGATCGAACACGACATAGTCCGCATCAAGGGACTGGCCGCGGCTGTCCGTCACGATCCCCTTTAGGTCGTCTACGAGGTATGCCTCCACACCGTAGATCACCTTGAAATCCTTCCCCTCCGCCGCGTGGTTGGCGTCCGGGAACGCCTGCACATCACCGTGGTCGGTGATGGCAATTGCCTTGTGCCCCCACTTCATGGCGCGCTTTACGATGTCCGTCACGTCCGCAACGCCGTCCATGTCGCTCATCTTCGTATGGCAGTGCAGCTCCACGCGTTTCTCAGCGGCATTGTCCATCCGCTCCGTCGTGAAATCTGCGCACTTTTTAATGCCGACGATCGAACCGATCGTCAGCTCACTGTCAAATTTATCAATTGTCGCAACGCCCTTTAAGCGGACAAATTTCCCCTTCGCAATGGAGTTTAAAAGCTCTTCCGCCTCCTCGCTCTTCGCAAAAATTTTGCAGACGATCGAGTCTGTAAAATCCGTCAGCGTAAAGATAATAAGTGTCTTTTCGTTCCTTAGCACGCGCTTGTCCACGGCGAGGATTTTTCCGCGGATGACCACCTCGCCGACCGGCCCGTCAATCTTCTCAATCTCGACGGACTCCTCCTCAAAATCCCGCCCGTAGAGAACATCCGGATTCATGGATCGCTTATGGTTCTCACGGTCAAATTTTTTCCGGAATTCGCCCCGTTTCTCCTCCGCCGGTTTCCGGTATGGCAGCTCCCGCTCTCCCTGCGGCTCCCTCATATGCTCTCCATCCGCATGGGCAGTCTTCTCTCCAAGCCTCTTTTCGGCTTGCTTTGGCGCGGCGGTCTCCGGCACAGCCTCTGCGGCGCCCTCGCCCTGCTCGAGAATCGCCAGCGCGCGCGCCGAAATATGCCGGATCTCCTGATTCATCTGCTCCTGCACATTTTTGCGCGACTTGCACTCCTGCGGCTTTCGATATTTTGTCTCAATAACAACATCCATACCGCAGCGCTCGCAGATCACCTTCTCCAGAAACTCTACGATCTCCCCGATCCTCTCCCTCACGACGATCGTCTCATCCACAGTGATGCTCATGTGATGCGGTTCCTCACACTCGATCTCCGCCGTGCGGAGTATGTTGTACTCAAGCGCGCTGTAACGGTTCAGTTCGTCTAATATACTGTCATAATAGACATCCATCAGGGTCTTTAGCGTGTACTGCTCCGAGAGCTGAAAGCTCTCGATGATACGCACCTCCTGCCCCGGAGTAAGCTGCGTAATGGCATGCTCCAGATCCCAGATCAAACGCTTGTCCATCAGTCTCGTCCCGCGCAGATACACCCGCAGCTTGGTACGCTCGCGGTTTGCGCTGATTTTCGTGACCTCAACGGTGTCCAGCAGACTCCCGATCTCCTGCCCCGGAGTGAGCGTCGGAAACACCTCCCTAAAGGACATTGCCATAGTTATTCCCCCCAGTGCTCCAGTTCATAGCGAAGTGCCGTCAAAAGCTCATGCTCCGGCATTTTTCTGACCACTTCCCCATGTTTCATCAAAAGCCCCTCGCCAATGCCGCCCGCAATCCCCAGATCTGCCTCTCTCGCCTCCCCGGGGCCGTTCACAACGCAGCCCATGACCGCGACCTTGATATCCAGCGGAAACTCCGCCGCGAGCGTCTCAACTTTATTCGCGAGCCCGATCAAATCAATCTGCGTGCGCCCGCACGTCGGGCACGACACTACCTCGATTCCGCCGGTCCTAAGTCCCAGCGTGCGCAGGATCAGCTTCGCCGACTTGACCTCCTCCACCGGGTCTGACGTCAGCGACACGCGGATCGTATCGCCAATCCCCTGATGCAGGATCAGCCCGAGACCGATCGCCGACTTGATATTGCCGCTCGTCAGCGTTCCCGCCTCCGTGATGCCGACATGCAGCGGGTGATCCGTCTGCTCCGCGATCAGCTCGTGCGCCTTCACGCACATCATGACATCCGAGGACTTGATGCTGATGACCAGATTGTCATATCCCATATCCTCGATCCGCTTTGCCTGCGTCAGGGCGCTCTCCACGAGCGCCTCCGCCGTCACTCCGTGATATTTTTCCAAAAGCTCCTTCTCCAGAGAGCCGCTGTTGACCCCCACCCGGATCGGAATACCACGCTCTCTGGCCGCATCCACAACAGCGCGCACGCGCTCGCTGCTTCCGATATTGCCGGGATTGATGCGGATTTTGTCCGCCCCATGCTCAATTGCGGCGAGCGCGAGGCGATAGTCAAAATGGATGTCCGCCACAAGCGGGATCGTGATGCGTTTCCTGATCTCAGACAGAGCGGCCGCCGCCTCCATCGTCGGCACGGCGCAACGGATAATCTCACAGCCCGCCGCCGTCAGCCTTTCAATCTGCGCGACCGTCTCCTCCACATTCTCCGTGCGGGTACATGTCATGGACTGAATGGCAATCTCTGCATCGCCGCCGATCACACGGCTGCCGACTGCAACCTCTCTTGTTCTGTATTTTTTCATCTTCTGACCCCACCTTTACCCATTAAAACTAAAATAACTTGCGTATATCGTTAAAGAGTACTACAAACATCAGCAGGAACAGAAGTCCAAGCCCAATCAGGTTGACCATGCCCTCCTTTTCGGGATCAATCCTTTTCCTGCGGATGGCTTCTACGATCAGGAACACGAGACGCCCGCCGTCCAGCGCCGGAAACGGGAGGAGATTCATCACGCCCAGATTCGCCGACAGCAGCACTGCCCAGTTTAACAGGTTTAAGAACGCGTAGTAATAGCCGGAGGTCTGCACCGACTCCGTGTACACGTCCCCGATGTTCTTCACGATGCCCACCGGTCCCATCATGTTGTTAAAAGAAACCTTTCCGGTAACCAGCATCCTGATGCTGTTCAATGTCGAGTAGATCCAGTAGCGGATCTCAAAAAAACTGTATTTGATACTCTCTAATATGCCGCACTTCTGCCGCGCCTCCCGATAGCTGAAGCCGTACAGATACTGCCCGCTCTCTTCGCTATACCTCGGAGTCAGTGTCGTGGTGAAGCGCTCACCGTCCCGCTCATATGTGATTTTCGCGGTTTCCCCAGGATGAAAGAGTGTGTAGGCGCTGATATCGCGGTAAAAGTGAATGGCGAATCCGTTGATCTTCACGACGGTATCCCCCGCCTGCATCCCCGCCTCCGCCGCAGGATATCCCTCGATCATCTCCGTGATCTGCGGCTTGTCGTAACCCACACAGCATATGATGATAAACGCGAACACGAATGCCATGATAAAGTTGAAAAAGGGCCCTGCAAACACAACGCTCATACGCGCCCAGACCGGCTTTTTCCCGAATGCCCGCTCGTCCTCGGACGCCTCATCCTCGCCCTCCATCATGCACGCGCCTCCAAACGGCAGCAGCTTGATCGAGTACTTGGTCTCGCCGCGCTGAAAGCCGACGATCGTCGGCCCCAGGCCCAGACAGAACTCATTCACCCTTATTCCGTTGGCCTTCGCCAGCCAGAAATGCCCCAGCTCATGAAAAATCACGATGATACTGAAAATTAAAAAAGCCAATACAAAACTCAATTTCCCCACCTGCTCTCTACAAATTCATGAATCTCCCGCTCCGTCGCGAGAATATCTTCCACATCCGGGTTTTCCACCCATCTGCCGCAATCCATCGCCGCCTCGATGATCTCCGCGATCTCGAGCCAGGCAATCCTATGGTTCAAAAACAGCTCCACCGCACATTCGTTGGCGGCATTGTACATGGCCGGCGTGTTGCCGCCCTTTCTCATGGCAGAAAATGCCAGCGCAAGCCCCCGGAAGGTATCCGTGTCCGGCCGCTCGAAGGTCAGAGCCCCCAGCGAAAAGAGATCCAGCCTCTGCCCGGACAGAGATCTGCGTTTGGGATAGTACAGCGCATACTGGATCGGCAGCCGCATATCCGGAACGCCGAGCTGTGCGATGACGTTTCCGTCCTCGTACTCTACGGCCGAGTGGATCACGCTCTGAGGGTGGATCACGACCTCAATCTGATCCAGAGACACGTCAAACAGCCATCTCGCCTCCATCACCTCAAGCCCCTTGTTCACGAGGGTTGAGGAGTCGATCGTCACCTTCTTTCCCATGCTCCAGTTCGGGTGCTTCAGGGCGTCCTCCGCCTGCACATGGGCAAGCTCCCCGCGGCTCTTCCCGCGAAACGGCCCGCCGGATGCCGTGAGCAGTATCCTGTGGATCCGGTTGCCCTCATTCCCCTGCAGGGACTGGAAAATTGCGCTGTGCTCACTGTCCACCGGCAGGATCGCCACTCCCTTTTCACGCGCGAGCGGCATGATGAGATGTCCCGCCGTCACCAGCGTCTCCTTGTTCGCCAAGGCAATATCCTTGCCCGCCATAATCGCAGCGATCGTGGGCCGCAGCCCCAGCATACCGACAATTGCCGTCACCAGAAGCTCACTCTCCTCCATGACCGCCACCTCGATCAGGCCCTCCATCCCGAAGTGTACAGGAATGCCAAGATCCGCCGTGCGCACTCTTAATTCCTTGGCATCCTGCTCCTCCCACACATTCACCAGCTTCGGGGAAAACCGCCGCATCTGCTCCTCCATGAGCGCGAGGTTGCCGCCGCACGCCAGTGCCACCACCTCGATGTCCTTATGTTCCTCCACCACCGCGAGCGTCTGTGTCCCGATCGAGCCGGTGGAGCCCAAGATTGCTATTTTTTTATGTCCCATCGCATCCTCCGCAAGACCCGACCGTCAGACAAAATAGACGGAGAGGTAATAAATGATCGGCGCCGTAATAATCATGCTGTCAAAACGGTCCAGAATCCCCCCGTGTCCCGGAATCAGAGTGCCGTAATCCTTGATTTCATAGTTCCGCTTGATCGCGGAGGCTGTCAGATCTCCCACCATGGAAATGAGTGCCGCAACAGCCGCAATGCCGGAGAGCACCGCAATCTGCACTCCGTCAAGCTCCATCTGTGTGCGAAAAATGTAACTGTACAGCGCCACGAGCAGTGCCGATCCCGCAACACCCCCAACCGCCCCCTCCACGGACTTCTTGGGACTCAGTTTCGGCGACATCTTGTGTTTTCCGATCAGCACCCCCACACAGTAGGCACAGGTGTCACAGCCCCACGAGCACAAAAACACCAGAAACGCCAGATACAGCCCGCGCTCAAGCATGCGGATCTGATAGACATAGGACAGCATGACCGCCACGTAGAACAGCCCGAAAAAGACTTTCATGATCTGCCTCGCTGTGTACTTCGGATACGAAAACACAAACACGAACATGAGAAGAATCAAAAATCCCATGAACACCGGCATCGGGTCATCCAGAAGGCGCCATTCCAAGTTTGCGTAGTACGCGGCCGCCGCCAGATAGCCGAGTATTGCCGGCGCGCTCTTGTGGATTTCAAACACGCGGTAAAGCTCAAACATACCGATGCAGGAAATGACAAATGTGGATGCCAGCAAAACCTCGGCTCCCGTGATGATGAGAAGCAGTGCAAGGATCACCAGCACGATTCCGCTCAACAGTCTTGTTCTAAACATGCGGTGTCTCTTCCTCCTTTTCCAGGCCGCCAAAACGGCGCTCTCTTTGATTATATGCACGAATCGCGTCCATCAGATTATCTCTGTGAAAATCCGGCCACGGAACCTCCGTGAAGTAGAACTCCGTGTACGCGAGCTGCCATAACAGATAATTGGACAGGCGCTGCTCGCCGCTCGTGCGGATCAGAAGATCCGGGTCCGGCAAATCTTTTGTGTCCAGATAGGACGAGAAACACTCCTCTCCGATATCATCTACCGACAGCCGCCCGCTCACGCAGTCGCCCGCCATGCGCCGCATCGCGCGGAGCATCTCGTCCCTGCTTCCGTAATTGATCGCAATTGTCAGGTTCAGCCCGGTATTTCCTGCGGATGCCTGCTCCAGATCGCGTATTTTCACCTGAAACGCTTCGGAAAGACGCCCGATCTCGCCGATCACACGCACACGCATATTGTTCTTATCCGCAATTTTAATGCAGTTCTTTAAATAGCTTTCGAGGAGCTTCATCAGCGCGTCCACCTCGCTTTTTGGGCGGTTCCAGTTCTCGGTGGAAAAAGCATAGAGCGTCAGATACTGAATGCCGATCTCATACGCCTCCCGGCAGATATCCTCCACATTTTTCGCTCCGACGGTATGCCCATAATTGCGCGGCATTCCCTTGCTCTTCGCCCAACGTCCGTTACCGTCCAAAATAATCGCGACATGCCTTGGTATATTCATATGCTGTCCTTTCACTCGATTCGAGCAAATTCCCTATACGACTGAAAAGGGACATGCCTATGGCAATGTCCCTGATCGCTCTTGATACACGAGTTAAACTGTAAGTATCTCCTTTGACTTCTCGTCCACCGCCTTATCGATCTTCGCCACATACTGATCGGTCAGCTTTTGGATGCCGTCCTCCAGATCCTTGATCTGGTCCTCGGAGATATCCTCACTCTTGCCAAGTTTCTTAAAGTGATCCATCGCATCCCTGCGGATGTTGCGGATCGCCACCTTGGCATTCTCACCCTTCTTCTTGATATCCTTTGCCAGCTCCTTGCGTCGTTCCTCCGTGAGCTCCGGGAACACCAGACGGATCAGCTTGCCGTCATTCGTCGGGTTGATCCCCAGATCCGACGTATTGATCGCCTTCTCAATCTCCTTCACCATAGAGGCCTCCCACGGCTGGATCTGGATCATTCTGGGTTCCGGAACGCTGACATTGGCAACGCTCTGAATCGGGGTGGGCGTCCCGTAATAGTCCACACGGAGCTTGTCGAGCAGATGCGGATTGGCCCGCCCCGCACGGATTCCCGCAAACTCCTCGTCCAGATTCGCCAGCGTCTTGTTCATTTTATCTTCAAACTGATCTAATCTTTTATCCATACTCCCTCCTAATCTACGGTGACCTTCGTCCCTCTGAAGCTTCCGCTCACTGCATTTACAATACTGTCCTCCTCGTTCAGCCCGAACACGTACATCGGCATCTGATTCTCCATACACATCACGGAGGCCGTCAGATCCACCACGGCAAGCTTCTTGTCGATCACCTCGCGGATGGACACTTCATCGTATTTGCGCGCATCCGGATTCATTTTCGGATCGCTGTCGTACACTCCGTCGATCGCCTTGGCAAGATAGATTCCGTCCGCCTCGATCTCCACAGCCCGAAGGACAGTTGCCGTGTCCGTGGAAAAGTAAGGGTGCCCTGTACCGCCGGCAAAGAAAACTACCATATCATGGGCGAAATACTTGTTCGCGCGGTCCTTGGAAAACAGTTTCGTCATGGAACCGCATTCGAAGGGCGTAAGAACCGCTGTCTTGATCCCGACCGAGCGGAAAATCTCCGACACATAGATGCAGTTCATCACAGTGGCAAGCATCCCGATCTGATCCGCCTTAACGCGGTCAATCGTCTCGCTGGTTCTTCCGCGCCAAAAGTTTCCGCCGCCGATAACAATCCCAATCTCCACGCCGTCGTCCGCCAGCTTTTTGACCTGGCGCGCGACTGCAGTAACCGTCGGCTCATCAAACCCCTGACGCTTTTCACCTGCCAGTGCCTCTCCGCTCAGTTTCAACAAAATACGTTTCTTCATCCTGCATCACCTCCGCCCAGCACGGAAACAATCATTATTTATTATCGAAAAGGCCCTGTACATCAATATCCGCATAGCACTGCGAACAGAATCCCTCGATCACTGCACCGTTGTTGATCTGCACGGAGCGGGACTTGATATTGCCCATCACGACCGCAGAAGTATCTACAACCACCGGTCCCTGCACGTCAATATCCCCCTTGATTGCGCCTGCGATCACTGCGGACGCCGCAGAAATATTGCCGATAATGACGGAGCCGGCGCCGATCTTCACCGTACCGGAGCTGATCACTTCGCCCTCGATCTTTGCAACATCCGCAAAAAACTCGCTTGCAGAGCTGTTGCCGTTGATCGTACCGGTCACGGACAGCTTTCCGCTGCAGGTCACATTGCCGTTGATGGTTCCCTGAATCTCAAAGGAGCCTGCGGTAGACAGGTCTCCGGTAATAACGGTGCTTGCAGTGATCACGGTTGTCTCGTCGCTAACCTGTCCCACTACCGGACTTACATTTCCTCTTACAATCTCACTCATAATGCTTCTCTCCCCCTGTACTGGAGCAGGACGCTCCTGTGGTGCTTTCTCCTTCACGGGCTCAAGCGGTGGAAGCTCTCCCCCTGCCGGCGCGCTGTTGACATTCTCCAAAAGCCCATCCAGCTTGGAGAGTTCACTCTGCACATTCACGCCCTCACTCAGGGTGTCCACTACCAATGCCCCATCGCGTCCCTGTGCCTCCGCACCCGGCATCATCTCGTTCACCGCCTGCGACAAATCATCTTTGAAATCCTTAAATAATCCCATGGTATATCCTCCATACTCAATCTATTCAACAGTATCAGCCCTGATATATTGAATCACCCTTGTATTTTCATCAATCGGCAGGATTTTCGCCTGCATGCCCTGCAGGGTCTCAATCAGCGGCCCGAGAGCCTCCACCGTTGTTGACTTGTTATCACCGTCATGCAGAAGCACGACCGACGTTTTGTAGCGGGACACACCCTCCTTCACATTGGAGATGACGTCCTCAGCGGAATAATCCGCCACGGCGTCTCCGCCCGAGACATTCCAGTCAAAATATGCAATCCCCTTTTCGTTTAAGATGCGGACAAACTCGACCATGTCCACATTGCTTATTTCATTGCCGCTTCCCCCCGGGAACCGGTAATATTTACACGAAACTCCGGTCACATTTTCAAGAAGGGACAATATTTTCTCACAATCCTGCCGAAAGGCCTCCTTCGACGCGTAGAGGGTGCTGTACTGATTCGAGTAGGAGCGCATGCCAAGCGTGTGTCCCTCCGAGACAATCCGCTTGTACGTTTCCTGCATATCCTCCGACTCATCTCCGACGACAAAAAAAGTCGCACGCACGCCATGCTCTCTCAACACGTCGAGAATCGCATCCGTATTCCTGTTCGGACCTCCGTCAAATGTCAGGTAGACCAGATGCTCATCACCCGCTACAGCCATATTGTCCGGCGAGTCAATCCCCGTCACTACCTGCCCGAAAGACTTCGGCGGATCGTCATCCTTCGGTTTCTGTCCTTGCTCCGGTACACGCTGCGCCTCTTCAAGCTTCTGAATGCGCTGCTCCATCCGGTCCAGCTTGAGGTGAAGGGAGATAACGTTAGCCGTCAGAATTATTATTGCCAGAAACGAGATCAGCATCCAGCCGAAGATCATCAAAATAATCCCGATCTTGATTCGGTTGATCCGCGCGCGTCTCCGGCTCTGCTCATCGACCGCTGCAGTGTCCTTTTCATTCATATGTTTCCTCCAACGGAAAATATCCTTTTATATTTTACCACATTTTCTATCAATGTAAAGAAAAATTTGTCTCTTATGGAAAAACATAAGATAATGATCCGCAAAAAAATAGGAGTGCCGAAACACTCCTATTCTCCTAAACCCTCTTGCAAAATTCGCTTATGCGTTCATCTGCGCAGCAACCTCAGCGGCGAAGTCCTCCTGCTTCTTCTCGAGACCTTCACCTGTCTCAAAGCGGACAAAACGCTTTACGGCAACCGTTGCGCCCACGGCCTTCGAAACCTGTGCAAGGTACTGGCCGACCGTCTGCTTTCCGTCCTCTGCCTTCACATATACCTGATCCACCAGGCAGATCTCCTTTAACTCCTTGCTGACACGGCCCTCAATCATACCACCTATCACTTTCTCCGGCTTCTGGGACTCCTTCGGATCATTCATGATCTGTGCGCGGAGAATCTCCTTCTCATGCTCAATATAATCCGCGCTGACCTCATCGCGGCTCACATACTTCGGATTTAAAGCTGCAATCTGCATCGCGATGTTGGACATTGCAGTCTTCACCTCATCGTTGACCACAGAAGTCTCCGCATCCACGATCACAGCGATTCTTCCGCCGCCGTGAATGTAAGACGTGACACATCCGTTCTCCGCAGCCACCTTCTCAAAACGGCGGATCTTTAAGTTCTCTCCGATAACGGCAATTTTCTCCGTCAGTGCCTCCTGAACCGTCTTGCCGGTGTCCAGAATCCACTTCTCAGCCATAAATGCGTCCATATCGCCGGCGCCGGAACCAAGTGCCTGCTTAGCCACCGCATCCACAAACTCGCGGAAGGTCTCGTTCTTCGCCACGAAGTCGGTCTCGGAGTTGACCTCTACAACAGCCGCGGTCTTGTCGCCGTCCATTGCAACCGTGCACAGACCTTCAGCCGCGATGCGTCCCGCCTTCTTCTCCGCCTTCGCCTGGCCGTTCTTTCTCAGATACTCGACCGCCTCATCCATATCGCCGTTTGTCTCATTCAGCGCCTTCTTACAATCCATCATGCCTGCGCCGGTCATCTCGCGCAGCTCTTTTACCATAGCAGCAGTAATTGCCATCTTATTATCCTCCAAATTCAATCTATTCAACGCCTTGATTACGCCTCGGCAGCCAGCTCTTCCTCTTCTGAATCCACGCTCTCAGCCTCAGCCGGAACCACATTCTCTACTCCCTGCTTTGCCTCGATGACAGCGTCCGCCATCTTGGAAACAATCAGCTTCACTGCGCGGATGGCATCGTCATTGCCCGGGATCACATAATCCAGCTCATCCGGGTCACAGTTGGTATCCGCAATACCGATCAGCGTGATGCCGAGGGTACGTGCCTCCTGAATACAGATTCTCTCCTTCTTCGGATCTACGACAAAGATCGCGTCCGGAATGCGCTTCATCTCCTTGATACCGCCAAGGTTGCGCTCCAGCTTCTCCCACTCCTTCTTTAATGCAATGACTTCCTTCTTCGGAAGTACGTCAAAGGTTCCGTCCGTGGACATCGCCTCGATCTCCTTCAGACGCCCGATCCGGCTCTGAATTGTGCGGAAGTTGGTGAGCATACCGCCCAGCCATCTCTCATTTACATAGTACATACCACAGCGCTCTGCCTCAGACTTAATCGCGTCCTGCGCCTGCTTTTTGGTTCCGACAAAGAGGATTGTCCCGCCCTGTGCAGCCACGTCAGAAACTGCATCGTATGCCTCGTCCACCTTGTCAACAGACTTCTGCAGATCGATGATGTAGATGCCGTTGCGCTCTGTGTAGATGTACGGAGCCATCTTAGGGTTCCATCTTCTTGTCTGATGTCCGAAATGAACACCTGCCTCCAGTAACTGTTTCATTGAAATTACGCTCATTTTTCTTACCTCCATCGGTTACTCTTCCATACCCGGTTCATCCGCCGCGGTCTTCACACGAATTTCCACGGCTTTGCTCTCCACCGGACCGCGTAAATCCGGCACCCGAGCACCCTTGTATGTGATTAATTAATAAAGCCTTTGGCATTATACCACGCCAAAGGCCTTTTTGCAAGCAATTATTTTACATCATGTTGCATCATTTTCCGGCTGACCGGGAATATGAACCGTCATCAGCTTAGCCTCATCATCTGTCCTGACCTCCAGATACACCTGTCCATCGCCATACTCGCGGAACTGCATCCCGGAACCCTTCACAACACCATAATCTTATCCGGATTCTTTCGTATGCCTTTACAGAAAAATTTGCTTTGCTTTTTCATATGCCTCTAATCTTATTTCATATTTAGACTCGCTGCCCTTTACCTCATATGTTACTTTTCTTACAGTATCAGCTGCAGATAAAGATGCCCATTGAACAATTTTTGCATTAATATCTTTACGGATATCCCAAAACCACCCTGCACTTACAAAAGGATAAGTATCGGCTACATACTGTGTAGCATATACTGACGGAGCCGTGATTCTTGGAGCGTTTATACCCTTCACATCTTTCATATATGTCTGAAAACGTTGATAATTATCTGCCCATGTTAATTGTATAAAGCCGGCGCCACAATAAGGTGCATAAGATACATACTTCGATGGATCGCCTGGTCTGTATATGCCTTCTACAAAAGTGGTTCCATATAATGTCTCTATCAGTCCCTGCGCCAAAAAGTGCCTCACCTTAGTTTTGGTATTCATCCCGTATTCGTTACATATTTCATTAAGCTTTGCAACATTAGCCGGTTTTAATACCAGTTTTCCAAACCCCATGAGTGCCAATTTCCCTGCCGGAATATTTACGGTTCCATTTGAAAACCATCCTGTTGCGCTTTGCGTATCTTCAAGCACCGCCAGAGTTTTCTGTCCAAGAAGTCCATCGCTTTTGAAACCTATATCGGTCTGAAATCTTTTTACGATATCTTGCAATGTATTATCGTAAATTGCACTTGTTGTATTGCAAGAATACCCTTTTTTATTTAATAGTATCCTGCAAGTTATAACTGAGCCTCCTTCCTCGCCAAGAGATATATAGGCATCCCCCTCCCTGATTTGTTCCAATGTTGGCGCAAGCATTATTTTAGGTGTATTTTCATTATTCATATTGTATTTTCACGATACCTTAGAAGCAAAAGTACTGTTCTCCTTCCTTTGATTTTTCAAGCTATGGCTATCATATAACGATACCTCCTTTCTTTTCGCATTTGGGGTTCCATCATAACAGCTCCTGATTATTAATAATCAATAATACTGTGATAGACATGCCCCTGTGTATAACCATTCGCTTGTCAGGTAATAAATTATTCAAACTCTTCCAGTCAATAATGGCTTTTCATTCCAGTTCTTCCCGCGAGACAGGCAGCGCAGTTGATGCCGCGAAACTTTGCGCCGGTTGAAACAGGCAGCTCCTTAGTCGTCGAAAGACTTCGAACCAAAGTCGCTTTCATATAAGGCCATTTTTTCTCTGATATTCTAAGAATTCTTCTTCTTGACACCGATATTCTAAGAGGTCTTCTTCTGTCAGTTCTTCTTCATGAGTATATATAGGATATAAACCGGAAACATATATATCTACATTACATAGATGGTCTGGATAATCCTCTAGTATCATAAATTCACAAATGTAATCATCAAAAGAATAAAGATATACGCAATATATTCCGTGGGCAGCAAATATAAACTTTTCAAAAGAATCACCATACTTTTCTAATAACTGAGAGTATGCATCTGATGAATAAGCATCTTTGTGTATGCCGCGAAATGTTTTGGGAACCTCATCTATCAATCTCAGGCGTACACAGATGTCATTCTTAAAATAAACCTCTAGTGATGGTTCAGTATTCATCATCCAATCGGATTCCAATGGTGTATAAATGTAATATGATGAGTCGTACTTATTATAAAAATCAAAATTATAAGGTAATTCATTGTAGTCCATCTCCTCATATCTCAGATCAGTTTCATTAAGTTTAGCTGCAATATTTTGTTTATTTTCATATAAAGAAATCACGATATCTTCTATAAAAACAGAAGCATCGCTGATTAATGGTTCAATTGATTGCGATGATAATTCATCAGCCTGAGTGTCTTCTGTTTGAGGATCTTTTTTCAGAGTATCCTCTGTTTCTGTTTGCCCGGATACTGCTTCTGTATTACCTTTCACGAGTGTGTAGCCCAGCAATGTCCCCAAACCGGCTGTTAAAATAACGACGCAGATTAATATGGCAATCCTGTTTTTCTTTCCTGCTTTTACAAAAACATTTTTTAAATGCTTTTTCATGATCTTTTTCCTCCTATAAATTGCGTCGATAAAACTGTTGTTTTTGTCCCCTCTTATGAATCGCAGACAACAGGGTTTCTGTATTACTAACTCATACTTCCCATATCTGGGGCAATATCCTCCCTTCAGGAAATCTCCTCCGCACTCAACTCGCCGTCCGATGTCAAAATCACCGGTTTTGAAACAAAGGTCTATGTGATATCATGAAACTGTTATATTGTCCTGTTACCCTCGTTTTCCCGCGCCTTTCGTTTATAATAGTATTAATTGTTCTCAAAAACAAGTCGTTTGGCAGAATTGGAAACAATTTGACATTTTTGAAAAAACATAGATATGAAATATATGATAAGAAAAAACCCAAAAAAAGGGGATAACCCTTCTTTTGGGACTTGTCTATTACCTCAAGGATATCTATAAGGTACATTTTACTCTCCGGCATTCCCCGGCTGATCTTTATCGTCTGCCTCTGCTCCTCCCAAATCTCCAGACTTTTCGGAATCCTCCGATTCCCCCGGCTCCTCAGCCATTACCATTCCGAGCGCCTCCGCGCGCCGGATTACCTCTTCGTCAGAGATCTCCTTTACGCCTCTTGTGTGAAACGCAACCGTCAGCACAATCGAAGTGAAGAGAATTCCAAGGCCGCAGCCTCTCAGATAAAACTTAAACCGCATCTTACGCCCCCCTGTACAGTTCGATCACAAGACGCACTTCCCCGAGGCCGAGACCGAGCTGTCTGGCAATCTCCACATCCGGAACTCCCTCGTCGCGCAGCGCGAGAATGCTTTCGTTGTGGTTCGCCCGCTCCTCACGCTCTTCCCGCTGCTCACGCTGTTCCTGCACCTCAGCCTGGGTGCTCTCCTCCTCACGCTCAAACAGGTCAGGCTCCTCCGGCTCAACGGCCGGCGGAATTTTCCGCTGCAGGTTGTTCTCCAGCTCCTTCGTGGCCTCTGCCACACTGTATAGCATTTCGTTCCCCGAGCTCTTCACCTGCTTGGAGAAATCGCGGAGCTGATCCGCGAAGCGCGTCAATTCCACATGCTTGTCATTGAGCATATTGTAGAGGAAAATAATCTCGCTGTGCGTCTTGTTCATGGACTCGATCACCGTATCGGAATACTCGTTGATCGCCATAATCTTCTCGTTTGTCTCCTTCTCCATCGCGCGCTTTGCAACCTCCGCCGCCTCAGAGACCCCCTCAGAGATCGAGTCATCGATCACAGTTTCCGCACCCTTCAACTGACGCTCCACAATTACTTTCATTTCTTTTTCACTGAGGCTGGTAAGCCGCTCGAGATCCTTGTGCGAAAGCTTTTCCTCAACAAAAAAGCTGACCAGGATAAAAGCAACGCCTATCAGGATCAGTATCACTTCCAATGGTGTCATGCCGTTCCTCAAACCTTAATATCAAAACCGGAACTGCCCTGCTTTTTGATCACGCGGTCCCCGTCGGCAGGCAGTCCATCTTTTTTTTCCTTTTTGCGGCGCTCCCTTGCAAAATACTTCCCTTTGCCCTCTTCCCTCGCGTCCGCTTCATTTTTCATCTTTTCGCTGTTCTCGGGATTTAATACCTGATGCGCCAGCGCCTCCTCCCGCGACCGCACCTGCACCTGTATGTTCTGCTGATCGACAAGCGGTTTGCTGTCCTCCTGATGTTTGATAAGATTCAAATCTACGCTGCGCGGTATCATTACATTGTTAATCGGGGTTATCGCCATACGTTCACTCCTCACTCCACAAGAATACGGTCAAAGCTGTTCCTCTCCGACCTGTCCTTAATCCACCAAAATATTCATGTACGGTCCCATTTTTCTGCGCATCTTTACAAGCGCCTTGGTGTGGAGCTGCGACACGCGCGATTCCGACACCTCCAGAAGCCTGCTGATCTCTTTTAATGTTAAATCCTCATAATAGTAAAGCTCGACTACCTTTCGCTCCTTTTCGGTCAGAAGCTCCAGCGAGGCGATAAGCATCTCCTTGAGCTCTGCCTCCTCGACGACCGCCTCCGGCTGCGAAAAATGTGACTGCCCCACACTGTCAGCCATCGGCTCCGGCCCGTTCTCCTCAAACTCGTTTAAAGACACGACGTTCGTCACCTGCATCTGCGACTGCCAGATGTTCAGCTCATCCTCCGAGAGCCCCAGCTGAGCCGCCAGCTCGTCATCCGTCGCCGTGCGCCCGGTCCGCATCTCGATCTCCTTGATCGCCTCATCCATCTTGCGCTGGCGCTGGCGAACCGTCCTTGGAATCCAGTCCATCTTGCGGATCTGATCCAAAATCGCTCCGCGGATTCGCAGGCTTGCGTAAGTTTCAAACTTGACATTCTTCTCGAGATCAAATTTGTCAATTGCATCAATCAGCCCGAAAATTCCATAGCTCACCAAATCCTCGTACTCTACATTGTGTCCGAGGTACATACTCAACCTTCCGGCAACAATTTTCACCAATTGGGAATATTCAATTATCAACTGTTCACGCAGCTCCTTGGACGGCTTTTTGCAGTATGCGTCCCAAAGCTTTTCCTTGTCAACTGTCTTCATTCAACCCGCCTTTTCGGTTATTTGTCACCTGCGTCAATATTTTCCAGTTCCTCCTCGGCCTCTGCCTGCAAGCCGTCTGCCTCAGGCGCTGCGTCCGCATCGCCCTCCCCGGACGCTTCTTCCCCTTCCCCAGGCTGCTCCTCCATCTGTTTAAAATTGGCATCCACAACCCACTGCACCAGGGTGCCAAGCACATAGAAGATGATCAGCACGAGCAAAAGCCTGACCGTGAAGGCCAGCGGTGACAAATGCTTTGTAAGAGCCAGAACACAGTTGATCGCGCCCGCCAAAAGCATAATGAGCGCCGGCAGCAATTTTGTTTTCATAAACCTTGTGCTCCTCTAAATTACCTTGGAAAATTTTCCAACTGCCTTGATTAGATATTCCCCGTTTTCACAGTTTAATTCCACCGTGCGTCCGTAGTTGAGTCCCGTGTCCTCTGCAATCAGCGGAATCCTTAGCTGCCGCAGGATTTCACGCGCCGCCTCCGCGTTGCGCTGTCCCACGTTGCCCATGGCAGAACTTCCGCTCATCTCGAACATGCAGGCGCCTCCGGCGATCTTCGACACAAGGCGCCTCCGGTCAGCGCCGAGCAGGGTCACCTGACGAAGCAGCTCGAGAATCCCGGTGTCTCCGAATTTTGCAATATTTGTGTTGTTTTTCATTTTTGTACTGTCAGGCAGCATATAGTGAACTAATCCACCGACCTTCGTCAGAGGATCATAGAAAGTCAATCCGATACAGGAGCCAAGCCCCAGCGTCGTCAGTATATCCGTTGAACGACCAACTTTCAGGTCCGCCATTCCAACCTTGATTAAGTTTCCCACTTTCCGTTCATCTCCTACATGTGAATTCCGAGGGAAGTCATTATTTTTTCGTAGGACTCCTCCTCTGGCATAAGAATAAAATACCCGCCAATGAGAACATCATCTCCGAACTCCGTCTGAATCAGGAGCGCGTTGTTGCCGAACTGGCCAAACTGAATTGCGGGCACGGACAGAATCGCTCCCGCCATATCGACCGCAATATAGGGTATGGACGGCGCGATCGTCAGGTTCGTCATCCCGGCAAGAGCCGTCAGGTAGGAGGCGGTAATGATATTGCCGATCTCCTTCATCGCAGACATATCCATCTCATTGAACTCATCCTTACAGTTCGGATCGCGTCCCATAAGCTTGTTGACCAGATAATGCGCGGAGTCCATTTTCATCAAAAACATCATACTGCCCGTGATATCCATTGTCACCTCGAGAAAAATCCCGACGATAACCTCCTCCTCCGGGCATATGGCCGTGTTCAGCTTTGCCACGTCCATCAATTCCACCTTGGGAACATTCATCTGAATGGTCTGATTGAGCATACTGGCAAGAGAAGTCGTTGCATTTCCCGCTCCGATATTACCAATCTCCCGCAGAACGTCAATATATATCTCATTTACATTGTCCAACGTAAATTCACCCATGGTGCACCTCACTTTCAGCGCAAATTACTTACTTAATAACTATGCATTGTCCTTCTCATCAATGATCGCATTGATCTCTAAAAGGGAAATCAGCTGATCTCCGTTCTTGCCGATTCCATTGATGAAATTATCCCTCGCATGACCTGACTGCACATTGTTGGGCTCGATCTGTTCAGATGAAAGCGTGACCACCTCACTGACAGCGTCCACGATCACTCCCAGCATGCCCTTATCCTCAATCTTTAAGATGATGATTCTTGACGTGTTCGTGATCACATCCTTCTCGAGTCCCATCTTGATCCGGATGCTCATAACCGGAACGACCTCGCCGCGCAGATTGATGATACCCGGAAAATAAACCTGCGCCTTCGGCACCCGCGTGATCTTCTGCATGCGCACAATGTTGTCAATATAGGCGATATCAATGCCGTATTTCTCACTGCCGATCTGTACGACTATGTATTGCTTTTTCTGCTTATCCACAGATGTATCTATCATTAAATCTGACATATCTTTCCCCCCATTACATCAGCGTGTTTGCATCTAAAATCAGTGCCACTTCGCCGTCTCCGAGTATTGTCGCGCCGCTGATCAGCTTGTTGCCGTTGATGTATTTGCCCAACGACTTGATAACGATCTCCTGCTGACCGATCAGATTATCCACTACGAGTCCCACCTGACTGTCGCCGCGCTTTACGATGACCACGGTAAGATTCTCCGGTTCCACCTCTCTCGGTTCAATATCGAGCACCTTGTCCAGACGGATGAGGGGAATGACGCTGCCTCGGAGATGAATGACTTCCTTGGCCTGCACATACTTGATATCTGTGATCGGAATATCCTCAATGTTGGAGATCGACCCAAGGGCGATCGCATATTTCTCATCACGGATCTCGACCATCAGAGCCTGAATGATCGCAAGCGTCAGCGGAAGGCGGACCGTGAAAGTCGTCCCCTCGCCCATCGACGTCTTGACATCCACATCACCGCCCAGCTGCTCGATTCCGGACTTCACCACATCCAGTCCGACGCCTCGGCCGGAGATGTCCGTGATCTTCTTCGCCATCGAGAAACTCGGAAGGAACAGGAGATTAATAATCTCCTTCTGGCTCATCGACTCCGCCTGCTCCTCCGTGATGGTTCCGCGCTCAATCGCTTTGTTCTTGACCGCTTCAACATCAATACCGTTACCGTCATCACCCACCTGGATAATGACATTATTTCCTTCCTGATAAGCGTTCAGGAAAATATTTCCTGTCTCCGGCTTGCCTCTCTTGACACGGAGTGCCGTATCCTCAAGACCGTGATCCGCAGAGTTTCTCAACAGATGCTGCAGCGGATCACCGATCTGATCGACCACCGTGCGGTCGAGCTCGGTGTCCTCACCGGTCATCACCAGCTCCATCTTCTTGTTCAAAGTCCTCGACAGATCACGGATCATGCGCGGGAACTTGTTGACCACACTCTCGATCGGAACCATTCGAACCTTCATTACGGATTCGTGGAGATTCGTCGTAATCCGCTCCAGATACTCAATCTGCTCATGGAAACTCTGGCTGGAATTCCCTCCCTCCGACGAGCTGATCGAAACAAGGCTGTTCTTTGCGATAATCAGCTCGGACACCTGATTCATCAGCGCATCAAGCTTTTCGATATCCACGCGGACCGTGCGGTTTGTCGCCGGTTTTGCTACTGCCTTTTTCGCCTGTGCCTGCGGCTCCTCCTTTTTCGCCGGAGCGGCAGCCTTCTTCACCGGAGCAGGCTTCGTCTCTTCCGCCTCTTTCTCCTCCGCGGGCTCCGAAAAGTCATTCAGCTCCTCGGCAAAGACCGCATCAATCTCAGAGACATTCTCCGCCGCCTTTTTGATGACATCCAGACTTTCAGCCGATGCCATATAAAAACTGAACGTCAAGTCGAATTTCTCGTCTTCAATATCCTGTGAGTTCGGCTGGTAGACGACGATCTGGCCGTACTCCTCCACCGCACGGAACACAAGAAACGCGCGCGCGGCCTTCAACAGGCACTCGCTCTGAATCCGAACCGACATCCCATATATGTGCTGTCCGGACTCCTTGAGCTCATTGAGCTTCTTGCGGTCACCGTCATCCAGCTCAATCTCCAGATACTTTTTGTCGGATTCTGCTCCGTCCGCTGCCGGAACCGTTTTCTCCGGCTCAGCGGCGGCAGGCGCCGCCGGAGTATCATCCACGGTCTGGTTGTTCGCCTTCGCGATCGCATTGTTGAGCTCTTTGATAATCAGCTCGTTATCCTCTTTTCCCTCGTCGGAGCTCGCCTTGACATTGTCAAGGTAACCCTCAATCGCATCCAGGCACTTGAACAGCAGGTCAATCATGCCGCTGTCAACGGACAACTTATCACTCCGAACCTCCTGGAACACGTTCTCCATGTCGTGCGTAAGATGCTGCATGCGCTTAAAGCCCATGGTGCCTGCCATACCCTTTAAGGAGTGCGCCGCACGGAACACCTCATTAATCGTGTCCTTGTTGTCCGGCTCCTTCTCAAGTGTCATAATGCAGTCGCTGAGCGTCTGCAGGTGTTCTGCACTCTCATCAATAAAAATCTCAAGATACTGGCTAATATCCATAACTACATTACCCCCACATTCTTTGTGATTGTTTTTGCAACCTCGTTCAGAGGAACAACCTCGTCAACAACACCCGCTTCCGCAATCATTTTCGGCATCCCGTACACTACACAGGTCTCCGCATTCTGTGCGATCACATGAATCCGTTTGCGGCGCGAAAGGGAAAGTATCCCGTTCGTACCGTCCGCTCCCATTCCGGTGAGCACCACGCACACAATCTCGTCGTACCTCGTTTCCATAAGTGAATCGTACATAATGTTGGCACAGGGCCTTAATCCTCCGATGGCAGGCCTGTCATTCAGCGCAATCCGGTGTGTACCGTCCGGACTTTTTGCAATCTCTAAGTGTTTCCCGCCGGGAGCTATGTACACGTGCCCCTTTTGGAGCACCTCTCCGTCCTCGGCCTCCGTGACTTCAATCTCACTGAGCTCATTTAACCGCTCCGCCATGGATTTGGTAAAACCGGCCGGCATATGCTGAACCAGCACCATCGGTGCGTCCAGTTTTTTCGGAAGAAACGGAATCACACTCTGCAGCGCCTTCGGTCCTCCCGTGGAGCACGCCAGTGCAACCAGCTTGCTCTTTCCAGTCTTCGACTGTACCGGCGGACTTACGGGTTCCTTTACTTCACGTTTCGGCGCCCTCACATAGTTTTTGGAGGAGAGGACCGCAGTGAGCATTGCGAGGAGTTTTCTGCGGAATTCTCCGCCCTTCGTCTCAATGATGTTGCCCGGCTTGGTCAAAAAATCAACTGCGCCGAGCTCAATCGCACGGATTGTGGTCTCTGCATTTTTTGACGTGTACGTGCTCACCACGACGATTGTCGCCTTGATGCCATCTTTTTTCAGTTGCTCCAGCAATTGCAGGCCGTCCATGCGAGGCATATTGATATCCAAAACGACGCAGTCATAGCTCTTTCGTTTCAGCACCTCATATGCTTCCACTCCGTCTCTGCAATAATCGGTTGCCTGGAAATTGTTATCTGAATTGATTATATCACAGATAACCCTTCTCACGAGTGCAGAGTCATCAACAACTAAAATGTTTTTTTTCATAGATCAATCACCGACTTCTTTTTGACGTATTCTACGCTCTTCTTCAAATACAAATCGAACAATCTTCTCCCTGTCCCTGAGATCCCTGTACAGGAATTTGCCACGGCTGCTGAACTGGCCGTGCAATGCTGTATGCGGCGCGCAGTCCACAATCTGCGATACCAGATACAGGTTCTCCTTCATCCGCGCCCCCTCCAGACGGACCGTAATCATCACAAAAGAATCCCTCTCCAGCTTCTTCTCTGAGTAAAAACGGATGCCGCCGCCGCTGATATCCTGAATTGTGCCGGACACGAGCTCATATTGGGCATCTCCCCTCGTAATCTCATCTAAAAGCTGATCCGTCGTCGGCAGCTCGGCAACTTTCCTTGGTATCATATAAAACTTGGTCTTCGCCGGATACTCGATCCGGAAATACTCCCTCCGCTGATATTTCCGGAGTTCGGATTTTAAGACCACGGATAGAAAGTACAGCTGTCCCTCCCGTGAGCGCCCCTTCACGGACGCCGTACAGCGGTACATTCCGCCGGTACCGAAAAAAACCATATCGCAGTCAGCCCCTACCGGAAAGAGGATCATCTTCTCTCCCTGCATGGGCATGGAGATTGAGAGCTCCACATTCGAGAAAATGTCTGCGACACTGCTATGGCAGACGGCTGAATTGCGCCCCATATCCTCCATCAGGCTCTCGTCCTGCTGCGACCGGATTTCAATTCGATTTCCCAGTTTAATCACGTCTGTAAGTACCATATATGTCACGCTCCTATTTGCGATTTAAAAATAAATCCGAAAAAATCTGCGCAATGCTCCGACTCATAGGAACCTGTTCGTGCGTCCCGTTTAAGAAATTTGCCGCGAGCACTTCAAATGCTTTGGACGACTTGGCGCCCGGTTCCGTCAGAGAGACCGTCTTCTGCTGGCGCACCGCCTTTTCCAGCGCCGCATCCTGCGGGATCATGCCGAGATAGTTCAGCTCCCCGTGCAGGAACTGCGCCACGACGGAGTTGAGCTTGTCATACACCATCTGCCCTTCCTCCTTCGACAAAACCTTGTTGGAGACCACATGGACCGTAGTTGAATCCTGCACAAAATTCGGGTTGCGGTACAGGGCCTTGAGCAGCGAATATGCGTCCGTCAGAGAGCTCGGGTCCGGCGTCGCAATCAAAAGGACGTCCGGACTCGCCAGTGCAAACGACAGCACCTGGTCGGAGACCCCCGCTCCTGTGTCAATAATTATGTAATCTGCCAGATCGTTAAGCTCGTCGATCGACTTAACCAGATACATGATCTGGTCCTTATAGAGATTGTTCATATCGATGATTCCGGACCCTCCCGAGATAAAGCCGATCTCCATAGGTCCCGGAGTGATAATCTCACGGATTGACTTCCCGCGATAAATCAGGTCTGAAAGATTATATTGCGGAATTGCGCCAAACATGACCTCAACATTAGCAAGTCCGAGATCCGCATCAAATATAATGACCCTCTTGCCCGCCTTTCTCAGATGGACAGCGAGATTCACAGCCAGATTGGATTTACCGACACCGCCCTTGCCGCTCAGGACAGTCACAACCCTGGCTGTATTATTATTCATGCCATGCTTTTTCACAGCATTGCGCAGTTGTTGTGCCTGATCCATTACTCATTGCCTCCCAGCAGCTTTTTGACGATCTTTTGTGTATCAAAGATCTCAATGTCGTCCGGAACGTTCTGTCCGTCAGTTACATAGGATAAATCCGCCTGCGTATACAGCTTGATGTTGAGAATATTCCCGTAAGTCGTCGTCTCATCCAGCTTGGTAAATATCAGCTTGTAATCCGCGATCTTGCGATAGGTATCCGCGATATCCAGTAAATCCTTGTATTTGGTCGTGGCACTCAAAACCAGATAGACCTCGCGCGAAAATTTCTCGTCCAGTCCCTGAAGAAGCTGTTTCGTGTCCTCCTTCTGGCTTTCGTTCTTGTGGGAAAAGCCGGCAGTGTCCACAAACACCAGATCATAGGTGAGAAAATTTTCCAGTTTCTCGTTCATCTCCTGCGCCGAATAGACAATCTCCATGGGCGCGTTAAGGATGTTTGCGTAAATCTGCAGCTGTTCGGTCGCGGCGATCCGGTAAGTGTCCGCCGTGATAAACGCTACCTTTTTATTATACTCCATTTTGTACTTGGATGCAATCTTGGCGATCGTCGTAGTCTTACCCACACCGGTAGGCCCGATAAAAAACACCACCCTCGGCTTTTTCTTGCCGAGTTCAATCACCCTCGGCTGCCCAAAGCGCAGGATCAGTTTCTGATAAACGTTGGACAGGATCGTGTCCACGCTGTTGCCCGGACGGATAAAACGCTCCACCTCATCTAAGATCTGGTTGACGTACTTCTCGTTGACCTCATTCTTGATAAGCGCATTGTAGAGAAGGCGCACAAAGTTAATCTCCTCGGAGGTTGGCGCCTTCACCTTATCCTCCGCATTCGGTGCACCGAATTTTTCCTCCAGACGGTCCGAAAGAGCGTCTAAGCGCTCCTCAAACTTCTCGTGCTGCGGATGCTTTTGTTCTTCTTCCCGCACTTCCCTCTCAAAGGGCGGCTGCACATCCGCGCGTTTTGTCACCGGTGGTTTCGGCATAGGAGCCGGAGCAGGCGCCGGAGCCGCAAGATCAATCTCCTCGTCCGCCGCCAGATTAATCGCATCGTGAAATGCCATGGGGCTCATCGCACGCGCAGAATTCATCCCCGATTCTTTCTCTTTCATTGCAGCCGTCACCTCCCATGACGATTTTTTGAACACGGCAAATACTCCCTTCGGCTTGATTTCCTTCGTGAGCATAATCACCGCGTCCTCGCCGTAAGCCGCTTTTGCCGCCGCGATTGCCTCTTCTTCTGTTTTTCCTTTAAATTTATTGATGTTCATTTAAATCATCACCATCCCGACCGACTGCAGCTCCACGTCGGACTCCACCTCGTTGTATGACACAACCGTGAGATCTTTGATATAATCTTCCGTCAGTTTCTTAAAGTACATTCGGACAATCGGCGAAGTAACTACAAGCGCAGGCTTTCCGATACTCTCGAGCTTTTGCACCTCGGCCTCCAGCGAACTCATGATCGCCCTGGTCTTGTCCGGGTCGAGCGTCAGATAGGCGCCATTCTCGGTCTGCTTGACTGACGACATAATCTCCTGCTCCACCTTCGGGTCCACCGTGATCACGCTCGTGACCTCGTTCGGCGGGAACAGGTGGCTGGAGATTGCGCGCTTTAGGCTCTGTCTGACATATTCCGTCAGGACGTCGGTGTCCCTTGTTGTCTGGGCGTGGTCTGCGAGCGATTCGAAAATCGTCAGAAGGTCGCGGATCGAGAGCCCCTCGGTCAACAGGTTCTGCAGTACCTTCTGCACCTCGCCGAGCCCCAGAAGCTTCGGCGTGAGCTCCTCTACGAGCACCGGATTCGTCTCCTTCAAGTTGTCCACAAGACTCTGTACATCCTGTCTGGTCAACAGCTCCGCGATGTGGCTGCGAATGACCTCTGTCAGGTGAGTCGCAATGATCGAGGGCGCATCCACGACAGTGTAACCCAGACTCTCCGCGCGCTCCCTCTGCGCCTCCGTAATCCAGATGGCCGGCAGATGGAAGGACGGCTCATAGGTCGGAATACCCGTGATCTCCTCCTCCACATAACCGGGGTTCATCGCCATATAGTGATCGAAGAGGATTTCGCCCTCGGTCACCTGAATGCCCTTGATCTTAATAATATACTGGTTCGGGTTGAGCTGGATATTGTCCCTCAACCGGATGATCGGAACCACCATGCCCAGCTCCAGCGCGATCTGTCTTCGGATCATGACCACGCGGTCCAGAAGATCTCCGCCCTGATTGACATCCGCAAGCGGAATGATTCCGTAACCGAATTCGAGCTCGATCGGGTCCACCTGCAGAAGGGATACCACATTCTCCGGTTTTCGGATCTCCTCCGCCTCGGTCTCCTGCTGCTGAACCTCCTCCACAATCTTCTCCTCCCCGATTCCGTTGGCAATACTGCGCGCCGTGAGAATAAAGACAATGCCAAGCGCCGCAAAGAGCAGAAATTCCAGAGGAGTCACCGCGCCGAGAAAGATCAGCACGGCTCCAACCATGTAGAGCACCTTCGGAATGCCGAAGAGCTGCTTGACCAATACGCCAGAAAAATCCGCGTCACTCGATCCCTTGGTCACAAGGATACCGGTCGCCAGAGAAATAAGCAGCGAAGGAATCTGGGACACCAGACCGTCACCGATTGTGAGAAGTCCAAACTTCTGAATTGCCTCTCCGAATTCCAGCCCCAGATTCATGACACCCATCACGGTTCCGCCGACTAAGTTGATTAGCGTGATGATCAGACCTGCGGTCGCATCTCCCTTTACGTACTTCGTAGCACCGTCCATGGAACCGAAGAAGCTGGACTCCTTCTGAATCTTCTCGCGGCGCACCTTCGCCTCCTCGTCAGTGATGGCTCCGGTGTTTAAGTCTGCATCAATTGCCATCTGCTTGCCGGGCATTGCGTCCAATGTGAAACGCGCGGTAACCTCGGACACACGCTCAGAACCCTTGTTGATGACGATGAACTGGATCAGCACCAGCACGATAAATACAATCGTACCGATAATCATGTCGCCGCCGCCTACGAATTGGCCAAACGTTGTGACGACATTTCCCGGCTCTCCGGTCGATAAGATCAAACGTGTGGACGACACGTTCAGCGAGATACGGAAAATCGTTGTGAACAAAAGCAATGTCGGAAAGAAGGACATATCCAGCACTTCCTTCGCAAACAGCGAATTAAACAGCGTAATCAGAGCGATCGAAATGTTGATCGCGAGCATGACATCCAGAAGGACGGAAGGAATCGGCACAATAAAAAAGATAACTGCCGCCAGCAAATATAAACCGACACCAATGTCCGCTTTTTTGACCGTCATGCCCTCACCTCCTTCTTCTGTCTGTCTCTTCTGGTTTTATCAAATCACTTTTCGGTTTTGTTTCTGGAAAACAGTGACCAGAATTCCCGCAACTGTCTGGTACAATTCCGGCGGGATCATCGCGCCTATGTCCACGTTGTGGTAGAGCATCCGCGCGAGCGGCTTGTTCTCCACAATCTCCACACCGTTCTCTTTTGCAACCTCTTTAATCTTTAATGCCACATAATCCGCACCCTTTGCCACCACATAGGGCGCGTCGTAACTCTTGTCATATTTCAGCGCAACCGCAAAGTGCGTCGGGTTCGTAATGACGACATCCGCCTGCGGCACCGCCTGCATCATACGCCTCTGGGATACCTCGCGCATCTTCTGTCTCTGTTTTCCCTTGATCTGCGGATCTCCCTCAGTGTTCTTGTACTCATCCTTCACTTCCTGTTTGGTCATCTTCATCTCATCCTTGAACTTCCACTTCTGGTAAGCCCAGTCCGCAATTCCGAGCACGATGTAAAAGACACTGATTTTGAGACCCACATCGAAGATAATCGATCCCACCAGAGCGACCGCCTGATTGAGTTCAAGCTCATAGAGGACAAACAGCGTGTCCGCTTCCTCCCGGATCGACGAGTAGGCGATGTAGACAATAATTCCGACCTTCACAATGGACTTTAACAGCTCCATGAACGTTTCCTTGGAAAATATCCGTTTGAAGCCGTTGATCGGATTGAATTTTGACAATTTCGGCTGCATCGGCTTAGCGGACACTGTCCATCCCACCTGTACAATACAGACGAGTGTCGTCACCACCACACCGAAAGCAAAAAACGGAAGAACCGTGAGCAGCCATCGGATAATCACGGGGAACAATACCGCTGACGCTGCCTTGGAGCTCATGCCGCCCTCGTTGATCTTGACGAAATCCGACATATTTCCGTAAATAAACGGAAACATTCCCAGAAGGTTCTCCCCCACATAGGCAATAAAAATCCGCAGACACAAAAACAGTACAAGCAGGCCGAACGCTGAGTTAAGCTCCTTACTTTTGGCGACCTTGCCCTCTTTCCTCGCATCCGTCAGCTTCTTTTGCGTGGCAGGCTCGGTCTTCTCACCGCCCTCGCCATCCTTCGCGAAGAATTGGAGATTGAGGTGCATTCTCCTTATATCAGCTGTATACAATTGCTCCTCAGTACATCCCCTCCGCAAAGAACACCACCATCTTTCTTATCTCGGAAAAAATTTTATCTGCCGCATTTGGCAGCACAAGCACCGTAAACAGCAGGACGAGATATCCCACAATGATCTTGAGCTGCATACCGACCGCAAACATGTTCATCTGCGGCGCAACCTTCGCCATAACTCCCAGCACACAGTTTAGGATCATGATGCAGGCAAACACCGGAAGAAAAATCCGAAAGCCCAGCACAAACAGATCCTTAAAGTATGTGAGCATAGACTCCATCAAATGGTCCCACTGAAACAGGGTACGCCCCGTAGGGATCACGGTGAAGGAGTCTGCGATGGCCCGGATCAGATACTCCTGAATCCCCGATGCCATCAGCAAAAGCAGCACCATGTAATAGTAAAGACTTCCGGTGATCGTCGATTCATTCCCCATATCCGGGTTGAACAGCGTCGCCATGGAAAGCCCGATATCCATATCAATCAAACTGCCTGCAAACAAAACAATAGAATTACAGATGTTCGCTGCCAAACCGAGCAGCAAGCCCGTAATTCCTTCACTGAGCACTACCACTCCGTAACCTACCACGCCCACATAGTTCGGTTCCGGCCGCTCTGCTATATTGTACATCAGAAACGAAATAAAAAGTGCGAAACCGATTTTGGTCCGATTGGGAATTCCCTTCTGCCCAAAAAACGGGGCGACAAAGATAAACGTGGCCAGGCGCACCAGGATCAGCAGCCAATATTCAAAATTTTCCAGCGTAAATGTGTAGCTGAGCATATGCTAAATTCCCATGCTCAAATACTGGCTGAAATTCGTCCACAAATTCACCATAAAATGGCTCATGTTATCCAGCATCCACGAACCGATGAGCATCATCGCCGCAAAAACGCCGAGAATCTTCGGCACAAATGTGAGCGTCTGCTCCTGTATGGACGTGATCGTCTGGAAAATACTGACAGTCAGTCCGATAACCAGCGAAACCAAAAGCAGCGGCATTGCAGTAATGATAACGGTATAGATCGCTTCCTGCGTAATATCCAGAATCGTTTCCTGTGTGATCAAATTCTATCCCTCCTCAGTAAAAAGTCTCTACTACACCCTGAATCACTAAATTCCAGCCATCGGCAAGGATAAACAACAGCACCTTAAACGGCATGGAGATCGTAGTCGGAGGCAGCATCATCATACCCATGGACATAAGTACGGAAGATACTACCATGTCGATCACAATAAACGGAATATAAATCAGAAATCCCATAATGAACGCCTTGCGGAGCTCACTCAGAATGAACGCGGGAACCAGTGTCGTAAACGGGACATCGTACAGCTCCTCGACCGTCTCATAGGTTTCCCCCGAGATATCCGCAAAAAGTGTGATGTCGCTGACCTGAATCCTGCAGTCCTCAATCATGAATTTGCGAATCGGCTCTTCCACGCGCGCTAAAAACTCTGTCTGGTTAATCTCGCCTGCATCCAGCGGGCGAATTGCATTTTCATTGATCTCTGTGAACGTGGGCCACATGATAAAAAAGGTCAGAAACAGCGCGAGACCAATAATCGTCTGATTTGGCGGTGCGCTCTGCGTGCCCATGGCCGTCCGCACAAAGTGCAGGACGATGATGATCCGCGTGAACGAGGTCATCATGATGAGGATCGATGGTGCCAGCGACAGAATCGTAAGTGTAAGAAGCATCCGAATCGGAGTGCTCATCGTCCCTGTGCTGTCATCCCACGAGATGGAGAGCCCATTGTTTGTCAGGTGGTTTCCGTCCGCATTCTCTGTGTTCTGGGTAAGATCGTCAATGTCATCCCCTGAGGGCACCTGCGGATTATTCGTCCCTGTCGGCGGATTCACGGAAGCGGCGTACACCGTCTCCTGCCTGACACAGAATGGAATTGTCAAAATTATGATTGCACAGGCAAAAATAAAGCTTACTGCGCAATATGCCTTCTTGAATCTATTCATATCAATCCTGCTTTTTTTGCAGCTTGTCCTTCAGCTTTCCGAGCACATCGGCAAAGCTCTCCCCGGATGTCCCCGCCTCCGGCTCCTCGATGCCGGATAAGTCCTTGAAATCCTCCCGGGTTAGCTCTGCGAGAAGATGTACCTCATCCTTTCCGATCGAGACAACCAGATATTTTTTGCCGGCCTCTACAATACTGATCATTTTATTGTTTCCGACCCCTATGGTCTCCACGATTCGAAGATTTTTATTATAGCTTCTGCCCTTTTGGTAGACGCCCATCCAGCGAGTCACAAGATATGTGATCGCCAGAACAAAAATAAAAATGATCAGGGTTCCGAGCAGCCGCAGAAAGCTGTCCAGAGTCCCCGCCGCCAATATACTCATACAAACCCTTTCACTAGGTCGTCGAAACCTTTGCGGGTGCGTTCACAATCTCCGTGATGCGCACGGCGAAACTTTCTTCGATCACAACGACCTCACCTCTGGCAACATACTTGCCATTGACCAGCACGTCAATCGGCTCTCCTGCAATCTTGTTCAATTCAATAATTTTGCCGGGACCGAAATCCAGAATTTCGGAGATCGACTTGGACGTGCGCCCCAGCTCGACTGTCACCTCGAGCGGTACATCCATAATCAAATCAATGTTCTCCGGCTGATACACGCCGAACGAAGCGCCTGAAAACGGCGTAAACTGCGCCGGCTGTACATTCACCTGCTGACCCATAATCTGTGGACCCATCATCGGCTGTCCCATCATTGGTTGTCCCATCATTGGCTGATTCATCATCGGTTGTCCCATCATCGGCTGTCCCATCATTGGTTGTCCCATCATCGCCTGCTGTGCTTCCTGCGCAGGAGCCTGTGCTTGTGCGAGTGCAGGTGCCGGAGCAGGAGCTGCCTCCGTTACACTTTCTGAGTCCTTCTGCATCGTCTCCGTCACGCCGGCGCACATTTCTTTTGCAAAGGGAACCGGGTAGAGCTGCATAATATTGCTGTCCACCAGATCGCCGATCTCCATCCGAAATGAAATTCTGACAAACTGCTTTGTCAGGAAGGAATCAATTTCTCCCTCATCGATATTTTCCGCCATATCCACGAGACTCGCCTCCGGTGGACTGATATCAATGGTTTTGTTCAGCATAGAAGAAAGGGAAGTCACCGAAGAGCCCATCATCTGGTTCATCGCTTCACTGATTGCACTCAGGTGAAGCTCTCCCAGCTCTACGTCAGTGTTCGTCCCGTCTCCGCCCATCATGAGGTCCGTGATGATCTTGACATCATTCTCGCGCAGGACAAGAATATTATTTCCGTCCAACCCCATGGTGTATGCAATTTTTATAAATACACACGGTCTCTCATACTGCTTTGTAATATCGTCCCAAGTCGCGTAAGACACCACCGGTGTCGAAATTTCGACCTTGCGGTTCACCAGAGAAAACAAAGTCGTGGCTGCCGTTCCCATGCTGATATTGGCAATCTCTCCAATCGCATCTTTTTCCGCATCGGTCAAGGTTTCTGCCTCAGCATCAACGTCCGCTCCCGGATCATTGAGCAGGGCATTGATCTCCTCTTGCGATAATTGTGCTCCGTCCATACTATTCTTGCTCCTCTCTGATCACCGAAGTGACCCTGACTGCATAATCCTCTCCTGTCGATCCCGGCAGGGCAGTAAATTTGCGGATATTGCCGACATATACGTCCAGCTCGTCATCCACTTTACGATCCAGCTGAATGATATCACCGAGCTGGAGTGTCGCAAAATCGCTGACCGATATCACGCTGCTGCCAAGCACGGCCTTCACCGGAATCTGCACGCGCTGGATCAGAGACTCAATCGCGTGGGCGTAATCCGTGTCATCCTGTGCCGTCATATTCGTATACCAGTATTTCGTATTCAGCTTGTCTATGACATCCTCAAGCGTCATGAATGGAAGACAGATGTTCATCAGCCCTTCCACATCGCCGATCTTTAAATGCATTGTGACAATGCCGATCATCTCGCTCGGAGAAATAATCTGCGCGTACTGAGAATTCGTCTCAATCCGCTCCAGCCGCGGAAGAATATCCGCAACATTCTGCCAAGGCTCCCGCAAAAGATTTACACAGACAATCATAATCCGCTCGATAATGAGAAGCTCTATCTCAGAAAATTCGCGGACCTTGTCCAGCGGGTCTCCCCGTCCTCCCAGCATCCGGTCCACCATACAGTAGCCCAGATTGGTCGCCATCTCAATAATAATATTTCCCTGTAACGGCGCGAAATTCACAATTCCCAAAAGTACAGGATTCGACAGTGCATTGGAAAACTCCTGATACGTAACCGCCTCCGAGTTCACGACCTCCACCTGTACATTCTTCCGCAGATAGACCGGCAGGTTCGTAGACAAAAGCCGTCCATAATGTTCAAAGATAATCTCCAGAGTTCTCAAATGCTCCTTGGAGAACTTGGACGGACGGGCAAAATCATAATTTTTGACCTGCTTTTCATCTTTTTCTTTTATTTCCTCAACATCCAGTTCACCGGCACTGAGCGCAGCCAGCAGACTGTCTATTTCATTTTGGGATAATACGTCCCCCATCTGTCCATCACCACCTGTAACCGATCTAGTAAAACTATTCCACGTTGCACTTTGAAAAATTCACTGCGATGATATAGTCGCCGCCAAACATCTCCTGCATCAGCTCAAGCAGAGTATCCTGCACCTCAAGGCGGACATCCGCATCCCGCATCTCATCCACCGTATAGCGGCTGATGGTCCCGATGACAGTACTCTGGATCGTAGTGTCCTGCTTGGTCATAAATTCCTGATTGTATTTCTTGTAATTGTCGCTGCCTTTATTCAGGACAAGCGTGACATTGACTACAGCATAATGGCTCTTTTTGTCTTCACTCGCCGCAAGCGTCACCGTAATATCCTGCCCGGAGCTGACCCGATACTCCTCCCTCTTATCCATCGGAATACTGTCAAGTCCGGACGACGCTCCGCTGTTTAAATCCAGATCAATCGCCTTACACAGCTTGTCAATAAATGCGTTCGCCTTCTTCGTCTGCGGCAGCACCGAGAACATCAGAATCGCCGTCAGCATGAAATTGGCCAGAACCAACGCTAAAATCAGTACAGATATCAAATTTTTCTTCATTGCCGTATCCTTTCTAATTCGTCCTTGAACTGTATGAATTATAGACCTTGATCTCAACGCGGCGGTTCATCGCACGCCCCTCCGCCGTCGTATTGTCCGCTATCGGCACATAATCGCCGCGCCCGGAGGATTTGAGATTGGCGCCCGGGAGATTTGTGTGTTCCCGCAAATAGTCCGCCACGCTCAGCGCGCGGTACATGGAAAGCACGTTATTGTTCGGATAACGGCTGGAGCTGATCGGCACGTTGTCCGTGTGTCCCTCGACATCAATCACATGCTTGTTATACCGCTCCAATATCTTGCCGATCTTATCCATGACGGGGTATGCTTCCGACACCAGATCCGCCTTTCCTGATTCAAAGAGGATCGCTCCGCTTAAGTCAAGCTGAACATACTGGGAGTTAAATGTCACATCCACCATATCCGAAATTCCTGAGGTGTCAAGCGCTTTCTCAATCTCATTCGCCATCTCCTGCGACTCATTCAGCGCCTCCTGCTTATACTGCTCCACGAAGTCATCCTTGCCTTCATCTTCCTTATTTTCATTCTGCGCCATGGAGTTGGCCATTTCTTTATAGTAGGAATCCAGAAATTCCAGCTGCCTCACGCCCGCGGAAATCATATCTCCGTCTCCGATTGTCGCGCCGCCGGACGGCAGGATGCTGATCGTGCTCTGCAGCGAGGCGATCACCTGCTGGAATTTCTCCTCGTCCACAGAGGACATGGAGTACAGGAGCACGAAAAAGCACAGAAGCAGGTTCATCAAATCCGAAAAGGTCGCCATCCACGCCGGTGATCCCTTTGGCGGGTCCTCCTGTTTCTTTACCATTACTCCTCACCTCCCGGAGCCTCCGCGCCGACAGAGTTTCTGGCGGACGGAGCAAGGAAGGATTTCAGTTTCTCCTCAATCACGCGCGGGTTTTCACCTGCCTGAATAGAGAGAAGTCCCTCAATCGTAATATTGCGCATGGTAACCTCAACGTCATTGTTGACCGAGAGCTTGGTTCCGATCGGGTTGCAGATCCAGTTTGCAATCAGGGAACCGTACAGCGTGGTCAGAAGGGCCACGGCCATAGCCGGTCCGATGGTAGAGGCGTCCTCCATGTTGTAAAGCATGATAACAAGTCCGACCAGCGTACCAATCATTCCCCACGCCGGACCGAGCTCTGCCCATTTTTCCCAGAATCCGATGGTTTTCTTGTGACGCGCCTCCACACACACAAGATCCGTCTCCAGAATTCCTCGCACCAGCTCCGGGTCCGTGCCGTCCACGACGAGCATGATGCCCTTTTTCAGGAACTGGTCCTCAATGTTATTCGCGGCCTCCTCAAGGGCAAGCAGACCTTCCTTACGCCCCACGTTCGCAAGATCGATAATCGTCTTGATAATTTCCGCCGGGTCCATATTGCCCTGCTCCTTGAACGCAAGCGAGGCACTCTTCAAACCGCCGATAAAATCTTTCAGCTTATGGCTGGCAAGCGTACCGGCAATCGAGCCTCCGAGAGTAATGATGACGGAAGGGCCATCGACAAAGTATTTGAAACTTGACAGTCCTCCACCCGTAATAATTCCGACCACGACCATCGCCGCGCCCATGATAAGTCCTACAAGAGATGCTATATCCAAAGCTTTCACCTTCCGTATAATAAAATAATTAAATGATACCCTACCATATGATTTTACTAAACTTTGCTCCGAATGTCTACTTTCTTTTTGTGGAAATAGAAAAAAAATCCGAAAAACAGATAGAAAATGGCTAAAAGCCACTTTCTATCTGTATTTTCGTCATCAGAAAATTTCAAAAATCGATTATCGTTTCAGGTTGATGAGCTCCTCGAGCAGTGTATCGGAAACGGTAATCACTCGGGAATTCGCCTGGAATCCACGCTGTGTCACGATCATGTCCGTAAACTGTCCGGAAAGATCCACGTTGGACATTTCCAGCTCGCCGGAATTCATCTTGCTGCCATCCGCGTTAATCTCCACACCGATCCCGTCGAACTCGCCGGAGTTCAGAGTCGTCTGATAGCAGTTGTCGCCGACCTTCTCAAGGCCGGATGCATTTGCGAACTGTGCGGCAGCAATCTGGCACAGCAGCACGGTGTTGCCGTTGTCATAGGAGCCGTAAATCTTTCCTGTCTGATCTACCTGCAGTCCGGTCAGCTTTCCGACCTTCTTGCCGGCACCGTCGCCGTCGGCAGCGGAGCCCTTGAGCGCCTTCATGGAGGAAACGCCGCCGTTGTACTGGTTTAAGGACCTTGAAAAGTCAATCTCAATATTCGCAAAATTACTTTCCTGACCGTTTTCCTCGGTGACAAAACCAGTCTTTAATTCCGCAAGATTTAAGTTCACGCTGGAAACGTTCTTATCTGCATTGATACTGGAGAACACACCTTTGTTGGTATCATATGCAATATCATAACCGTTCGTTTGTCCGTTTCCAAAGATCGTCGCCAGACGCGTATTGAGATCATCCTCAGAAAGCAGCTGACCGTCTGCACCTCTCGAGAGAATGCTGTTGCCCTGATAATCCAATATGTCCGTCAGCGAAACGTGATAACTGCCTTCCGTCTTCGCTCCGGTATCCGGATTCTTATTCTGTGTCACGGAAAATTTTGCGGTGTAGACGTAGCCCAGGTCATCGTATAGCGCGAGCTGCATTACATAGCCGCCCTCGGCCTCAATATTGGAGTCTGTCTTATCAAGAATACCCGAAATATATGCCCTTGTCGTCGCCTCCGGGGAAGCCGTCTGATTCTCCGGCGCCATCACCTGCAGCGCGGACACCACGTCCTTGCGGACGTCACCCGTTTCCGGGTCAACCTGCCAGCCCATCACGGTGTAACCGGTAGAGCTCATGCAGAGATAGCCGTTTCCGTCTACATAGAAAGAGCCGGCTCTTGTGAAAAAGGTATTGGTCCCGTCGCTGACCACAAAAAAATTGGTGGTCTGGCTGTCGGAAAGCCGGATGTCAAAGGGATAGCCGGTGGTCTCTGCCGCGCCCGATCCCGTGATGTTGCACATGGTCGATGCAGTGGACACACCGAGACCGATCTGCTTTGCATTGACACCGCCGATTCCTCTTGCGGCGTCGCCGCCGGATGCGGATGCGGTTGTCTGATACATAATTTCGCTGAATCTTACGTTGGAAGCCTTGAATGCTTCCGTGTTCACATTCGAGATGTTGTTACCGATAACATCCATTCTCGTCTGATGTGTCTTAAGTCCTGACACAGCAGAAAAAAGTGATCTCATCATAGTGCAGTTTCCTCCTTAAAATCGAATTTCGCCAACAAATCCGTAAGGAGATGGCCGTACAGTATGGATTTCGTCTGTCAGTCGGAAATCCGTTCGCCCCCTCAGCCGCAAGCCTGCGGCCTTTAGTCCGGTTCTTACATAATTACTGCGCCATCTATGTTGGTGAATATATTACTGGTTGTTTCGTTTTGATCCATTGCAGTGACAACTGTCCGGTTCGGCACATTCACGATGAAAGCCAGCGAGTCTACCAGCACCAGTGATTCATTGATGCCCTTCGCCATTGCCTGCTCCACACCGTTTTCAAGCCTCGCAATATGCTCGGTTGACAGGTTAATACCCCGACTCTCAAGCCTTGACGCCGCATGTCTGGAAAACTTGAGCTCCGTTGCCCGTTCCGTCGCCAGATCCTGCTGTCTCTTAAGCACCTCCTCGAAAGATATCTCGGATGCCTTACCGACTTTGTTTACGTTTTTTTGATTTAAAAACTGGTCGGTTACTTGTTCAATGGATGTAAATTGATTCGCAATCGGATTCATAACCTCTCCTCCGTGAGCCTGCCGTTTTCCTAAGCAATATTGTCTTCCTTGCTCTCAGACTCTTTTTGCTGTTCGAGCACTTCCTGGAGTCTCGTCCAGTACTCGCCGATTTTTTTCGTCGTATCGTCGCTCACAAACTGTTTCTGATAGTCTGACATTTCATCATAAATGTCCTTGATCTGGGTAATCATGATCTCGTGTCCCGGCTGAATACTTTCGACATCCGGAAGATACTCAAGCATATTCTCGAGGGTCTTCGCGATTACCGCCGCCTCATAATACTCGTTGTTGACCACCGTCTCCAGACTGGAAAGCGGATATTCATTTCCGTTGACGGACAGATAGGTCTCACCATTCTGATAAACCACGTAATCAACCTTGCCGTCCACAGTAGATGTCTGTCCGGTCGTCTCGTTCTCAACCTGTAAGATTACAGTCTTTCCCACCAGATCGTTCGCCATTGCGCTCTGCTGCGTATTCTGCATTGCGAGCATCGCCTCAACCTGTGAAAAGGTCGCCAGCTGTGCCACATACTCCGTGTTGCTCGTCGGCTCCAGCGGATCCTGGTACTGCATCTCAGCGCACAGTAACTGCAAAAATTCTTCGTAGCCGAGGTTGGAACCTTTGGGAAGCTCCTTTTTCTTCGTGTCCGGCGATTTATTCTGCTGCAGAACTCCGTCGACTACCGCTGCTACATTACTTGCCATACATTCTCCTTTCTTCTGTCCTTTATGCTATGCGGACAAATCAATTGTGTTGCCGTTTTCCTTCATGATCTGCGCAACCAGAGTTTCCTCCTCCGTCATCACGCCCGCAATTTCATCGAGCTCATCCAGACGGATATTTCTTCTGTGAAGCGCTGCCTCTGCCTGCTCACCTTCCTGCTCCTCACGTCTGGCGTTCTGCTCCAGATTCTGCTCAAACTCGTGAGACGCGACTGTCACTTCGATGGCATCCACCTTGACACCAGCCTGATTCAGATTCTGCTTCAGATCCGCAATCTGAGTCTCCAGCGCATTTCGAACCGCCTCGTTTGCCGCCGTGATCTGAGCGTTCACCGAACCTTCCCGCGCGGAAACCTGCACGTAAACCTTGCCGAGGTTCTCCGGGTTCAACTGCATCTCCATGGTTGTGGTCTCCCCGGAAATATTTACCTTGACCTGCTCCACAATCTGCCTGATGATGTCGATCGTGTCGATGGACGTGAAAGCTGCATCCTTCACCGGCATCTCCATTGCCACAGACTTAAAGTCCTGCGCGTTCACCGGAACTGCGTTCACTGCTCCGTCAAAGCTCCTAAAGCTCCTGGATCCCTTGCGCGTGTCATCCCCGAACAATCCGTCCCTGGTTTCTTTTCCGTCAGCCGCCTGTTTTTGCTCCGGCCCGGCTGCGTTCGGCAGCCTCTGCTCCGGCGCCTCGTCTTCCTCAGTCTCCGCCCGCTCTATGGGCTGCTCTGCCGGCTTTTCTTTCAGCGGCTCCACCGGAAGCTCTTCCGGCTGTTCCTCCGCGGCCTGCACCTGCGCCGTCTCCGGCTGTTCCTGTTGCACCGCAGTGACATCCCCGGTTTCGACTTTAATTTCCGGTACAGTCTCATCTTCGGTTTCTGTCACGGCTTCGTTCTCATTCACTGCCACGGCTTCCGTTTCTGTCACGGCCTCGTTCTCAGTCACTGTCACGATTTCCGTCTCGTCCACAACCGCCTGATTCTGCAAAACCGTCTCGGCCGGCTGTTCCACGGTAACCTGCACTTCAACCTGCATCTGAGGCTCCGGCTGTCCCGGCTGCTCAATCGCCGTTGTTTCCTGCATCTGCGGCATCTGAGACATCTTCGGTGTCTCCGGCTGCTTTAGCAGTTCCGGCATTTCCGGCATCGCTTCAGGCTGCTCCAGCACATCCATGTGTGCGATCAATTCGTCCTTTTGATCCGCCGGCAGTTCCATCGCCGTCATCAGTTGGTCGCCAAGCTCCCTGACACTCTTCATGAGATCCACAAAATCCGGATTCATCAAAAGCTCCGACGAGTTTTCCGCTCCGGTAAGCTCTACCGCAAGCTGAGCCAGATTCGCCGGTTTCATGAGGTCGTAGGCAGTCATCCCAAGCAGTTCCATCACATTCAGAACTTCTTCCTCCGACACATCCAGCTCCTCGGCCACATCCGCAATCACCTGCTCCTTGAAATCGCCAAGCTCCTCTTTTGACTCCGTGATCTTCTCGTCGACTCCCTGTGTGTCCGCCTTGCTAATCTCCGTATCTTTGTACTGATACCGGTCATAGGCGTCCGATGCGTTGATTTCCACATTGCCCGAAGGTTCCTGGGTTTCCGCCGGAACCGGTATCTCCGTGCTGTTCGCGCTCATCATGAATGCAAACATCCCGGCGATCGACGGATCTTCGGTCCTGGTTTTGGGTCCGGCAGCATTTGTATTTACGGCCTGGCCTGCTTTAGCGGCTGTCCAGTGAAATACATTTGCACCTGTCATGTCATCCCTCCTTTCCTGTTTTTTACAGATTTCTAACGATCCGGTTCCATGATCTCGGTCAGCCTGGCGGCCAGTTCCGGCTCCATCTCTGCGAGGATGTCTGCCCGCGCCTTTGCTCCCATGTTGGTCAGAATCTCCGCTACCAACCCCAGATTGTTCGTCATGGTGTTGAAGATGTCTGCTGCGGCCTTCGGCTGCATCTGCGAATATGTTTTTACATAATCTGCGACGGAATCGTCGTAGGAAATCTGCGCAATCACTTGTTTATATAGGACAGCGGCATTCTCAGGATCAATGCTCTCATAATATGCCCTATACTCATTTATATCGGGTGAAACATCCGATAACACAACCTCTTCGTAAAACTTTTGTTTTTCTCTTTCAAAGGCTGCCTCTTCTTCTTTGTACACGGACAGCTCGTTGATTGTCGCCTGCAAATCTGCAATCGTCGCCGCGTCGTCCGAATTTTTTCCGACCGCCTCATCCAGATCCTTCTCAAGCTCCCGAATACGCGCCAACGCCTCATCGAGTGATCGGTAAGGCATCTGATTTTCATCGTCCGGATAAACGGCCTCCGGCTCCGGTAAAATCTTGTTCACATACGGAACATCCTTCAAAATCGGGTAGAGAACGGACGATCCGAACCCGCCCACGTCACTCCGGATCAGAATTGCCAGAATTCCGACCCAGATCGCAATAATCAAAATCGTCACCACAAACAAAACCAGCTTGCTGCCGATGCTTTCGCTGTCATCATCCTCCGCATCTTTCTTTTTATTTCCTTTTTTGCCGCTCTTTTTTTCTTTTTTCTTTTCTCTGCGAGCCTTTGGATCGTCGTCCAGATCCTCCGCCGGCTCCAAAAAACCGTCTCTTTTTGCCATGATATGTACTCCTTTTATCGACTATTCGCGGTTGTTGAAGGTATAGCTCACCAGCTCATCGATCTCCTTTGTCTCCTGCACTGCCAGTTCGTGCTTGAACTCATCAAACGCCTTCTCTCGCAGTTTTTCCTGAACCTTGCGCTCCTGCATCACTTCGTTTAAAGCGCGCCTTGCATCCTCCAGCACAAGCTCCGCCTTGTGCACCTCCATCATCTGCCGCCGCACTATGGTCTTCATCGCGTTTAAGTCCGACCGGGCGTTGGTGACCGCCTGCACGTCGATCGTGCCCGCCATCAGCTCCTTTAGACGCCTTTCGTAGCCGACACGGCGCACCAAATACCCCTGAAGCTTTTGCTGCTCTTCCCTGTATGCCTGATTCGCCAGGGCAAAAGCCATCTGTGCCTGCGTTTCAAGCTTCTGCTTAATATTCAAAATATTCTGCATGCGATAGACAAACTTTGCCATTCACTAATCCTCAAAAACGCCTTCCAACAGCTCCACTTCCTCGTCGAAAAGAAATTTTTCATCCGTCCCCTGACACAGGAACTGGTTTACATCCCTGATTTTCTTGATCGCGTAATCAATCTCCGGATTTGAGCCATTCTTGTACGCGCCGATGTTAATCAGATCCTCCGCCTCGCTGTAAGTCGCCAAAACATTTTTCAGCTTACCGGCCAGCGCCTTGTGCTCATTTGTCACGATCGAACTCATGACACGGGAGATGCTCTGCAAAATATCAATTGCCGGATAATGGTTCTTGTGCCCCAGCTTGCGATCCAGCATAATATGCCCGTCCAGAATACCTCGGGCGGTATCCGTGATCGGCTCATTGAAGTCGTCTCCGTCCACGAGTACCGTGTAAAGTCCCGTGATCGAGCCGTTCGCGTTCGTTCCCGCGCGCTCCAAAAGCTTTGGCATCTCCGAGTACACGCTGGGCGGATATCCCCGCGTTACCGGCGGTTCGCCGGACGCAAGCCCGATTTCACGCTGTGCCTGCGAAAAACGGGTCATGGAGTCCATCATCAGAAGGACGTCCTTTCCCTGATCCCGGAAATATTCCGCAATCGCCGTGGCTGTTTTCGCACATTTATTGCGGATCAGCGCCGGCTTGTCAGAGGTTGCAACAACCACGACCGAACGCGCCATGCCCTCCGGCCCCAGATCCCGTTCGATAAACTCGCGCACCTCTCGGCCTCGCTCGCCGATCAGCGCGATCACGTTGATGTCTGCCTTCGTATTTCGCGCAAACATGCCGAGAAGCGTACTTTTTCCTACGCCGGAACCGGCGAAAACGCCGATACGCTGGCCCTTCCCAACGGTGATCAGCCCATCCACCGCCTTGACACCGAGCGGCAGGACCTCGCTGATAATCTTTCTTTCCATGGGATCAGGCGGCTCATTCTCCAGCGGATAATAATCCCCATGAATTTCCTCCTCGCCGTCCGTCAGACGGCCGATGCCGTCCAGCGTATGCCCCAGGAGTTCGTCCCCTACCAAAACAGATAATGGATGTCCCGTATTCTCTACGATACATCCAACCCCAACACCTTCCACACTATCGATCGGCATCAGAATCAACTCGGAGTCATGGAAACCAACCACCTCGGCGATCACGTGATCTTCGCTGTTCTTATCCGGATAGATCCTGCACAGATCCCCCAATCTGGCCTCCGGTCCAATTGATTCAATTGTGAGTCCCACTACCTTTACAACCTTGCCGTAGCTCTTGTGATACTGCCGGTCCAAAAGCTGTAAATACTTTTCTGCTTCTGCGATCAAACGCCCACTCCTTATACCAAAGCCCGGATGGCCTGAACCAAATTTTGAAATTCCATATCAATCCCGCAGTCAAAGACGCCGTAGCTCGTTTCAAGCTGACACTGGCCGTCCGACATCTGCACATCCTGCAAAAGCTCCACGGATACATCGGCCCCGGCACGCGCCCGGATCTCGTCAAGATGTTCCAAAAGCATTTCCCTGTCCGCGTCGTTCGTGCGAATCCGAACCTTGTTTCCGACCTCCACATTCATCAGCGTATTGTTGATCAGTGCGAGCAAAATTTCCCGTTTATCGCTGAGCTGGATACAAAATACTTTTTCAAATACCGGAATCAGGGCATCCACGATATCCCCTTCCAGTTCCTCCATCCGCATCTGAAACTCGGAATCTAACTCCGCCTTTTTTGTTGCAAGTTCTTTTTCCTGTATGGCCTTCTGCTCTGTGAGGCTTTTCTCCAGCTCCGCAAGCTCCTCCTCACGGGCCTGTGAACCGGCGGCATACCCCTGTTGTTTCTGCTCCTCATAGACGGCCTTCGCCTGTATATTCGCGTCCTCCAGCACCCGCTTTGCCTCTTCCTGTGCATCTGCGAGGATCTGATCCGCCTGCGCCTGTGCATCCACGAGGATCTGCCGTGTAACCTCATCCGGGTCCGGCTGTCTCTCCACCTCAATCTGCTCCGCCACTATTCCGCTGGAAAACCCGCCGGACTCATCCTGTGTGTCTTCACCGGACTCACCCGGGAAGTCGGTCTGCCGCAGCGAAAAACCCGAAGTTCCCGTTTCCTGCGCGCGAATGCGCTCCTGCGCAAGCATATTTGAGTTGATGATGCGCTTGCAGTTCGGCTGCTGGACGACATAGTACTGTTTTAATAAATTAGACAACGATATCGTCACCTCCGCCACGGGAAATTACTATCTCGCCGGCATCCTCAAGCTTACGGATGACTCCGACAATCTTCTGCTGTGCCTCTTCAACATCCTTCATGCGGACAGGCCCCATGAATTCCATATCTTCCTTGATCATGGCAGCCAGACGCTTGGACAGGTTCTTGAAAATAACATTCTGAACTTCCTCGTTGGCATTCTTGAGCGCCAGCTCCAGATCAGGATTGTCTACCTCACGCAGCACACGCTGGATCGCACGATCCTCCAGGAGCAGGATATCCTCGAAGACGAACATCTTCTTGCGGATCTCGTCGGCCAGCTCCGGCTCCTCGATTTCGAGGGATTCCATAATATGCTTCTCTGTTCCGCGGTCTACGGTGTTCAAGATGCTGACAATTGCATCGATACCGCCGACAATCGTGTAATCCTGATTGACCAGCGATGCAAGTTTCCGCTCCAATACGCGCTCCACCTCCTTGATGACATCCGGTGAAGTCCGATCCATCGTTGCAATACGCCTCGCAACGTCCGCCTGCTTTTCGGGCGGAAGCGATCCCAGCACAAGCGCCGCCTGTCCCGCCGCCAAATACGACAGGATCATGGCGATGGTCTGCGGATGCTCATCCTGAATAAAGTTGAGAAGCTGGCTTGGGTCGGTCTTTCTCACAAACTCAAACGGCCGCACCTGCAGGGACGCCGTGAGCTTTGCGATCACGCCCTGCGCCTTGTCGTTGCCCAAAGCCTTCTCCAAAAGTTCCTTCGCATATCCGATACCGCCCTCTGCAATATACTGCTGAGCAAGACAGATCTGATAAAACTCCTCCAGCACATCCTCTTTCGTCTGGGGAGCGACACTCCTCGTATTGGCAATTTCCAGAGTCAGTTCTTCAATTTCATCTTCTTTAAGGTGCTTAAAAATCGTGGCCGCTTTTTCCGGTCCCAATGTAATTAGAAGGATCGCAGCCTTCTGCACCCCACTGTATGCCTCTGCCATAGCTTACGCTGCCCCCACCTTTACTCCCAGTCTTCATTCAGCCAGTTGCGCAGCAAAAGTGCCGCCGCATCCGGCTTTTCTTCCACAAATTTTTCAATCAGCATCCTGGTCTCGGACTTCTCTGAGTACCCGATATCCTCCAAAACATCCTGATTTTCTGCTGTAGATTCCAAAAGCGCCTCCACAGAAAGCTCCGGCTCCGGCTCGACTTCCTTCTGCTTTCTTGTACTGCGGAACACAACATAACCCAGCAGGGCAAAAATAAGTACCGTGAGCGCGATCTGCAGGATATCCGTGACACCGATCCGGTTTCTGTCGGAATCCTTAAACAACGGTTTTTCAATGCAGATAAACTCCACCGCATCAGTATCGCAGTTTACAATCCTGGACACTGCCGATACATAAATCGGATCAACATCCACCCGCGTGTTATCCCCATTTGCCGCCTTGAATTGTTCCCAGGTCAGATCGCCGAGCTCGCCGTTCGCGCGCACCACATCCTCGTCATAGATGACATGGCGCACAGCGACAACCGCCGCGGAACAGTTATCGTAATTGATTGTGCCGCCCTTGTTCTCTGTTGTCGTAATCTGCTCGTTATTGTTATATGTCGTCTCATTCTTTGACACTGACCACTCGCCGTCCGTCGTGCCGGTGTAGTAGCTGGTGTCGTCGGTATTGCTGGTCGTTCCGGGCACGCCGTCCACGGCGCCGTTGCCGGACGCAGTGTAATTATACTGTTGTGCAATCTCGCCGGTGTCCATGCCGGCATTGTGCCAATAACGGTGAACCGTATCCGTCACTGAGCTGAAGCTCATATCGATCGAAAGTCCGACCTCCACGTTGGAGAAAAGTCCGGACCCCACCAAAGCGTCCTTGATCTCGCGCTTTATGCTCGCAGCCGTCTGCGCCTTCTGATCCATCTGAGCGGTGATCACTGCACTGTCGCTGTCCTGATCCGCCCCCGAGTATATAATTTTGGAGGTTGCCTGATCCAGAATCGTCACATTGTCAGTCGTCTTATTGCCGAGCTGAGTCGCGACAAACCGCGCGATGGAGTACGCCTGATCCGCAGAGATCGCTCCTGTCAGATCCAGGCTGACACTCGCCGAGCTCTCCTGCATCCGCGAGAACAAAGTTCCGTCGTCATTTGCAATTTCCAGAGAAACCGTGGCGGAATTGATCAGTCTCTGCGCTTCGAGGTCCTCCTCAAGCTTTTTCTCCAAAAACTCCCTGTACTGCTTCTGCTTATCCGCTGACGTGGTAGAAAATCCGCTGCCCAGATAGTCCGACAGCTTTGCCCGCGGCGCCGTATAGCCGTTTGTGGCAAAGTCATTAGACCCCAGCAGCATGTTGGCATCGGATTCATGCTTCCGGTCAACGTAAAACTCCGTCGAGTTCTGAATGCGGTATTTGATCGAAGAATCCGAATCCAGAAGCTGTCGGACCTGATTCGCCTCCTTGTAATTGGCCGCAGTGTAAAGCGGCACATATACCGGCTTTGTCATGACAACTGCGAGAATCACAAGAGCCAGAATGACCACGGCAGTCAGACTGACCATGAGAGTCTTCTGCTTTGTCGTGAACTTTTTCCACCATTCAATTATTCGATTTAAGATCTTTTGTATCTGTTCCGGCATTTTCTGAGTCCTTTCTTCAGCAGCCTGTCAATCGATATTAAACCTGCATCTGCATGATCTGGTTGTAGCCTTCAACCAAGCGGTCGCGCACTGCAACCGTATACTGCAGCGCAATATTCGCTTTGGACGCGGCGATCATCAGATCGTGCGTATTTTCCGACTCGCCCAGGGCAAACTTGATCTTCTCTGCCTGCGCATACTGCTGCAGATCATTCGTTTCGTCCAGCTGTTTCATCATGGCATCAAAAATCGTGCCGAAGGACTCTTCGCCCGACTGCACCAGAGACTCTTTTTTTGCGAATGTCTTCAGATAGTCCGAAGACACATTACTCAAACTCGTGATATCCATATTTCACTCCTCATTTATTACGACTGGCCGATACTTAAGCCGGACTTCGCCATGCTCTTGCTCGCCTCAAACGCAGTCGCATTCGCCTCATAGGAGCGCTGCGCATCAATCAGATCCGTCATTTCCACAACCGTGTTCACATTCGGATAGTATACATATCCGTCCTCATCCGCATCCGGATGGGCAGGATCGTACTCCTTGATAAAGTCGGTCGAGTGGTCCTCCATCACGCGCGTCACCTTCACGCCGTTGCCAATCGTAGGATTTTTGGATGTGGAGAAGAACTGGCTGAACGGTGTCACGTTCTTCTCGCGGAAAGTCACGATCTTGCGGCAGTATGGGTCTTCCCCCGCCTTGCGCGTCGTGTTCACGTTCGCGATATTCTCTGCGATAATGTCCGTGCGGAACCGCTGTGCAGTCATGCCGCTGGCACTGATATTAAAAGCCTGAAATAATCCCATATGTATTCCCTCCTGTCACGCCGTGGTAGTGTCAAATCTACTACCTTTTTTTAGTTCCAAAACTTTGATTTTATGGG